>DATLEZ010000050.1:0-8060 GCA_035525055.1 Acidimicrobiia bacterium | reverse complement strand
TGGGCTACGTTGACGAAATATCGAACACCCCACTCACCGTCGAGTCGGCCGACGTCAATCGGATAAACCGAATCTCCGAGCAGGTGGCCGGCGGCTCCCTCGATGTTGTTGGGAAGGCCAAAGGTGCGGAGAAGGTCGCCGCCGGTCCCGCCGGGCAGCACTCCGAGGACTGGTCGGCGAGACCATTCGGCTTTTAGGATCGCGTTAGCCGCCAGGCTGGTCGTCCCGTCTCCCCCCACCACAGCGAGGCGCCACCGTCCGCTCGAGGCGGCCGATGCGATGGCCTCCGTCATCTCGGCGGCCGACTCCGGAATTTGCAGATCGAACTCAACGCCGGCGTCCTTGAGAGCCTTTGTCACCCGCCCCGGGTCGATCGACTTTCGCCCGGCATTGAGGTTGACAAGGACGAGCCAGGGCTCAGGCATGTCCCGGGAGGGTAGAGGGGGAGGTGATGCGTGATGCGTTCCGAGGCAGTCAAGAATCACCGAAGGATCGCGTCGAGCCTCCTGATCGAGCCTCTTGATCGGACCACGTCCCGAAATTTGGTGCGTCGCTCCCGCTCCCCATGAAATCTGGTGGATGAGTCCCGGAAGCCGGGAGTAGCAGGCCAGATTTGGTGACAGCCGGGACTGACGCACCAAATTTCACGTTGGAGGGTGGTCCGCTCGCCTTTCGCCGATCTCTGGAAGGGATCCAATACACCCTCGCACCACGCGCCACGCTCTACCCCACTCCCATTGCAGCCACCACTCCCCGGTCAACGGCGGTCAGTGCAGCCCTGGCCTCGGCTGCCAACTCGGGTGACACATCTCTCAGTTGCTTCAGCAGGTCGACCAGTTGACGGGAAACCCTGACGAAGTCGCCCGGCTGAAGCCGCAGGGAGGGCAAATCGTCGAGTTCACCACCCTCGGCCCACTCGTACGCGAGCACCGCAAAGCCAGGGTCGGGACGGCGGGTGGGCGGCAAACGCGCCGCTCGCTCACGTACAACCAGTTCTTCCCACAGCTTCTCCAGGTCGGCCCAGTGGTCGGCTAGGCCTGCGGTGGGCCAGACCGGAACCAGGCGTTCGTCCGTGCGAGGCTCGTAGACGAACCCGGATGCGAGGGCGACCAATTCAGGAACGCTCAGGTTCCAGAACAGGCCCCTCTCGAGGGCCTCGGCGAGGAGGAGATCGAGTTCGTTGTAGATGAACCGAAGCCGGTTTCCGCGGTCGGTCAGACTCCATCCCGACAGATAGCCGAAGTCCTCGAGGAGACCTGTGATTGATTGGAAGTCCTCGATCAACCCCACGCCGGACTGACGTAGATCGGCGGTGAGTTGGTCGATCTGTTTGCGGGTCCGCTGGGCGCGGCGGGCTGAGCGGAGGTGGCTCTCCAGATCCCGGCAATCGGCCACCGGATGATTGAGGCGGGGAGTTGGGTCGGCTTCCTGACGGGCAGCGGCATGCTTCGCAGACTGCGCCGGGGGCGGCAGTCGGCGCATGAGCCGGAGCGCGTCTTGCTGGAATCGGCGATCGCGCGGGGCGAATGGCTTGGGCAAATCGAGAGTGGCAGCCTTGGCGCTTTGGGGTGGCAGGTCCTTGCTGCCGATCGGGATGACTCTTCCTGAAGTGCTCAGTGCAAGCAGCTTCATGCCTCCCCCCTCCCGGCGGATCCTTCGCAAGATCAAGTACCGACCCTGGCGGGGGCCCCCGGATATGTCGACTACGTCGCCCGGATGGAGCGTTCCGACCAGGTCGCTGCGGGAGGGAGTCTCCACGGACTTGGTCAGCTCTATGTACTCGGCCACCGAGCCGAGCTCACACGCCGCCTTCGCTTCCTCCGCCTGGAGCCGCTCCTCTAGCTGCGCGAGTTGGGCGATGGCGGCGCTGCGATCCTCCTGGCGCTGATACTGGCCAAATGAGGCTGAGAGCAATTCGATCGCTCGTTCCTTGGAGTAGTTGGCCGCCAGGTTGGCCGCCATGTTGTACGTTGGCCGGAAACTCGAACGCAGGGGATGGCTGCCTGCCGCTGCGACCTGGGTCACCTGCGAAAACGGAACAAATGGAGTGTGCAGGACTACCCCATATCCGACGTCGTCGATCCCGCGGCGCCCGGCCCGCCCTGTCAGCTGGGTGTAGTCGCCTGGCTGCATGATCTCGTGACCCTCGCCGCTCCACTTGCTGAGACTCTCGAGGACCACGGTTCGGGCTGGCATGTTTATTCCGAGGGCGAGGGTCTCGGTGGCAAAGACAACCTTCAGGAGCCCCATCGCGAACAGCTGTTCCACAGTTTCTTTGAACGCCGGTACCAGGCCGGCGTGGTGGGGTGCCGCCCCCGCCTCGAGCTGCGACGACCATCTTGGATAGTCGAGCACGCTCAGGTCGGCCTCGGACAGATGAGCGGTTCGCTCCTCGGCGAACGACCTGACCGTCTCCCGCTCATCGGGAGTGTTGAGGCGGACAGCCGATTCCAGCATTCGGAGGGCCGCGGCATCGCATCCTGCCCGCGAGAAGATGAAGTAGATGGCCGGAAGCATGCCCTCAGCAGCCAGGTGTTCGATTGTCTCCACCCTTCCAGGAGTGGCGAATCGACTCCGGCGGCCCTTCTCCAGGCTAAGGAGATGTTCGAGCTTGGGATTGGGCCGCAGCCGTCCATCGCGACTGCTGAACGTCGGCATCATCCTGACCGTGTCCGAAACCCGATCGCGGAGCATGTAGCGCGGCTCCAGGGGCACGGGACGGTGGGTCGAGAGCACCAGCTCGGTTGGCCCCCTTCGCTCCCTCACCCACGACGAGAACTCCTCGGCGTTTGCGATCGTGGCCGAGAGGGCCACAAGCTGGATTCGCCGGGGAGCATGGATGATCACCTCTTCCCAGACCGCGCCCCGAAATCGGTCCTGCAGGTAATGAACCTCGTCGAGCACCACTACCCCGACCCGGTCGAGCGCCGAGGAACCGGCATAGATCATGTTCCGCAACACCTCAGTGGTCATCACGACGACTGGGGCGTCTCCATTGATGACGTTGTCACCGGTCAGGAGACCGACCCGATCCGGCCCGTAAATCGCCCCGAAGTCGCCGAACTTCTGATTGCTGAGAGCCTTGATTGGGGTCGTATAGAAGGCCCGCCGGTTCTCCCGTAGCGCCAGGTGGACCGCTCCCTCGGCCACCAGAGTCTTGCCCGCCCCGGTTGGAGCCGTGACGACAACGCTGTGACCGCGGGCGATCGCCTCGATCGCCTCACGTTGGAAGTCGTCGGGCTTGAACGCCAATCCTGAAAAGAACTCGTCGAGCCCGGCCTGTCGCTCCTGGCTCCCTCTGCCCGCCATCAGCGGCGTAGGGTCAATTTGATCACCCAGAGGGTTGCTTCGTACATCAGATAGAGCGGCACCGCCAGGGCTGCCAACGTGATCGGGTCCCCGGTCGGAGTGATGGCGGCTGCCGCGATCGTGATGATCAGGACAGCCCAACGCCGCCCGCTCGCGAGTTGACGGCTGTTGACCGCTCCAACAGCCGCGGTGGCGTAGAGAAACACTGGAAATTGAAAGACGATGCCGAAAGCCAAGAGCAAGCGGAGCACAAAGGAGTAATAAGGGCCAATGCGGAGGTTGTTCTCGACATCTGGGAAAATGTTCAGGAGAACCTCGAGCGCCCTCGGAAGCAGCCAGTACCCGAACAGCACCCCTCCGACGAATAGCACGACGAATGACGTCACTAGGGGGATCACCCACCTTCGTTCCCGCTTGTTCAGGGCGGGACTGATGAAAGCCCAGATCTGATACAAGATCACGGGGCTGGCGAGAATCACGCCCCCGAAGAAGGCGACCCGCATCAAGACCCCAAACTCTTCCCCTGCCTCGAGTGCCTGGAACGTGTTATCTGGCGCGGCCTGGCGGTACGGCTCCTCCAGGATGTTGGTGAGCGGGTTTGCAAAGACCAGGCCGATGATCGAAGTGACGACGAGGGCGATCCCAACGCGGATGATCCGCTTCCGCAGTTCGTCGAGATGGGCCAGGATGGGCTGGGGCTTGTCTTCGCTCAAGTCGGTTCTTCGCTCGAGTCCGAGGAAGGTTCCGTCGGTGGCTCGGCTTCCGGCTCGGGCTGGTCTGCGCCGAGTGATTCATCGATCGGTACCGCCGGCTCCTCAATCAGAGCTTCTCCCGCTTCGATACGGTCGAGATCGGCGAGCGCCTCCGCCGGGGTCGGGCCACTCAGCGGCTTGGGGCCTTTCCAGTCGAGCCGGGTGGGATTGGTCTCGGAGGCGAGACGGGCGGTATCGCGAACTGCCTGGCGAACCTCCTTGACCGGATCGGTCAGGTCGGCCTTGGCCTTCTGCACCTCTGAGACCTCAGCCTCGAGCCCCTCCCTCATCTCCCGGGCGGCCGTGCGGAGCTCACGGGCCCAGCCTCCGACCTTGCGGGACAACTCCGGCAGGCGTTCGGGCCCGAAGACCACAAGTGCCACCAGGACGATCACAATCCATTCGCCGCCTTGAACCATGCGGCCCATGGTAGGTCTGGACGCGAAGGCACCCCGGCGGGTGAAGGGTGGCTCGGAACGGCCTGACCTTCTCCCGGCGGGGTGCTTCTTAGCCGGCGAGCAATCTGAACGGATCGGGCTCGGCGGCAATAGCTCGAGCGAAGGCGGCTATCTCGTCTTCGGTGATCGGATCGGGGTTGATGACTTCGTAGTTGACTCCGGTGGCGAGGAGAACGCTGACCACCCGGGCGTTGGCCGGCCGACGCTGGACCGTCGCACAAGTGGGGCAAACGAACCGGTAGTTCCCCTCATCCTGGCTGGGCGTCAACTCGAGAGCCAGGTCGGCGGGAGTCAATTGAACATCTCCGCACCAGCTGCACGTTGTCTTGATGGTGGTCATTTCTGGTCGTCTCCGCCTTTCAACCTTCTTGGTGCAGGTATCGGCGGAGCCCAGGCCAAACTTGAGAAGGCCAGGCCAATTGGCCCAACGTGATTAGTCCCTGTAGACGCTCAGGATTCGACGTCTCAGGGACGCCAGCGCATCGGCCACTTCGGGGCCGTCGATCAGGCGGCCTTGCGGTCCAAGTCGGAGGAGCAAACGAGCGGCCACCAGAGGGTCGCCAGCACTGAACTCGACAACGATTTCTTGGGGTCCTTCTGACACGATGTCGACCGGGTAATAGTCGAGCACCCACATCGCCGCCGGGGTCAAAGCAATGCGACATCTGACGTCTTCGACCGACGGGGTGTAGCGGATCGCGCGAGGCGGCAAGGCCTTCGGTGGCTCGAACTGGTCGCCGGTAGTTTCGGCTCTGCGGATCCGGTCCACCCGGAAGCTCCGCTCGGCGCCGGCCATCCGGCAATGACCTGAGAGGTACCAGTTTCCCATCGACGAAAACACCGACCACGGTTCGACCTCGCGCACAGTGGTCTGGTCACGGCTCAACGACGTATAGGTGATCTCGACCACGGAGTTGGTCGCTGCTGCCTCTCGCAGAATCGCAACCAACTCTGGTTCGCCGGCAAGGTCGACGTCGATGACACCGGTTCCTTCAGGTAGCAGTGCCCGGCTCAGTTTCTCGACTGCAGAGGCAAGGGCGGCACTGGCCTGGCCCGAACCCACCACTGCGATCCCTGATGCGAGCAACGCCAGTGCTTCGGCGGGAGCGAGGCGAGGAGCGTTGGCGAAGTAATCGGCGGTGTCGACGAAGACCTCGTCGTCATCGATCTCGGCAACCATAAGGTCGCCGGGGCCATATCCGGGCAGGCCACAAACGAACACGATGGCGAGATCCTCGGCCAGTTGCGCCCTGGTGTATCCGAAGCGTTCACACACTTCGTCCACCTTGGCCCCGGGATGGGCAATCACCCAGGGAAGCATCGCCAGGATCCGAGAAAGCCGAGAAGCAGTACGAGAGGTCACGGGAGGACCCGTTCTACGTTGTACGTTTTACGTTCTATGTCGGAACCCTCACAGACGTATGACGCGGGTTCGACGTAAAACGTAGAACGTAGGACGTAAAACGCTCCGATCACGCGATTCCCTTCACCCGCGTTATGACCGCTCGTCTTAGCTCTTCGGGTTGCACCACTTCTGCTCCTTCGCCAAAAGAGAGCACCCACCCGATGAAAGCTTCCCGGTTGGCTACCGGCACCGTCACTTCCAGGCCACCGTCGTCCGTTGGGCGCGCCGTCCCGGCCCCGAGTTGCTTGGCCGCCCACCACGCAATCTCGGCGCTGAATCGAATCAGCGCCGGAACTGCATCATCACTCCCGGCTTCCCACGGCATCGATTCAAGTGATGCCTTGACCTTGAAGCCGGCGGGGCGCTCGAAGGCGTTGGCTTCGTCTTGGACGCGAATCGACTCCATCCGATCGACGCGGTACATCCTCTCACCACTCTTCGTGCCGCCCACGAGATACCAGTGACCGCGGCGATGACCGATCCCGTACGGCGCCACCCGCCGTTCTCCTTCCTTGTACTTGAACCGGACTCGCCTCCGTTCCGATACCGCTTGAAAGAGATCGCCGAGTGTCTCGGCCGCCTCCCCGAGATCAGCCGCCAGTGGCTCCACCGCTCCGGCCAGACGCGCTCCTCCCAATTTGAGGATCGCTCCGGGGGCGGCCGGCTCACCGCCAAGGGTGACTGTTTGCGCCGCCTGGAAGAGTGCGGCCCGTTCCTCGTCGGTGAGGCCGGGATCAGCCAGCCGGTATTTGCTTGGATCGACCACGTATCCGTGTTCTACCTCCCAGCCGTCGGTCGGTCGCAACTCGATCGGTATCCCGATCCCACGAAGCAGGTCCTTGTCGCGCTCGAACATGCGATGGAACGCGTCGTCGGAGTCAGCCGAATAGCCGGGGATCGTCCGACGGATCGTCTCGGCCGGAACCGGTCGAGAGGAGGTCAGCAGCATGACCAACAAGTTGATGAGCCGCTCGAGAACGTTTCTCATCGCTACAAGGATTCAATCAGGCGGTCCACCCGGTCGTCGTATGCCTTAAACGGATCTTTGCAGAGAACGGTGCGCTGGGCCTGATCGTTCAGCTTGAGATGGACCCAGTCGACGGTGAAGTCCCGGCGCTTCGCCTTGGCGGCTTTGATGAATTCGCCTCTTAGGCGCGCTCTCGTCGTCTGCGGAGCAAGAACCATGGCCTGGGCGATGTCGGCGTCGCTCACCACTCGATCGACCATTCCCTGTCGAAGGAGGAGGTTGTAGATGCCCCTGGTCCGGTCGACGTCGTGATAGGACAGATCGAGCATCGCCAGGCGGGGATGCGAAAGGGGAAGCGAGCGTTGTTCCCGGTATCGCTCCAGCAGGCGGTACTTGATCACCCAGTCGACCTCGCGGTCGAGCGACATAGGGTCCTTTTCGAGTCCGGTCAGCAGGTGCTCCCACCGGTCGATCGCACCCTGCACTTCGGTCGGGAACCCCGGGTTCCGGGAGAATCGGACCACCCTGTCGAAGTACTCCCACTGAATGTCGAGGGCCGAGAGTTCCCGACCATTGGCCAGACGCACCTTGCGTCGGCAAGTGAGGTCGTGGGCGATTTCCCTGATCGCTCTGATCGGGTTCTCAAGGGATAGGTCACGGAAAACGACGTCACGCTCGATCATCTGGAGGAGAGCGACGACGGTGCCAACCTTGACGCTGGTGGCGTACTCGCTCATGTTGGAGTCGCCGGCGATCACATGGAGGCGCCGGTACCTCTCGGCATCGGCATGGGGCTCGTCCCGAGTGTTGATGATGGGCCGGCTCCTCGTGGTTGCTGAGGAAACGCCTTCCCAGATGTGTTCGGCCCTCTGGGCCATCGAGTAGGTGGTGCCGCGAGGGGTCTGGAGCAGTTTCCCGGCCCCGAGGAAGATCTGGCGAGTGACGAGGAAGGGAATCAGGACGTCGACGGTCTTGTGGAAGTCCTTGTGCCGGCTGACGAGGTAGTTCTCGTGACAGCCGTAGGAATTGCCGGCGGAGTCGGTGTTGTTCTTGAAAAGGTAGATCTCGCCGCGGATGCCCTCTTCCTCCAGGCGCTGCTCGGCGGAGTGAACGAGGGATTCGAGAATCCGCTCCCCCGCCTTGTCGTGGGCCACGACATCTTTGAGGGA
>DATLEZ010000049.1:0-6774 GCA_035525055.1 Acidimicrobiia bacterium | reverse complement strand
TGCTAGAAGTTGGTCGACGAGCTCCATGGTGAACCCCCTCGCTCTTACGCTGCCCGCAGGGGCCGTCAGAACTTTGGTGCCCACTCCACATGCTCCGCTTGCGGCGTTTAGGGTCAACGACGGACCTTTAGATAGGAGGAGAAATGCCCGTTATCGACGAGAGCATCGTCATCGACCGGGGCCGCAGCGAGGTGTTCGCGTTCGCCACTGATCCTGAAAATGTGCCGTTGTTTAACTCGAACCTGACCTTGTACGAGCAGCTGACCGAGGGCCCGGTTGGTAAGGGCACCCGGAACCATGGAGTGGTGAGGGTGGCTGGAAGGACGATTGAGTGGACCACGGAGGTCACCGAATTCGAGCAGGATCGCCGTTTGACGAGTCGGACCGTCGAGTCACCGGTCGGCTTCGGACTTGACATCAAATATGAGGATGTCGACGGTGGTACAAAAGTGACATGGCATCAAGAGGCGGAGACCTACGGGGGTTTCTTCGGAAAATTGGCCGATCCGCTCGTGACCAGAATGTACGCCAAAGATGTGCGATCCAACCTCGAGAAGCTGAAGGAGCTGGTCGAGGCGCAATAGCCGTCCGTTCCACCCTCCTTGCTTCCTTCTCCCGGTGGGATACTCAAGGGTGTTCCGGCGCTTCAATGTTCGCCCGAATTCCCGATATGTGTCCGCCATCCACCACGTCATGGTTCCAGGCCGGAGACACAGAAACCTCCCAGATCCGTTGCACCGGCATTTGGCCGGTTCTTTCCACGGACCCGGCCGGGGCGCATTGAGCGGCGGCGCCATAGAGGTCCGAATCTATGCCGGATCTATGCCAACCGACCTTAAGGCCCAGTCGGGCTGGGGAGATTTGAACTCCCGACCTCTTGACCCCCAGTCAAGTTCAGGGGGTCTTTACCACCTGGCGGTTCGGCTCAAAACCGCCTCTGACCAGGGAGTTTGCTGCGCATCAGCTGTGGACGTTTCGGAGCCTTTCTCGTCCTCGCGCGGACCAAACGCGGACCAAACACGATCCGATGAGCTTGCGGATCCCCTGACGGTCGACTCCTGACGCGATCCTCTCCGGTCGCAGGTCGGATAGGCTGGTTGCGTGTTGCGTCCTGAAAGTTGGACCATCCCAGCGGGTGTGAGTCCCGTCCGGGTAATCGCCGGAGAGCCCGGTAGCAGACCCCGGTCCGTCGTCGAGAGGTGGCGGGCTGAGCGGGGTGTCAAAAGCCACTGTGGTGGGAGCAAGCGTGCGGGCCGTAGTGCCATCAGGTGCGAGTTCTGCAGCCCCGACAGAGAAACAATGGAGGAGCCGAGCCGCTCATGTCACGGCGAAGGCCACGTTCGACGGTCTGGCGTTCCGGATATGCCCCCCGTCGGGTTCTCCCGGGGTACGGGGAGCGGCACGTACGCAAGGGATGGTTCGGAACAGGAGAGACCCGTCTTCCCAGCCTTGTCAGCAAAGACCGGTCGTATAAGCCGATGGTGAAAGCGAGCGGAGGGAAGCGGGAGTCCGACGGGGTCGTAGTACCGCTGATCGCTGGGAGGAACCCGGCGGGAGGGAAGGGCCCCGACTTCGGTCACGCCGACCGAGAGGGTAAGCGTCAGGGCATGGCCGGGTCCACCCGGCCCAACCACCCCGGCGGCCGTAGGGTCGCTGTCAACGCGTCGACAACCTCGGAGTCGGCTATGGGCTAGAGCCAAGCCGTCTTTGTCTCGGTGTCGCTGCGCCGGTTCGGTTGCGAGGGTGACTCTTCGTGACTGGTGTAGTGGGCATCGTTGGTCGGAGGCGGCGTAACCATGTCCAGAAGGCCGTCGGTAAGCCGTGTGCCGGAGAACGGCACGCACGGATTGAAAGGAGAATGGGGAAACAGATCCGCTTTGCGGACACTGCGCCCCTGACTACCAATGGCGTATCAGCGCATCACTATCGACCACCAGATCATGGCCGGCGTGCCGTGTATCCGAGGCACTCGCATCCCCGTTGCCAGCATTGTGGCCCTGGTGGCGGAGAGGATGACCACCGAACAGATCGTCGCTGAATATCCCCAACTCACAGCAGACGACATCGAAGAGGCCCTCCGCTACGCAGCCGCCGCCGTCGACCAGGGCACCCTCCCGCTCCTTGAACCTGCGTGAGGTTTCTGGTCGATGAGTCGATCCAGCAACGAGTCGCGGTTCTCCTGACCGAGGCCGGTCACGACGCCGTCCATCTCTTCGATCTCGACCTGCTGGGAGCAACCGACGGTCAAGTGCTCGCCTCGGCGTCTGAAGGCGGGCGCACTTTGATCACGGCGGACACCGACTTCGGTGCCCTGCTCTCGGTGACAGGGTCATTGGGACCGAGCGTATTGCTCCTCCGCAGGCCCGGTCGCCATGCTCCACAGCGGGCTGACGTGATTCTCAGTGCGGTCGAATCCGCCAGGGTGCACCTCGAGGCTGGGGCTCTCGTGGTGGTGGAGCCTCACCGGTTGAGAATACGGAAGCTTCCCATCACCGGTCCCGATTGATTCGCAACATCCCGTAGTCGACCCGGGCTCCACACCAGGCCTTGAAGGCGGTGACGAGATGGTCGGTGCCGTGATTCGCCGGGTGGTGTGAGGTTCGCCGTACGGCCTCTGCGGTAGACGACCTCGATAATGGTCACTGGGGTGTCGGCCCCCGCTAGAACATCTGATTCCTTAAGCAAGTGCGGGTAGCAACGATCCGTGCGTGCGCGGCTCGGGAGTGAGGCACAAGCGTTGCCACGGTCGTTGATCGGGGGAGCGGAGTACATCGTGTTCATGTCACCGAGAGCGGCCACCGCGAAACGCGGTCGGCAAGCGCGTACGTGCCGTTTACGGGCACTCGGCCGGATGTGCGGTACGCGCTGAGATTGATCGTTATGTGTGGCGCGGCCCGAGCCTCGAGATCTAGGGTCGGTGTATGCGACTCGGGCTCATCAATCAGCTCCATGGCCGTCCGGATGGCGCCACACCCGCACCTTCTTGGAAATCGATCAGCGAGCGAGCAGCCGCGGCGGAAGCAGCTGGGTTCGACATGTTCGTGTTTGAAGATGCTCTGCTCTACCGGCGTGAGGCGGTCACAGATGGAGTTTGGGAATCGGTCGCCATCGCGGCCGCGGTGGCGGCGACGACGAGTCGTATCAATCTGGGGCAGTCAGTCGTCAATTCCCCATACCGCGCTCCGGCGATGATGGCGAAGATTGCTGAGACGATCGATGAGATATCTGGGGGGCGGTTTGTCCTCGGCATCGGAGCGGGGAATACCCCAGATTCCGACTACGAGGCCTTCGGGATCCCGACCGACAAGCGGTTCTCTCGGTTCGCTGAGGCAATCCAGATCATCCACGGCCTTCTCAAGAACGGAGAGATCGATTTCGAAGGCGAGTTCTATTCGGTCAAGCAGGCCGAGTTGGTGTTGCGCGGTCCTCGGCAGAACGGTCCACCGATCAACATCGCCGCAGGCGGCTCGAAGATGCTGCAGTTGGTCGCGAGATACGGCGACGCATGGAACTGGTGGGGCTGGGACGAGACACTCCAACAGATCAAGGTTCGGCTGAGGCCCATCATCGACGTCTTGGAACAGGCTTGTGAGGCGGAGGACCGAGACCCCTCCACCCTCGTTCGGACCTTCGACTTGTACACGGTTGTGCCCGAAGCGTTCAGTAACCGGATCGGCAATGCCGGAGGACTCCAAGTTGAACAGCCTGTGACTGGCACGTCCGTAGAGATTGCTGAGTACATCCTCTCTTTGGGCGAGCTGGGCCTTGAAGAAGTCCGGTGCGACGTATGGCCCAAGGAGACCGCAGCGGTGGAAGCCATGGAACCTGTCGTTGAGATGGTCCACACTGGTTGAACCGACCCCCGACCCCGTTCGTCAGCGCAGGATGTGCCGATCGGCAGCGGGTGACCGAAATGGTCGTTTCCGCTCGAGAATCGTTGATTGGGTGTGGGTTCGCCAGTCAGATACCGACCAGTGATCTCTAGTCGATTGGTATCTACTCAATCGTGATCTCGATCGGTAGCTTGGAACGGTGTCGATCCGCAGCGAGTCGACCCAGATCGTCGACACCGGGTACGGGCCGGTCGAGATCCAGCGAACCGAGGGGCACTGCCACCGGTCCTGTTCATGCCCGGCGGACACTGCAACGCCGCGACCCCCGCCGGACAAGAGATCTATGTAGAACGTGGCCACGAGGTGGTCTCCTTCTCCCGCCCCGGGTACGGGGCCACAGACGTGGGGCTGCTGGGCGGAGTGGAGTTCGTGCCGGTGATCGAGGAGGTCTGTCAACAGCTGGGCATCGAGCGGGCCGCCGCCGTCGTGGGTGTCTCTTTCGGCGGCGTCCAAGCGATCCACCTGGCCCTCGCGTCGACCATCCCGGAGCGACTGATCTTGCACAGCTGCGTACCGTCGACACTTCCCTACCCGGACACCACCCGTGAACGGTTGGGGGCGCCGCTGCTCTTCGGTCCGGCCGGGGACCTGACCTGGGCGATGGTGCATCGTCTGGTGGCCTCGGACAGGTTCCTACGGTTCATGATGGGGGAGCTGTCGACACTGCCTCTCGGGGAATGGTTCGATCTATGGGGGACACTCGAGCGCGACGCGGCAAGTGCCACCTTCACCGCGATGCGGTCGGGCAGGGGGTTCCTCAACGATGTACGACAGGCGGCTCCCGCACTGAGCCGGTACCGGGAGAAGGTGCAGACCTCCGTCGTCCTGCCAACCCTGATCACGGCATCCCGCGCCGACGGCGGAGTCGCCTTCGCCCACGCCGAAGACCTGGCAGCACGATCCCCGACAGCACCCTCATCGAGACCAGCGCTCCCAGCCACTTGTTCTGGATCGGGCGGCAGCGCCACGAGCTAGCCGACGCCGTCGACAGGTTCCTGGAGGGCTCCCACACCGCCAGCCAGGAAACATGAGGTGGCGAAGTCACTGACCGAGCTCAGAGATCATCTCAACAATCTGGCAACCTGACCAGCTTCGCCAGGAGCTGTTTGCCAGCCGCACCGGACGTGCCGATCTGGCATGGTGTCAGATATGTGCGGTTCCGCTCGGGATCTGTGATATGGGGTGGATGCTGCGGCCCGCCTCGGCTCCGGCCTGTTTCGTGCGTCGAGTAACGCTTCGCCAGCAGTCCGGGCTGCAAATCGATGAATCCTCGGCCTCTCCTCGAAGAGGGGGCCTCGGAATTCTCCGCACTGTCATCTCAACGTAAGCGTGACAGTTAACTGACGCTACAATGCGAACATGCGTTCGGCCAGGCTGCTGGACGAGATTGAGCGAGATGCGATCGACGGCGACATCAACAAGGCGCTGCGCCTCTGCTTGTCCTTGGGCGGAAAGGCTGGGAGCACAGAGCTTCGAGACTGGGCGTCGCGCGAACTGAATGGGTATCGCCAGGAGTCGATCCCTGAGTACCGTCGCATCTATGCGCCTTTGCAGGTCGACGGCGCAACGATTCGGGCGCTCGTCAAGCATCAGACAATCTCGCCAAGCCAGCTCCCAGAATTCGCCCACGACGAGGTGACCGAGGAGCTGGAACTCCGCCAGTCTTTGCCGGGGTTGGTCGAACTGATTGCCGAAGCCAAGCGGTCGGATGGGTCCGTGCGCCTAATGCCACCCGGCGCGTCACTACTCGTCGACGACATGAATCGAACCAACGGCGATTTCAATTACATCGAAAGGCTGTACTGGAGTGTCTCTCCCAGCGCGATTCAGGAAGTTGTCGACCGGGTGCGCTCCAACCTGGTCGAGCTTGTTGCGGAGATGCGGGCGGGCATGGCGTCCGGCGAGGTCGTCCCGTCACCCGAAGTCGCGTCCCAGGCCGTCAGCGTCGTAATCAACGGAGACAAGAACCGCGTCAAGGTCAAGGATGCTGCGAAGTACGTCACCGAGGTACCGATCGAGAAGAGTCGACTTCGGCGATGGCTTGAGGTTGGAGCGTGGGTGGCCGGGATCGGAGCAACGGCGTTGCTCGTCGCGCTGAACTGGAGCAACCTGTTCAGCTGAGAAACCAGGCGTTTGCGGCGCTTCGGACGCCCGTGGGTCTTGCACTTCTCTTGGATCTCCGAGTTCCAGACGAGAGGTGCCGGTTATCGAGCGGGTGAACGAAACGGGCGGTTCCGCTCGGGAAGTGTTGATCTCGGATGCCGAGTCCCAGCAGCGCGACGTGCCGATCGAGCACGTCCCGATTCAGTCGGGAAGGGTGACGATCACCACGAACATCTCGTTCGTTCCGGTCACTTTGGTTACATGACCCCGGCCGGTTGTGTCCTCGGCCAGCAGAATCGTCCTGGGTTCAAGCGGGCGAGACTCCCCGTCACTGGCTTCTATGGTCCCTTGGCCCGTGAGATAGACAACCAGTTCCCGGCCTGGAGCGGGATGCCAGTCGCCGTGCCAGCCAGGCGCTACTCGTGCAAACACGTAACCACTGGCGGCTTCTGGCGAGGTGAGTAGGACTGGCGGAGCAGGAGGAACGAAATCCTCCTCTGCAAATTCGAGATCAACGTCTTCCAAGTGCGACTCGCCCTCTTCGTCAGCCCATATTCGAATCACCGAAACCATCACCGGCCACAGTACTCAGAGAGTCTCAGATCGCGCCGTAAACCGGGAGCCTTGCACGCACGCCGACGTGCCGATAGAGAGCAGGGGGCGAACTGGGCGATATCGCACAGACTGGTCGATCTGTTCTCGGATAACCAACTGTGGATGGTGGCTGCTGCTCAGTTCGCTAGCAGCTCTTTGGCGGTGACTTCAACGGTTCTGGTAT
>DATLEZ010000048.1:0-38084 GCA_035525055.1 Acidimicrobiia bacterium | reverse complement strand
TAAACGAATTATTACCCGGCACCCGCTCCGCCAACACCTTCGTAATCGCCGCCGTCAACGTCGTCTTCCCATGATCAATATGACCCATCGTCCCCACATTCACATGCGGCTTCGTCCGCTCAAACTTCGCCTTACCCATGGCTCACATCCTCCTGGGATCCGTGTTTCTGACTTGAGAGAGGCCTTCTGATTTGAGAGAGGCCTTCTGATTTGAGAGAGGTTGAGATTCCTGACGTGAGGGTCATGATCCCTTCCTCGTAGCGATGACTTCTTCGGCGATGCTGTTGGGCATGTCCTGATAAGAGTTGAACTGCATCGTGTATGAGGCCCGACCCTGGGTGAGCGACCGCAGATCGGTTGCGTATCCGAACATTTCGCCCAGGGGGACCTGAGCGCGAATCGTGCGGGCATTGCCGCGCTGACCCATCTCGCCCACTTTGCCGCGCCGTGACGAGAGGTCGCCGACCACCGACCCCATGTACTCGTCAGGGGTGATGACCTCGACCTCCATGACCGGTTCGAGCAGCTTGAGGCCCGCCTGCTTGGCGGCGTTCTGAACTGCCATCGAACCAGCGATCTTGAAAGCCATCTCGGAAGAGTCGACGTCGTGGTAGGTGCCGTCGAGGAGGATCGCCCGGACGTCCACGACCGGGAAACCGGCCAGGATCCCGTTTTCCAGGGCCTGTTCGATTCCCTCGTCGACGGCGGGGATGTACTCGCGGGGAATCCGCCCACCGGTGACCTTGTCAACGAACTCGTAGCCGCCACCGGGCCCGGTCGATTCCAGGCTGATGATGACGTGGCCGTACTGGCCCTTTCCGCCGGACTGGCGGATGTACTTGCCCTCGACCTTGGAGACAGGGCCCTTGATGGTTTCCCGATAGGCGACCTGGGGCTTGCCGACATTGGCCCCGACCTTGAACTCGCGGAGGAGACGATCGACCTTGATCTCGAGATGGAGCTCGCCCATGCCGGCGATGATGGTTTGGCCGGTCTCCTCGTCAGTTCTGACCAGGAATGTGGGATCCTCTTCGTAGAGGCGATGGAGCGCCTCGGCGAGCTTTTCCTCGTCAGTCTTGGTCTTGGGTTCAATCGCAACCTGGATCACCGGGGCCGGGAACGTCATCGATTCGAGCTGAATCGGATGGCGGGGATCGCACAGGGTGTCGCCGGTGGTTGTGTTCTTGAGGCCGACTCCGGCGACGATGTCGCCTGTGAACACCGCGTCGATGTCTTCGCGATGGTTGGCATGCATCCGCAGCAGGCGGCCGAACCGCTCCTTCTTTCCTGTGGAGGTGTTGAGGACGGTGTCGCCCTTCTTGAGGCTGCCGGCGTAGACCCGGAAATAGGTGAGCTTGCCGACATGAGGGTCGGTCATGATCTTGAAGGCCAGGGCCGAAAACGGCTCGGTGTCCTTGGGCTCCCGCGCGATCTCGACATCCTCGGCGCCGGGTTTGAAGCCGGTGACCGGCTCGAGTTCGGCCGGGCTGGGAAGGTAGGCGAGGATGGCGTCGAGCAGCGGCTGTACGCCCTTGTTCTTGAATGCCGAACCGCACAGAACGGGCACAAAGATCTGTTCGATAGTTCCCGCCCTCACGGCATGTCGAATCTCGTCAGGGGTGATTTCGAGATCTTCGAGGTACTTCTCGAGCAGCTTCTCGTCGGCCTCGGCAGCGACTTCGAGCATCCTGCCCCGCGCCTCGTTGGCCTTGCCGAGCATGTCCGCAGGGATCTCGACAGTGTCCCAAACCCTGCCGTCGTCTCCCCTCCAGAGATGGGCCTTCATCTCGATCAGGTCGATCACGCCCATGAAGTCGGACTCGCGACCGATCGGGATCTGGAGGACCAGCGGATTGGCCTGGAGGCGGTCGACGATCGATTGGACGTCGGCGTAGAAATCGGCCCCGGTGCGGTCGAGCTTGTTGATGAAACAGATGCGGGGGACCTTGTAACGGTCGGCCTGGCGCCATACGGTCTCGGACTGGGGCTCTACTCCGGCGACCCCGTCGAAAACCGCTACCGCCCCGTCGAGAACCCGGAGGCTGCGCTCGACCTCGACCGTGAAGTCGACGTGGCCGGGAGTGTCGATGATGTTGATGTGGTGGTCGTGCCAGATGCAGGTGGTGGCAGCGGAGGTGATGGTGATCCCCCGCTCCTGCTCCTGCTCCATCCAGTCCATCGTGGCGGCGCCTTCGTGGACCTCACCGATCTTGTAGTTGCGGCCGGTGTAATAGAGGATGCGCTCGGTAAGAGTCGTCTTGCCCGCGTCGATGTGGGCCATGATCCCGATGTTTCGGGTTCGGCCCAAGGGAACCTGACGCAGGTTCGAGAGCGCGCTCTTGTCGTTGCTCATCTAAATCGCTATTTCCTTGTCGTTCTTGTGACGGTTCGCCCCCTCTGCGGTAGGCCAGGCGTCACAAGAAGGGTCTGTTACCAGCGGTAGTGGGCGAAGGCCTTGTTGGACTCCGCCATCTTGTGGATGTCTTCCTTGCGCTTGACTGCCGCCCCGGTGTTGTTGGCGGCGTCGAGAATCTCGTAAGCGAGGCGCTCACCCATGGTGTGCTCCTTGCGGCGGCGGGCAAACCCGACCAGCCAGCGAATGGCGAGTGAGCCGGCCCGACGGGGCGGCACCTCGACGGGGACCTGATATGAAGCGCCACCGACCCGGCGGGAGCGAACCTCGACGTTGGGTCTGATGTTGTCGACCGCCCTCTTGAGGACAGTGACGGGATCTTGTCCCGAGCGGCGCTCGACGATTTCGAGGGCGTCGTAAACGATCGTACGGGCGACGTCCTTCTTCCCCTTCCAGAGGACCTTGTTGATCACCTGGCTGACGAGGACGTTGCGAAATACCGGATCGGGCTCGATCTTGCGCTTCTGGGCGGGAGCTCTTCTCATCTACTTCTCCCTCTTGGCCCCGTAGCGGGAACGAGCCTGCTTGCGGTTCTTGACTCCGGCGGCGTCGAGGGTGCCCCGGATGACCTTGTAGCGGACCCCCGGCAGGTCGCGGACGCGGCCACCGCGAACCAGCACGATCGAGTGTTCCTGGAGGTTGTGGCCCTCACCGGGGATATAGGCAGTGATCTCGATCCCGTTGGAGAGACGCACGCGGCAAACTTTGCGAAGAGCCGAGTTCGGCTTCTTCGGGGTGACGGTGTACACGCGGGTGCAGACCCCCCGTCGTTGGGGGGCGCCGGCCAGGGCGGCCGTCTTCGCTTTCTTCAACTTTGGCTGCCTGCCCTCGCGGACAAGCTGCTCGATCGTCGGCATGTTGCTCCTGCTAGTGGGGCGGAATCGGGCGAAAACGCCCGCTTACGCGCACAATCGGCATCTGGACGCGAACGCCCAAATTGCCGACCCGTATGTTGGGTGACCCGCTCGTCCGGTTAGCTCCGGGGGGATCACTCCACCAGGGAGCCCCCTAGGAACGGGGGATGAGGTCAAAGACCACGACGAAAGTATACGAGAACCGGATGCACTAGGTCAAAAAAGGCCCGGGTTAAGGGGTGGGGCTCCTCCGACGCACAAAAACGGACAGATCGGCTCGAGTGTCCTACCCCTCGGCTCTCGCCTCGCCCAGCAGAATGGTCGTCATCCACCCGGCCCTACCGCAATCATCAGCTCATTGTTCAGCCCAGGCGATCGACAATTCCTCGCAGATAGCGGGCCTGGCCGGCGTGCTGAATGTTGTCACTGATGACGCTCACCAACCGCACCCCGACGGTGACGGGTGGGTCATAGGACCGATCGATGATTCGGTCCAATTCGGCGTCGTCCACCTTCGCAAGATATGTCGCGGTTCTGCCGGCGACGGCCTCATGATGGGCGAGAAGCAGCTCGGGATCGGCCAGGATCGCCGCTACTTGATCCGGGCCATGGCCGTAGCCGGTGTTGTGGGGGTCGGCTTCCATTCCGAACCGGTCGTGCCAGCCTTCGGCGATCCAGGCCTGATCGATCCCGGCGATTTCGGAGACGTGATCATCCTGAGTCCGGGTCAGGTGCCAGGCCAGCCAGGCGATCGAATTGGCGCCAGGTTCGGGGCGGTAGGAGAGACCTTCCGCGTCCGCCCCGGCCACCGATTGCCGGACCAGCTGGCTGATCCGCCCGAACGTCTCGAGAAAAACTTCGCTTGTGTTCATGCTTGCCTGCGAACGGGGTCACCCGTTCGGATTGTGCCCGGAACAATGACCCGAGCGTTGAAGCCCCGCAACCGGAGCTTGCGACCCGCCTCGGAGTTGACGAAACGAAGGGCGTCGACCCCGAAACGCTGCGAGAACTTCTGACAGCCCGTGTGTGGCATCGCCGACACCTCGATCACGGTCTCGCCGATGGCAAGGTGGGATCCGGCCGGAAGGTTGTCTTGGCTGATGTCGAAGTCGAGGTAGAGCTGATCGCCGGCCAGCTGCCAACGCTCCGGCTCGCCGGCAATGAGGGAGATGGCCCTGGCGCTCATGACGTTGATCTGGTTGTACGGGTCGCGCACGCCCTCGGCGGACGCTGTCTGCAGCCTCCAGCTGTCACCCCGCAACCCTTCGGTGAGATCCAGTTGCCCGACCTCGAGCACCTCTCTCTCATCTTCGGAGGGTCGCCGGACGATCAGTGACAGGACGCCGGACTCGGCGGGGGCGTCGAGGACACGGTCGATCCCTGCCTCGAGTTCGCTAATTGTGAAATGCCTCATGGATCCAGTCTTGCATCCCCGGCCTGAGCTCACAGCCGATTTCATTGACCGGACTCACGTGTCCTCGATGACGGATTCCGGCGGCAGCAAGGTCTCCGGAACGAACCACCCGAGAATTCCAGCCCCGGTCACGCCGATCGCCGCCGCAAAAAACCCGGCCGCCGCCAGGGAGGCCGCCGAGGTGACGGCAGCGATCAGCAACGGCCCGCTAACCGAACCGACATCGGCAATCAGGCGCCATGCGCCGAGGAACTCGGCCCTCCGCCCCCGCGGGGAGAAGTCGGAGCCGAGAGTCATATTGATACCCGCCCCGAGCCCGTTTCCGAAGCCGATCAGCAAGCCCGCCAGGAGCAGCGCTACGAAGTCGCGAGTGAAGGGAATGACGATCAAGCCAACGGAGACCATCACCAGGCACGGCACGCCCGCCCACTTGCGACCAAATCGATCCATGACGACGCCGACGGGGTAGAACAGGGTCATATCGGCGGCGTAGGCCAGCCCGAAGATCAACGAAATCTGGCCCGGGGTGAGGCCGATGTGGTTCCCCCAGAGGGGGATCATCGCGTCCTTGGAGGTTCGGACGATCTGGATAGCGATAGTCACGAGGCCGGCGGTGGCGAAGATTCGGCGGTGGTCGCGCAGAACCCGACCGACCACCCTCAACGATGTTCGGTCGGCGTTTCGGTCTGTGCCCCCGAGCGGCGAAACCCGGTAGAGGACAATCGCGGCTCCAACAGCCAGCAGCGCTTGCACGAAGAATGCCGAGGACAGCCCGAAGAACACAACAGCGAGTCCACCCAGGAGCGGGCCTACAAAATGGCCGATCCGGGTGGCCCCACCCATCATCGACATGACCCGGCCACGGTGTTGGAGCGGTGAAACCTCGGTGGCATACGAGAGTCGGGCCAGCAGCCAGATCGACCAGGCCGCACCCATCAACAACACGAAGACAATCAGGAGAGCCAGCGGAGGGCGGGTCCCGATACCTGCAGCAACCAACGAGAGAAGGCCTGCTCCGAACATCATTGCCTTCCGCTCACCAAACCGGGAGACGAGTATTCCCGCGGGAATGTCGAACAACAGGTTGCCGAACGCCCGCAGACCTACCAGCAATCCGGCAATCGGGACCGACAGTCCCATGTCGAGGGCGAGGAGCGGCAAGATCGGTATCGCTGCCCCCTGACCGACGGCAAACAGGAACGTCGGGAGATAGACCGGAAGTGCCAGCGAACGAATCCGGAACCCCTCGGCTGGCAACGACACACGGTGCAGTATGGCCCGTCCGGTTCCACCCGAAACCTAATGCTATGTCGTGCGCTTTCCGCCGGACATAGCATTAGGTTCACGTTTTTCACCGGAGGGGGAGGCCTTCCCGGGCGCGGAGGAGGTCGGTCAGGAGGGGGATTTCGATTTCCCAACCGGCGCTTGACGTCACCCTGAGATTCTCCCCGCGGCCCTCCACGAGGAAGGCCTGGCCTGATACAGCTTCGAACCGATCGCGGTCCAGGTAGAGCTTGGGTTTGATGATGGCCGGGTCGCCCTCCTCGGGACAGAAGACCATGCAGTTGCCGCACTCGTTACAGAGTTCGGCAAACAGCAAGTACTGCTGGCGTCCATCCAGGCCCGAACCCTCGGGAGTCGGCAGGCGGAAGAAGGCGTCATTCGGGCACACGGTGACGCAAAAGTTGCAGGCGACACAACCCCACATCTGCAGCGTGTGGTCGACCTCCCGGGGCAGCTTGAGGTTGCCTTCCTTCCGATAGGCCTCGGCCTTTCGTACCTCGTCGAGATGGGCCGCGACAGGATGTCTATGACCGGACTGAAGCGCGAGGTCGGCTCGATGGCTTCGCCAGGAATCGAGGTCGAAGCACGATGCCGCCTTCAGGTCCTCGCTGAGGCGCCGCAGAGTCGGCTCCAGCCGTCCATAGCCGCCTGGCTTGAGCAGATCTGAACAGATCGTGGCCGGCACCACCCCCATCCCGATCGTCTCGGACACGTTCTCCTTGTTGACCCCGGCCGAGAAGCTGACCTGGATCAAGCCCCCGTCGGTGGCCAGAGCTCCCGGTAGGGCCGCCATCAGCTTGTCGAGGACCCCCGTGGCGAGAACATGGAGCGGCGGTCCGGATAGGTACATCGGGTCGTCGGGCATGAAGCCCTTGTGATTGGCAACAACGAGGGTGTTGGTCAGCTTGATCCCGAAACGACGACCTTGTCTCGCCGCGAAGTCCTGAAGGCCGACGATGAGATCCAACGCCTGATCGAACTGGAGGTCGGCCGCGAAGGCTTCTTTGCGAAGCACCACCTCGTCGTAGCCAAGATCGCCGTGAAGGATTTCGTCGACGCCGTCGAATCCCAGCAAAGTCGGGTTGAGCTTGACGATCACATCGACCTCGTGCCGCGTCATCAGATGGCGGGTGATCTGATCGATTTCCTCCGGAGGGCATCCGTGGAACGTCGAGAGGGTGACGGTGTCGGCAATTCCCGGCGCGAAGTCGAGATCGGCCATCCCCCGAAAGGGCTCGGGAATCGACGGGCGCAGTCGTTCGATGACCCGGGTCGCGTCCTTTAGTCCGTCGATGAACCCGGCGACTTTGTCGGTCGAGATGCCGGCCAGGTCGTACCCAACCGACATGTCGAAGACGTGAGCGCCGGGAGTGGCGCCGATGTGCTCTCGCAGCGGTTCCCATTGGCGGAGCAGGTGGATCGCCATCCACGCCTTGACGTACTCCTCCAGCGAGGCCGCCACCGTCAGCTCCTGGCTCCACTCGATGTTGTAGCCGATGGTTTGCATGTCGATGCAGGGACGGTTGATCACGAGGTCGTCGAGCACTTGCACCGTCTTCAACTCGAAGAGACGGGCGCCGCCCAGCCAGGCGAGGATGATGTTTTGGGCCATTTGGCTGTGAGGACCGGCGGCGGGGCCGATCGGTGTCGCCGCTTGGCGACCAAGGAAAGAGAAGGAGAGATCGACGGCAGGGTCCGGCGACCAGAACCTGGCGGTGGGCAAGTCGAAGATCCGTGACCGGGTTTCCCATTCGTGGACGATTCGACCCATCAGCACATCGAGAGGAAACGGCGTGAGGGGTGCCGGGGCTAGAGAGGGGATGCTCATAGCCGGGAGTGCAGCCGCCGGGCCTGCTCCGCCGCCTTGGCTCTGACCTCGGCTACGTCGACCCTGCTCGAGGCGCCGTCCTTCCAGATGGTCTCGCCATCGACTTCGATCTCGAGCGGACGCACCGCGGTCGTAAACGCAAGATGCCAGGGGTCCATCGGGTCGTACGACCAGGTGACCCGATCGTCGCGGGCTTCGGGGACGAGGTCCCAACCGCGGGCGAGCCATCCCCAGGCCGACTCCGGGGTGGCCGTGAGGTCGCTCGCCTTATAGAGGTAGTACGCCAAACGAAAGGCTCCGAGCATGTCGGCCCCGATTCCGTCCGTGCCGAGTGCCAGAGGACTGGAGAATCGCCCCGGATCGGCGTATCCGACGCCGTTGTTGAGGTTGGAGGCCGGGTTGTGAAGGATGGTCCCCATGAGATGGTGATCCGTAGCGAGGTGAACGCAATGCGCCAAAAGCCAGTCGGGCCTGGTCAGGTGGCCCAGGCGGACCGGCGACTCGATGTCTTCGGGGCCTTCGCAGACGTGGACATGGACCCCCACCCCGAGATCGGCCGCGAGGCCGGCCGCCGCCTCCAGGGTTTCGTCAGTGCAGGTGAATGCGGCATGGATCCCCACCAATCCCTTGCCGCCGTTCCTGATAAAACGCTCGTTCTCGGCGAGCCCCCGCCGGGACCCGTCGGGACCATGCCGATCGGTGACCCCATAGGCAGCAACGACCCTCACCCCTACTTCGGAACAGGCGTCGGCGATGACCGAGAGGGAGCCCTCGATAGCGTTGGGAGTCTCGTTGTGATCGATGATCGTCGTGGTCCCTTGCTCCAGCGCCTCGACCGCAGCGAGCTTGGCCGACCACTCCAACATTTCCAGGTCCATGGCGACGTCGAGCCGCCACCAGATTTGCTCGAGGATGCCCCGAAAGGTTGTCGGAGTCTGGGGTGGAGGGGGCATGCCTCGGGCCAAAGCCGAGTAGAGGTGATGGTGAGCGCACACCAATCCGGGGGTGACAGAAGGCACGTTTTACATTTTGTCAAAGGAAGGGTGACGACGCAACGAAGGGCCCTTCACTCCTCTTGCATGCCTTGCCACGGTGAGGCGCGGAATGAAGAAGTGGGCCAAGGGCCCGATCGAGACTGCATAAAGAATCGTGCCCACCCCGACGGTGCCGCCCAAAATCCACCCGATCACCAGCACGGTCACTTCGAGGGCGGTTCGCACGACCCTGATCGAATGGCCCCGGGCAGCGAGACCCGTCATCAACCCGTCTCTCGGACCAGGGCCCAAACCCGCTCCGATATACAAACCGGTGGCGACGCCGTTGAAGACGACGCCCGCCACCAGCAAGCCTGCCCGGGCAGCCATCGAGCCCGGCTGACTGAGAAAGCTCAGGGTGGCGTCGATGGTCAGGCCAATCACGATCGCATTGCTGATGGTTCCCAGCCCCGGTCGTTGTCGCAGCGGGATCCACAGAAGCAAGACCGCCAACCCGACCCCGATCACCACCCACCCCAGAGAGATACCGATCTGCTCGGACAGTCCCTGATGGAACACATCCCAGGGCCCGAGTCCGAGACCCGAAGCGACGATCATGGCGCAGCTCACCCCGAACAGGACCAGGCCGAGATAGAGATTGAACAGCCGACGTCCGAGCGTTCGGCGGAGGGCAAGGGTCGTCACGTCTCCCCAATCTATGTAGGCGCGTCCCAACCGTCATCGCTGGGACGTCCGGTCCCAGCTCAGGCTCCGTCGGTAGTCTCCCGTCATGGCCGACTACTACCTGGTCCGGAGGGGGCGTGGTGATGGCTGGGATCATTCGCGACCGCGCCGGGAACAGCCCGGGTGGGGCGATCATGCAGCCTTCATGGACTCGCTAGCCGAGGCCGGGATCGTCGTCCTCGGCGGTCCGATCGGCGAAGGCGACGGCCATGACGTTCTGCTTGTCATGGATGTCGACAACGAAGAAGCGGTCCGGACTCGCCTGGCGAAAGACCCCTGGGGACAAGAATTGCTCACGATCAAGAGCGTTGAGCCGTGGTCGGTGTGGCTGCGAGGACCTGCAAACCCCAGATCCGCTCCAAATCTGTAAGCACTCCTCAGTTGGAGATTTCGTCAAGCGTCCCATCGCACCGGAAGCGACCGCGGCTTGCGGAAGATGACACCTGATGGCGGGGTGGAGTCACGATCCATCACAAGTCCAGGCCATCCATCGAGAACCGACTCGAGGGCAGCCTGAGTCTCCAGCCGGGCCAGATGGATGCCGACGCAGGCATGGGGGCCCTGGGCGAAGGCAAGATGGGATCTGGCATTGGTTCTGGCCAGATCGAAGACATCGGGATCGGGAAACGTCGCCGGGTCACGGTTGGCTGCGCTCAGCGAGACCACGACAAGATCGCCTTTACGAATCGTTGCTCCGGCCAGTCCCGTGTCCCGGGTCGAATAGCGGTCGACCCTGGCCGCGGCCGGCTCCAACCTCAGCGACTCGTCGATCGCTGCCGCCACTAGTGATCGATCGGCCCGAAGAGCGGCTAGTTGCTCAGGATCAGACAGAAGATGCCAGAAGAGGGTTGTGGTCATCCCCTCGCTGGTCTCGATGCCACCAAACATCATCACGGCCGCGTTCGAAACCACCTCGGCGGTAGTCAGAGTCACGGTCGCCTGGGCCAGCACTCCATCGCCCTTCTCGATCGTACTGGCGACGTGGTGGGCGAGGGAGCGGACTGCTTCATGACCGGACGATCCAACCTCACCTCCGGCCGACACCCGGTCGACCGCCGCAACGATCTCGTCGTACCAACCGAGGACGGTGGACGGGTCGACGTCGAGCAGGTCAAGCGCCGCCGCGACCACTCCGACCGCCAGAGGGCCTGCGAGATCGCGCCGGATCTCTGCCCTCCCGCGAGGCGCCAAGGACATCACCAGGTCGCGAGCGTCGTGCTCGACCCTCGTCGTAAATCGCCCCCTTACCTCGGGCAGACGGAAGGCGGCGGCGAAGGGGTCGCGATGGCGGCGGTGCTCGTCGCCATCGAGTGACAACATGCTCGGACCCACCACCCGGGCCGTCGAGAATCGGGGATCATCGACCGTGAAGGTTTCGGCATCTCTCATCACTTCGACGCACAGGTCGCGACGGGTCACGAGCCAGCCATCGAGAGCCGGCACCCACGAAACCGGCTCGGCTTCCCTCAGCTCGGCAAGATAGGGATGAGGGTCGTCATGAAGCTGGCCGAGGGTGAGAGCCGAGCCAATCGGGAACGATCGCACGCCTAGAAACCGAGTCGACGGATAACGCCCAGGTCCGTCACAAGTGAAGCGGCTGGTGCTTCTCGATCGGGAGGTGGTTGCGCCACTCGCCGTCGAGTTCGTGATAGGCGGCTGCCACCGCGCCGGCGGTCGGCACCAGTCCGATCTCCCCGACCCCCTTGATGCCGTACGGGGCATTGGGCTGGGGTGATTCGATCAGGATCACGTCGATCGGCGGCATGTCCTTGGGCCGGATGATATCAAGCGATCGCAAGGTCACGTTGGTTGGTCGACCCTGGTCGTCGCAGGGGAAGTCTTCGGACAGGGCGTAGCCGAGGCCCATGTGGACCGATCCCTCGATCTGGCCCTGGCACAGCATCGGGTTAACCGCCCGGCCGACGTCGTGGGCAGCCACCACCCTTTCGATCTCGCCGGTCGCCCGGTCGGCGATCACCAACTGGGCGGCGTAGCCGAAGGTGGAGTGAAGCACCGGATTCTCGAGGCCTTCGGAGAGGCTGTTGGTCCAGTCGACCCGGTACTCCCCGAGATAGTCGATACCGATCTGACGGCCGCCTTCGTTGGCTGCCACGCAGGCGGCCTGGACCGCTCCGGCGCCCATCAAAGTGCCGCGCGATCCGGTCGTCTGGCCGGTGCCCAACTCACGGGTGGTGTCGACGATGACCCTGATCCGCTCAGGGTCGACCCCCAGTTCTTCGACTGCCACCTGGAGGGCGACGGTGTGAATGCCCTGGCCCATTTCGGTCCAACAATGCCGAACCTCAACGGTGCCGTCTTCTTCGAAGCGGACGACTGCCTTCGCCCACTCCTTGAAGCCGTTGCCGAGGCCGGAGTTCTTGATTCCGAGACCTAAGCCGACCGCCTTCCCCTCGGACTTCGCCTGGTCGTAGTGAGGCTTGATGGTTTCGAGGCAGATCAGGGCGCCCTTGCAACCGTCATCCATGATCTGGCCCGGGCCCCAGATCGCGCCGGGAGTGACCACGTTCCGCCGCCGAATTTCCCAGCCGCTGATCCCGACCATCTCGGCGAACCGGTCCATCACCCCTTCCATGGCGAACTGCGCCTGGTTGGCACCAAAGCCCCGGAAGGCCCCACCCACCGAGTTGTTGGTCCGGGCCGCGATGGACTCAACATCTACAACCGGGACGGTGTAGGGCCCGGTCGCATGACCGGCGGCTCGCTCAAGCACCTTCATCCCGACCGAGGCGTAGGGCCCGGAGTCCCCGACCATCCTGGCCTTGTAGGCGGTAAGACGGCCCTCGTCGTCACACCCGGCCCACACTTCGATGCGGATCGGGTGACGCTTGGCGTGAATCAGTTGTGACTGCTCGCGGGTGACGGTGCATTTGACTGGGCGATCCAATAAAAAGGCAGCGAGAGCGGTCTGCGCCTGATTGCACAGGTCCTCCTTGCCACCAAACGCCCCGCCGTTGGATACAAGCTCAACGGTGATTGCAGCCTTGTCGATCCCGAGCACCGCCGCGATTTGATCGCGGTCGTCCCACATTCCTTGTCCCCCCGAATAGACATGGAGAGTTCCATCACCGTTGGGCAGGGCCAGGGTGGATTCGGGTTCGAGGAAGGCGTGCTCCACCCGCTGGGTCTGAAACACCTCGTGGAGGGTGTGGGCACTCGCTCCCAGAGCGGAGTCGACATCGCCCCTCTTGTACTTGGAGGTCGACAAGATGTTCCCCTCGAGACCCCACACGGCGTCTTCGGCGTCGTTGATGGCGGCGCCTGCATCGGCGATGGCGGGCCAAACGGTGTACTGGACTTCTATCGCCTCCGCCGCCCGCCGGGCCGTGGCGACGTCCTCGGCGATGAGGATGGCGAGCACGTCTCCGGCATACGAGGTCCGGCCGCCTTCGGGGATGAACACTGGCCAGTCTTTGTGGATGAGGCCAACCTTGAGCTCACCCGGCACGTCGGCGGCGGTGAAGACTGCGACGACGCCGGGCATTCCCCGGGCAGCTTCCGTGTTGATCTTGATGACATCGGCGCGGGCATGGTCGGTGAGGCGGAGGGCGCCGTGCAACATCCCGTAAATGGAGAGATCGTCGATGTAACCGCGATCTCCGAGCGCCAGCTTGGAACTCTCGTACTTGGCGCCTTCCTTGCCGATGCCACCGGGCAGCGTTGGATCAGGTATCGGTGCCCCCGAGGCGAGCAGTTCGATGGCGTCGATGATCTTGACGTACCCGGTGCAGCGGCACAGGTGCGCCCCGAGCCGACTCTCGATGGTGGCGCGGTCGAGGTCGCTGCCTTTCTGATCGAGCAGGGACTTGGTCCGGACCACGATCCCGGGCGTGCAGAAACCGCATTGAAGGGCGCCGGTAGCGGCGAAGGCCCGGGCCAGTCGATCCCGCTCGGCCGGTTCGAAACCCTCGAGTGTTGTGACAGTTCGGCCAGCCACCTTTTCCATCGAAAGCTGGCATGCGATCGTGGCCTTGCCGTCGAGCAGAACGGTGCAGCACCCGCACTGACCGGAGGGGGCGCAGCCGTCCTTGGGCGAGGTGATGCCGAGTTCCTCCCGCAGCGCCGCCAGGACGTGGGGGTGGTCGGCCGACGCCCGCACCTCAGCCCCGTTGAGCACGAAAGTCACCGGGGTAGCGACGGTCGTCATGGCGAGATTGTCGAAGCCCCTTTACAAAGTGTCAAGCTTCGGCCCTCCCAACCCTGTTTTGGCGCGGAAGATCGACACCAGGGGAGCAGAACTCCGCGCCAAAACAGTGGTTTTAGGTTTCCGGGGGTGGCTCGGCGCCTCTTTGCTCGGTGATCAGCCGATAGGCCTCGGGGATGCGGTAACGGGCGAAATCGAAGAGAGTCTTTTTGTAGAAGTCGCAGTAGTCGAGGTCGAGGCGGGTTACGACAACTTCATCACCGGTGGTTATGGCCTGGGCGATGATCTGTCCGGAAGGGGCGACGATGACCGTCTGGGCGAGCGAATCCACTCCCTCTTCCAGACCACCCTTGGCGACACCGACGACGAAGGCGCCGTTCTGATAGGCACCTGACTGCATTACCAGGTGGTTGTGAAACGCTTGCAGGGCATTCTGTTGAGGATCCGGGGCGTAATAGAGCGGGGTGTTGTAACCGATGAGGATCAACTCGGCTCCCTGGAGGCCCATCACCCGGTAGGTCTCGGGCCAGCGGCGGTCGTTGCAGATCGCCATGCCGACCACGCCGTCGAAGGCCCGCCATACGGGGAACTCAGTGCCAGGTTCGAAAAAGTGCCGCTCGGCGTGCTGGAACGGTCGCCATGGTTCGTTGTGCTCGTGGCCGGGGATATGGACCTTCCGGTAGCGCCCCACCACGGACCCGTCGCGTTCAACGAGGATCTGGGTGTTGTGACGATGGGTGACGCCGTCGTCGTCGCTGCTGATCTCAGCGAACCCGAGGCTGAACCCGACGCCCAGGCGACGAGCCTGGTCAAAGAGCGGTTTGGTCGCCGGACCGGGCATCTCCGGTTCGAACCAGGTGAGGATCTCCTGTTCGTCCTCGATGAAGTAGCGAGGGAAGAAGGTGGTGAGGGCCAGCTCTGGGAACGCCACCAATTCGGCGCCACGGGAGTGAGCGTCGGCCAGAAGGGCCAGGAGGCGCTCGACGACCTCTTCTCGCGTGTCGTCTCTGGCCACCGGCCCCATTTGGGCCGCGGCGACTGTCAGATGGCGGGGCATGTGCTCAATTCTCCCACTCTGTGGGCGGTTTTCGTCCCAATTCTCCCGTTGTGCGGGCGCCGAGAACGACCCTGGGTCGCGGGTTTGGATGTCATCGGTTCTACCGCTTCACCAGGAAGAGGCCTGAGCGAGGTTTGGGAGCGAAGAACGTTGCCTTGGGCGGCATCGCCCCGCCACTGTCCGAGACGGCCATAACGGCCTCGACGGTGGCCGGATGAAGAATGAAACCAACTCCCCCACGCCCGGCCACCATTGCCCTGAGGCCTCCCGCGTCGGGGAACCCCGGCACAAAGGCGATGCGGGGGTCGGTTCGCTCGTCGGTGACTCCCAGGTCGGGGCCGAGGACTGTGCGGGCCAGAGTGGAGACATCTTCTTCACCGGCGCTTGTGCCCAGATCGATGGTCCACTCGCCCGCCCTCGTCACAACGACGGCCTGGCCCGCGTCGGGGTCGAGGCCCACCGGCGCCGGTTCTGCCGGCGGCGGACCAGGTCTCAACAACTCTCCGTCGATCCAGCGATGAAAGGGATAGACCTTGAGGTCGTCATCGGGAAAGGCGACCGACAGGAATCTGCTGGCCGGGCTGTGCGGGTCAGCATCCCGCTGCACCGTGGCGGCAACCCGGTGATGGCCGTCGATGATGTACGCGGCGGGAACATCCGCGAAGGCTGCCACCAGACCATCCTGGGCGTCGGGGTTCTCCACGATCCACGCCGTGTTCCGGTCTCCATCCTCGAGGGTTACGTCCAGGTCTGGTGGGTGCTCGGTGACCAGAGCGACGATCGCGTCTATCTCCGGCTGACGCCGGTAGGTCAATCCGACCGGTGACGATCCATATCCGACCGCGCGCAGGTAGTGGGTGAGATCGGCGACCCGCCGGGGCCGGGTGTGCTCGTGGGGCCGGACCAGTCCGGGGAATGCAGTGGCCGGGACATCGCCCACCACACCGGTCTGAACGTGTCCCTGGCTTTCCAGGCGGAGGACCGTGAATCTCTCATTGCCGAATCTCCACGTCCCTTCGTCAAGCTCCTGGCGGAGATAGTCGAGGGCCTCAACCCGACGACTCTCGACGTCGATGTCGGGGTAGTCCTCCTCGGACAGAGTGGCGTTGAGGAAGTTGCGGGGACGGGCCCGGGCGTATTGCAGACGCTGGCTCGGGGTGTAGAGGTCGTAGGCCGGGCTGATGACATCCCGTGCCACCTCGGGTCTCACCAACCCCGCCATCACCGGCAGGAGCCAGCGGCTCATGGGAGGGCCGGCCGCACCGTGACGTGGATGATGTCGGAACTCTCTGACACCTCGGCCCTGACGGTCTCGGCAATCTCACCCTCGACGTGGATGGTGGCCACTGCTGCCCCGGCTCCGGCGAAGATCACGTTCTGCATGTCGAGGACGTTGAGCCCTCCCCGCTTGAGCGCTTCAAGCACGGTCGACAACACCCCGACCCGGTCGTAGTGACGGATCACCATGACCGAGCCGACCGGAGGCGGCGGCGTGAGATTGACGATGTTCCGGACGATTCCCCTGGCGTAATCGCGGATCATCGCCACCACTTCGCCGGCAATCGCTTCCTGTGCCTGGGCGGTGGAAGCGCCGATGTGGTGGGTCGTGTAAACGGACGGATGCCGGGCGAGCCGGGACTCGAACGGGCCGGTGCCGCCGGTCGGCTCGGCATCAAACACATCGATCCCAACCCGGAGGCCTTTGTCGTCAATCGCTGCCAGCACGGCGTCCTCGTCGAGCACGTCACCGCGGCTGGTGTTGATCAGAACCGCGCCCGGTCGCAGTCCGCTGAGAAACTCGGCGTCGATCATTCGCTTGGTCGACGAACCAGCCGGGACGTGGATGGTGACGATGTCCGATGCTGCTGCCACCGCGTTGAGGTCGAGCACGGTCTCGATCGCGAGTTCTTTGATCCTCTCCTCGGTCGCGGCGTCGCGGCTCCGGGCGATCGTGATCACCCTCATGCCGAAAGCCGCGGCTCGCTCGGCGACCGCCAGGCCGATCTGGCCGAGCCCAACTATTCCGATCGTCTTGCCGAGAAGGCCCTTTGCTTTGGAATAGCCCTTCTTGTTCCAGGCCCCTGCTCTGGCATCGGCCACGTTGTCCGGAATCCGACGATCGATCGCCAGCAACAGACCCATGGTGAGTTCGGCCACTGCCACCGCGTTCTTTCCCGGCACGTTGGCGACGAACACCGCCCGTCGGGCGGCGGCCTTGCCATCGATCGTGTTGGTGCCTGCGCCTGCTCGAATCACCATTCCCAGGGGCCCGTCGACGGCGAAGACATCGGCCTCGACCCTGGTCGATCGAACCACGAGTACATCCGCATCTACGAGAGCCGCAGCCAGATCGGCGCTCGTGAGGGTCGGCTGATAGTCGAGGTCGTGACCGCTCTCGATTAGAGCGTCCAATCCGGATTGCTCGAAGGCGTCAGCAAGGAGGATCTTCATGTGATGAGTTCCGGCGCACCTGGTCGCGGAGCCAATAGTGATAAGCGCGTCACGACGGATTCCTGGGGTTGAGACGCCAGCGATTATACGAAACGTAAAGTGGACGGCCTGTGACGGCTGACACTCCCCCAGATGAATCGGGCCGGTCCCAATTGGGACCGTCCGAGAAGTTCGGTCTTTTCGACCGGATTAAGGAGCCGTCGGCCCTAGCGAGAACCATTGAGCGGTTCCGCCAGCGGAGAATCGTCCTTCCGACCTTCGCCCAGTTGGCCGACCCCGCAACCATCCCGGACCCGGTCAAGGCCATGCTCGACTTCATCGATCCGGATGCCAGGGATCCCGCCAACCTGTTCCGGGTCCACTGGTTCAACGATGCCTCCCGGGCCGGCAGCACCGACGTCCCCGGCTACCTGGAGTTGCCTGGCGACCTGACCGGGGTCGATGCTCGCATCCTGGTCGTCCTCGGCAACCGGTTCCCGATGATCAGGGCCCACAAGGTCCTGGCCGCATACGCATGTCTGGCACCCCGCGTCGTGACCGGCGCCTTCGATCCCACCCGCGACCGTGCCATCTGGCCCTCAACCGGCAACTATGCGAGAGGAGGCGTCGCGATCAGCCGGATCATGGATTGCCGGGGCGTTGCCGTGCTACCCGAAGGCATGAGCCGCGAGCGCTTTCAGTGGCTCGAAGAATGGATCGCCGGGCCTGAGGACGTCATCCGGACCTACGGGACCGAGTCCAACGTCAAGGAGATATACGACGCCTGCAACGAACTGGCCAAGGACCCGACCAACGTCATCCTCAACCAGTTCTCAGAATTCGGCAATCATCTCAGCCATTTCCGGGTGACCGGTTCGGCCCTTGAGCGAGTCCTCGGCGACGCCGGGGCCAGGAAGGTCGCCGCCTTCGTCGCCGCCTCGGGATCGGCCGGCACGCTGGGCGCCGGCGACTATTTGAAAGAGAGATTCGGCTCGCGCATCGTGGCGGTCGAGGCACTCGAATGCCCGACCATGCTCTACAACGGCTACGGCGAGCACAACATCCAGGGGATCGGCGACAAGCACATCCCCCTCATCCACAATGTCGCCAACACCGACGATGCGGTCGCGATCACCGATCGCGCCACTGACAGTCTGCTCCTTCTGTTCAATACGCCGGCGGGCAAGGACTACCTGACGAGTCAGGGGGCTGATCCGGACCTGATCGAGAACTTGAAACACCTTGGCCTGTCGTCGATCTGCAACGTCCTGGCTGCGGTCCAGACCGCCCGACACCATCGACTCGGGGGCGATGACGTCCTGATCACGATCGCGACCGATGGCTCCGAGATGTACACCTCCGAGATCGATCGCATCATCGCTCGTGACCACCCCGGCGGCTATGGCCAGTCCGAGGCGCGAGCGGCCTACGGCCGATACCTCACTGATGGAGAAACCGGCGACTTCCTCGAATTGGGCGACGTCGGGCGTCGTCGAATCTTCAACCTCGGTTACTACACATGGGTCGAACAGCAGGGCGTCAACTTTCCCGACTTCGAGCGCCGCCGCGAACAGGCTTTCTGGAAGGACCTTCGCCCTCACCTCGACACCTGGGACTCGATGATCACCGAGTTCAACGAGCGGACCGATGTCGGCGCCTAAAGCAGACTCATCCAATCCATTCATTCGCTATCGCTGGTTGCTCGACTCATACCGCAACGCCATCGGACGCGGATGGTCTGACGCCGACTTTGTCTCGCTCGTAACACGACTCGACGAGGCAGTCATGGAGGTGAGCGGCAAGGGTTTCGAAATGACTCCCCTCAGCCGACAGCCAGCGTTGGCCGCGGCAACCTCAGTACCGACCGATCTCCTCTGGGTCAAGGACGAAACCCAGAACGTCGGGGGCTCCCACAAGGCGAGGCATCTATTCGGCGTGCTGCTCCATCTGGCTGTCGAAGATCAGGGTGACGGCGACCTCGCGATCGCATCGTGCGGAAACGCAGCTGTGGCGGCAGCAGTGATAGCTCGGGCGGCCGGACGGCCATTGCGAGTGTTCATTCCGACATGGGCCGATCCCGAGGTGGTTGCAGCACTCGAGGAGATGGAGGCAACCATCGAGGTGTCCGAGCGGAGAAAGGGCGAAACCGGCGATCCCACCGTGTTGCGGATGATCGAGGCCGTCGAGCGAGGCGCCGTTCCGTTTTCGGTGCAGGGGACGATCACTCCGACCGCACTCGACGGTGGGAGGACCATCGGATGGGAGTTGGCCGAACAACTGAGCCTGGCCCGTGTTGGAGGGAAGGTGGCCCTCTTCGTTCAGGTCGGAGGGGGCGCTCTGGCTGCTTCGATCTGGCAAGGGATCACAGACGCAATTCGTCACCAGTGGCTCGAGGCCGACGTGGTGCTGCACACGGTGCAAACCGAGGCCGCCGCACCTTTGAACAGGGCCTGGCGTGCACTCCAGGCGGAGATGGAAACCCAGCCGCTCCTCGATCACAGCGACGCTATCGACTTCGCAATGGATGCCGCCAAACGTGAGCCTGATCGTTTCATGTGGGCATGGGAGGACGTGGGCCCCACTGCCGCCTCGGGCATCGTCGACGACGTGACTTACGATTGGCTGCCGGTGATGGCGGCAATGCTCCATTCCGAAGGGCAGGCCACTGTGGTCACCGAAAAGATGGTCCTGCGTGCCAACGAATTGGCACGTACCCATACCGGGATCAACGTCGGGCACACCGGGTCCGGCGGTCTAGCGGCATTGATCGACCCATCGATCATCGAGTACGTCGACCGGGGACAACATGTGGTGGTCTTGTTCACAGGAGTCGAGCGGCGCGAGACGTAGCGGTCTGGCCGCCGTGAAGCATGAGTCGAATCTGTCCCCCTGCTTGCGGGGTCAAGGTTCTTTGTTCCGGCTTGGACGCCTACGAAATGGCGGAACAAAGAACCTTGATCAGACCGACCGACCGAGCGAAGCGAGGTCGAGGGGGCGCGCGAACTCCCGACGCATTCCATCCTCACAGCGCCGCCGGTTCGCCACGACTCTTCTAAGAAGAGGACTAGACGAACCGGCCCGGCGTCATGGTCCACCTGCCGCCGGAGTTCGCGCACCCCCCTCGATCGCCCAAAACGGCGATCGGTCCCGCATGAGATCAGGGAGCAAGTCGTGACGAACCGGCGGCGGTTTTCGGGTTCGGCTGCGACCGGAGTTCGCGCACCCCCCTCGATCGCCCAAAGCGGCGATCGGTTCCCCCGCAAGCGGGGGGACACCACACTTTTCATCGCTCGCTGACGGCGTGGGCCAGTTGGGCCGGTTCCGGTTTCGGGACCGGGATCGAAAACTCGAAACATGCTCCTCCGAGAAGCTCGGAGGTGCGGTACGAGATTGTGCCACCGTGAGCCGTCACCAGGTCTCTGGCGACCGAAAGTCCGATGCCGGAACCTGGGACGCTCTGGTCATCTTTGTGGGCGCCGCGTTCGAACCGATCCCACATGGCATGCTGGAACTTGGGCGGAATGCCGGCACCATTGTCGTGGACTGCGAAAAGAACCTCGCCGTTTCCTTGCCTGGCCAGCACCTGAACCTCTGACCGGCCATAGCGAATCGCGTTGGTGATCAGATTCACGAGAACCTGGAGAACCCGGTTGGGGTCTGCCCAGACTCGGGCAGCCGGGTCAGCCGTAATGCTGATGTTCTTGCCCCCGCCCCCGGACGCCACGGCGTCGCGGACCAGTTCGTAAGCGCTGGCGTCGATCCGATGCAACTTCACACTCTGCAGCCGATCGCGGGCGACGTCGATCAGGTCACTGACTATGTGCCCGAGATGGGTCGCCTGACTGTTGATCGTGTCGAGCATCTCCTTGCGCTCATCGGCGCTCAGCATCTCCCACGACTCGGAGAGCAACTGGGAGTATCCCTGAATCCCAGTCAGAGGAGTCCTGAGCTCGTGCGAGACGGAGGCGATCAAATCGTCACGCTGTCGTTCGAGCAACTCTCGTCGCTCTCGGATTGCAACGTTCTGGCGCAAAACCACCAGGACCGCCACGGCCGTGGTCGTGACATTCAGGACAAGGTCGTTCCCGGAACTGGTCATCAGCCGCGCTATGAAGAGCGCCGCCACTGCCGAATAGGGCGCGGCCAGCCGCCACCCGTTGACCGCGCTATAGGTGCCCTCCTGAGGAGCTGAAGACCTGGTCACAAACCAAGCGCCCAACGCGAACATGCCGTAACTGAAGATCCACAACCCATCGAGCCACGACCCGTCAACGTAGGTCTCAGCTGCCGTTTGCAGAGAGAAGATCACATCCGCCACGGTGGTCAACGCCACCGCCCCGGCCAACAGGAAGATTCGCATGTCGATCCGCTGTTCTGACCTTCTCATGGCTAAAACCATCAAGCCGGTGGCCAGTAGCACGTCGCCGAAGGGATAGAGGAGATTGAGGAACGTCTCGACCGGATCGGAGCCCACACCGACGACGTTGTGGAGATAGGCAACCCACATGACAACTGCCAGGGACAAGGTTCCAGCTATCGCGTCGATGGCCAGACGGATCCTCTCGTAACGTCCCGGACGCAAATACGGGAGAAGGATCACGCCGGCGAAGATCAGCGGATACCCGGCTACGTAAAAGAAATCGGCAGGGCCGGGAAAGGGAATCTCCCCTGCCTGCAACTGAACCTGCCAAATCGCTTCGCCGACTCCCCAAGCCAAGACCCCGACGCCGATGAGGCTCCAGGCGACTCGTGATCGCCCACGGGCCAACAGAGCGGCTGCGAGTAGCACCACACCGGAAGCGCCGGAGATGACCATATAGGCGACACCCGTCACGTCGGGATTCTCAAAGGATCTGCCGGTCACCAGGGCGAACCCAAAACCAACCGCGACTACGAAAACGAGGATCGAAAAGGCGCGGAGAGGAGATGCCCACGGGGACAGGGAGGCGGATTTGGTTGGGATCGGGTGTGCTCCTGTTGTCACCTCAATTTCGGCCCATCGCGAGCAAAAGTTGAGAACTCTTGGCCCTTCTGGCCGCTTTGGGCGCGTTTCGACCGTTTCCGAGTGGTTTACGATTCGTCAAAGGGCACTCGGCACCAGGTCCTACACTCGCTCGACTGCACCGACTGAGGAGTCCGAACCGATGGGCCGACCGCCTGAGGGCCGCCAGATGACCCTCGCCACATGACAATCGTCCACGCTGCCTTGGTGCAATCCGAGTGGACCGGCGACAAAGAGTCCATGATCGAGAAGAACTTCGGGTATGCCCGCCAGGCCGCTGAGCTTGGTGCCCAGGTCCTCTGCTTCCAGGAGATCTTCACGACGCCGTATTTCTGCACTGTGCAGGATCCGGCCTACTACGACACCGCCGAGGAGATACCGAACGGCCCCACCGTGCAACGGGTCATGGATCTCGCCCGGGAGACCGGAATGGTGATCGTGGCTCCGATCTATGAAAGGGTCGACGAGGGCACGTTCTACAACACCGCCGCCGTGATCGACAGCGATGGTCAATTCCTCGGCAAGTACCGCAAGACTCATATCCCTCAGGTCAAGGGGTTCTGGGAGAAGTTCTATTTCCGGCCGGGGAATCTGGGTTACCCGGTATTCGACACTGCCGTGGGAAGAATCGGCGTCTACATCTGTTACGACCGCCACTTCCCCGAGGGATGGAGAGTGCTGGGACTCAAGGGCGCCAAGATCGTCTTCAATCCCTCAGCGACCACCCGCGGTCACTCGTCCTACTTGTGGCAGCTCGAGCAGCCGGCCGCGGCGGTCGCCAACGAGTACTTCGTCGGAGCTATCAACCGGGTCGGGCGAGAAGACCTTGAGGACACCGACTATTACGGGACGTCCTACTTCGCTTCTCCCCGTGGCCAGGTGATCGACGGGACCGCCTCCGATACCAGCGACGAGGTGCTGGTGCGCAGTCTCGATATGGGACTGATCGAAGAAGTACGCCGCCAGTGGGCTTTCTATCGCGACCGGAGGCCCGAGGTGTACGGCGAGGTCTCGGCTCCGTAGGTCGATATGGAGGAATCAGACCCGAGGCTTGAGTTCTTCGTCGAACCTTTCACCGAGGGTCGACCGGGCCATCATGTCACCGCCGCGATTAAAGAGGTGGCAGCCCGCGGCCTCGAAGTCGAGGTCGGGCCGTTCGGCTCGGTCGCCCACGGTGAACTCGAAGCATTGATCGACGCCGCCAGCCCACTCCTTCGAAGGGCCCTCTCGGCAGGCGCCGATCGGATCTCCCTTCATATCACGACATGTTCTCGTCCAGGCGCCGGGATCGGACGGACCACCCTCCACGATGCCCTCACACGAATGATCGCGGACGTCGAGCACGAGCTAGGGGCGCCAATGACCGCGCTCTCGAGGGAGGCCAAGCAAGCCGCCGTCCGAATGCTCGACACCCGCGGAGCCTTTCTCCTGCGAAAGGCGGTCGAGGACGTAGCCGACGCCATGGGGGTCAGTCGCATCACCATCTACAACTATCTCAACGCCGAAAAGGACGGATGACATGCTGTCCGGGTTCCCAAGCCTGACTGTCTCTCTCCCCGATTGGATATCGGAGGTGTGTCGGCCCGGCGCAATCTTCCCAACTGTTGATGAACGGATGGCTTTGGTCATCGAGTTGGCCCGCACCAATGTCGCCCGTCAGACGGGCGGACCATTCGGAGCCGCCGTCTTTGACATCGAGACCGGGGAGGTGATAGCCCCGGGGGTCAATCTGGTGGTTTCGGCCCACGCCGCTCTAGCACATGCCGAGATGCTGGCCATCGCCATGGCAGGTCGGGCGCTCGAGTCTTTCGATCTCGGGGTCCGGGCGACAGAACTGATCTCCTCGACCGAGCCGTGCGCGATGTGCCTTGGTGCCATTCCGTGGTCGGGTGTCAGGCGATTGGTCTGTGGGGCCAGGGACGAAGATGCTCGCCGGATCGGCTTCGACGAAGGAGACAAGCCTGCCGGCTGGATCGGCCTCCTCCGGACGAGGGGCATCGACGTCGTTCAGGATGTCTTCCGCTCCGAGGCCACCGCAGTGCTCGAGGGATATGCACGGGCCGGGGGACCGATCTACAACGGTCGCGGCGAAGAGTGAAGTTGCATCCCGCCCAGGCGCACCGGTTGCGAATCGAGCGTTATGTCGCGCCTGGATCGATCGATGAGACACTGGCTGCCCTGGCCGAAAGCCATGGCCGGGCCCGGTTGATAGCCGGCGGGACCGACCTCCTCCTGGAGATGGGTAGAGGCCAGCGACCCGACCTGGAGACCTTGATCGACCTCACCAGAGTCGCCGGGCTCGACGAGATCGCCTTGGTCGGTGAAGGAATCGAGATCGGGGCCACCGTTACCCACGGTCGCGTCGCGTCTTCGGCGCTGGTCGTCGAGCACGCCCTGCCCCTGGCCCAGGCCTGTCTCGAGATTGCATCACCCCAGCTTCGCAACCGGGCGACGGTCGTCGGCAACGTCGTGACTGCCTCCCCCGCCAACGACACAATTTCGCCTTTGCGCGCCCTCGGCACCACGCTGGTGATCGCATCCCTGGGCGGTCACCGTGAAGCACCCCTGGCCAGCTTCCACACCGGCGTCCGCCAGACCGACCTTGCGCCGGACGAGATGGTGCTCGGCCTGAGGGTTCGCGCGATGCGACCCTCCGAGCGTGGCGTCTTCGTCAAATTGGGTCTTCGCAAAGCTCAAGCGATCTCGGTGATCCACATGACGATCGTTCTCGATTTCGCCGGCCCAACAGTCCGGGCAGCGTCTATCGCCCTCGGTAGCGTGGCGCCAACGATTATCGACGGGGCACGGGCCCAGGTCTTCCTGGTAGGGCGAGAACTCGACCCTCCGACCATCGAGGAGGCCTCCCGCCTCGTAGCTGCGGCCGCCAATCCGATCGACGACATTCGTGCCTCGGCCGGATATCGATCGGAACAGCTTGCCGTCCTCAGCCGGAGGGCGCTCGAGTCGCTGGCCTCCTCGACCGAGAGAGACGCCTGGCCGCCACGTGTCGTGACTCTGGCCGGAAGATCCGGAGGTCGCTATCCGACCGGGCCGAGCCACGCCGCCGAGAGAGACCCTCGGACCGCGATCACGGCCAACGTGAACGGTGCATCGCTAACTGCCTCGACCGGTGGCGGAACCCTGCTCGACTGGCTACGAGACGAGGCAGGCTTGACCGGATCGAAAGAGGGTTGCGCCGAAGGAGAGTGCGGCGCCTGCACCGTGTTCCTCGATGGGATGGCGGTCATGTCATGCCTGGTGCCAGCCGGCCGAGGTCACGGCGCAGAGATCGTCACGATCGAGGGTTTGGGCGGCGTGCAGGGACTCCACCCACTGCAGCAGGCGTTTCTCGATCAGGGCGCGGTGCAATGCGGGTTCTGCATTCCCGGGTTCATCATGTCAGGGGCCAAATTGCTGGAGGATGACTCTCGCCCGACGGGGGAGGACATCAGGGCGGCCCTTTCCGGCAATCTGTGCCGCTGCACCGGGTACTACAAGATCATGGTTGCAGTCGAGCAAGCATCATCGGCCCGGGCACCAGTCCGATGAGCGCTGGTCCTAGCGACGCGGATCTCAAACGAATCGGGTTCTCCGTCCCCAGGGTCGATGCCGCCGGCAAAGTCACTGGCGAAGCTCTCTATCCGGCGGATCTGCGGCGCCCGGACTTTCTCCATGCCCGGGTCGCGTTCACCAACCAACCTCACGCCCGGCTCCTCAGCATGGACGCGACACCTGCCCTGGCGGTGCCAGGAGTCGTCGAAGTTGTGACCGCGGCCGACGTGCCCGTCAACGAATACGGGTTGGTGTTCCGTGATCAACCCGTCCTCATCGGAACCAACCACTCTGGGCGGGCGGCCGTCGCATGTGACATCTCGCGCTGGGAGGCCGATCACCTCGCTCTGGTCGTAGCGGAAACGATCGAAGCCGCCACCGCCGGAGCGGAGGCAATCGTCGCCGAGTGGGAGCAACTGCCCGTACTCGCCGACACCGACACATCCCTTGCCTCGTCGCTCCTCCTCCACCCCGAGAACGGCAAGGACACCAACGCCTACCACCACCTGCGCATTCGCAAGGGTGACATCGCCGCCGGGTGGGAAGCTGCTGGCATCGTCGTCGAAGGCACCTACGAGTTGCCTCTCCAGGAACACGCCTATCTCCAACCGGAGGCAGCGGTTTCATACGTGGATGAGATGGGGCGGATCACGATTGAGATCGCCGGGCAGTGGATCCACGAGGATCAAGAGCAGATAGCCCACGCCCTGGACATTGCCCCCGAACTGATCCGGGTGATCTACCCGGCCATCGGAGGCGCTTTCGGTGGACGGGAGGACATGTCGCTTCAAATCGTGTTGGCCCTCGCCACCCGCAAGCTCCACGATCGAGGGATCACCCGACCGATTCGCTCCCAGTGGTCACGGGAGGAGAGCATCGTCGGCCATCACAAGCGCCACCGCGGGCGGATCACGGCCCGGTTGGGAGCGACTCGTGATGGCCTCATCACCGCCGTCGAGGCCGAATGCTATCTCGACGCGGGCGGATACAACTACACCACCAACAAAGTCCTCGGAAACCTTCATCTCTGCGTTGCCGGGCCCTACGAGGTTCCTAACGCTCGCATCGACAGCTACGGCGTCTACACCAACGGGCCGGTCGGGGGCGCCTTCCGGGGCTTTGGCGCTCCGCAGGGGGCGTTCGTCGCAGAAACGCAGATGAACAAATTGGCAGGAGCGCTCGGCATCGACCCGGTGGAACTGCGGCTGCGCAACGCTCTACGAGATGGGTCCATTGGAATCACCCAGGTCGAGATGCCAGTCGGGGTAAGCCTCGTGCCGGTTATCGAGGCCGCCGCCTCGGCCGCGACCTCCCCGGTGATCAGAGGGTCCCATCGACCGGTGGCGACCTTGCCGGAGCAGCCCGGCGATCTTCGGCGAGGAAGGGGCTTTGCCTGCGCCTACAAGAACATCGGGTTCTCTTTCGGTTTCCCGGAGAGGTGCGAGGCCTACATCGAGCTCCATGGCGAGGACAACATCGACCGGGTCGTCCTCTTTCACGGCGGAGCCGAAGTCGGCCAGGGCGCTCACACCGCGTTCCGGCAGATGGCGGCGGAGGCGACCGGCGTCGCTTTCGACCAGGTGGAAGCAGTCTTCTCCGATACGGCCACAACCGGCGACTCGGGATCCGCCTCGGCCTCGCGGCTGACCTGGATGGCGGGCAACGCCATCCTCGGGGCAGCCGAGGAAGCCTCGAAGAGATGGCTCGAAGGGGATCGGCCCGCCCGGGGCGAGTTTCGCTTCGTACCTCCTCCGACCCAGGTCCTCGATCCGGAGACCGGAGTCGGCCAGCCCAACTTCACCTATGGATACGTAGCCGAGGTCGTCGACTTGACGATCGACATCGGGACCGGGCACATCAAAGTCGACCGGGTGATCTGCGCCGACGACGTCGGGCGGGTCGTCAACCGGATGCTGATCGAAGGCCAGTTGGAAGGTGCCGTGGTTCAGGCCCACGGCTATGCCATCACCGAGGATCTCCAGGCGAAGGACGGTCACGTCGTCAATCCCCGGCTCTCGGCCTATTTGATTCCCGGCATCGACGACATCCCGGTGGAGGTCCAGTCGGTGCTGGTGGAGGTCCCCGATCCGCGCGGTCCCTGGGGCGTCAGAGGAATGGCCGAGATGCCTTTCATCCCGTATGCACCGGCGGTGGTGGCCGCCCTCCACGATGCCACCGGAGTCTGGTTCCACCAGATCCCCCTCACTCCTTCCAGGGTGGTCGCCGAACTTCGGCGCCACGGAATAGGGGGGTGAAGGTTGTGAAGGTTTGTGCACCGCCATGGTGCGTCTTCCTTCACAGCTTTCCCGCCGTGAGGTGGCTGTGAAGCTTCCTCAACCCTCTGGAAATCTGCGGCTGTCGATGTCATGTTTCCGAAATGAATATCGATGTCGAACTCAATGCAATTGCAGCCACGAACTACAGCCTGGTCACCCGGGCGCAGGTAATCGACGCCCGTGGATCCGACCGAATAATTGCTCGTCGTCTTAATGCCAATAGATGGTTCGAGGAACATGCCGGGGTCTATCGCACCAGTCCTGTCCCTCTCGATTGGCGAGGCCGCCTCCGGGCAGCAACTCTTGCCGCGGGACCGCTGTCGATGGCGTCGCATGGAGCCGCGGTCGTCTTGCATCGACTTGATGGCATAGATTCGGCTCCGATCGAAATCACCGTCCCTTATGGCAAGCGTCCTGAGCCCCAAGGCGTCATTGTCCATCGAACCCGACGGCACATCGACCCGGTTGTGGTGGACGCCATCCCAGTGACGCCGCCTGAACGAACCACGCTCGACATTGCCTGGTTGCATCCCTCCTCCACCGTCGAACTGGTCTACGAGAGCGCCGTTCGTCGGGGCCTGACCACGCCTTCGCTCGTCGCCGATCTAGTCGCTACCCAAGGTGGCTGGGGAGTGCGCGGCACACGGAAAGTCCTTCGTATCCTCGACGCCCGCAGGCCCGGGCCACCCACCGGCAGCCCTGCTGAAACGATGCTTCTCCGTCGAATGAGAGCCGCCGGCCTAGAGGAGCCTTCCTGTCAGCACGTTGTTCATCTGTCCGACGGCACAGTTGCCGTCCTCGACTTTGCCTGGCCGAGACTCTTGAAATGCGTCGAAGTCGACGGACTGGAAGCTCATGCCGCCGCTCACCGCCTTGAGGCGGATCTGCGACGCCAGAACCTACTCTTCGAAGTGCGGTGGCAGCTCCGCCGTTTCTCGGGCCGTCAGATCACGCGACATCCCGACGAAGTGGTCGATGCCATTGGTCGGTTTCTCGCCGCCGCCTGACCCAGGACGGGTCGATTCCCTTCACAGTCGCTTCACGCTGTCGGGCTGTGCCGAAAAATCCGCCGTTTCGGTGCGGGAACCTTCACAGCTGCTTCTACTAGCGTCCCGCCATGCATGTCAATGGACTAATCAGAGAGTTGCCCAAGGCGGAGCTTCACCTGCACATCGAGGGCACGCTTGAGCCCGAGATGATGTTCGAGATGGCGCTTCGAAACGGGGTCGAACTGCCCTACCCGAATGTCGAGGCGGTGCGGGCTGCCTACCAGTTCACCGATCTCCAGTCATTCCTCGACATTTACTACCAGGGGGCCGCGGTCCTCCGGACCGAGGACGACTTCGCCGATCTCATGGCTGGATATGTCGAGCGGGCCATCGCCGACGGCGTTACTCGGGCCGAAGTGTTCTTCGATCCTCAGATCCACACCGAACGTGGGGTGTCCTTCGAGACAATGATTGACGGTTTCGCCCGCACACGGCGCGCTTATGCGGGCCGGATCGACACCGACCTGATCCTCTGCTTCCTTCGTCACCTCCCCGAGGAGAGCGCCCTCGCAACTTTGGCCATGGCCGAGCCACATCTCGACCAGATCATCGCCGTCGGGCTCGACTCATCTGAGGTCGGTCATCCCCCGGAGGACTTCGCGCGCGTCTTCGCCCGGGCCCGGGCCATGGGTCTGCGGGCCGTGGCCCACGCCGGAGAAGAAGGCCCTCCCGAGTATGTGTGGGGGGCACTCGACGCGCTCGGAGCCGAGCGGATCGATCACGGCGTCAGAGCCCTTGAAGATCCTGATCTGGTGCAGCGCCTGGTCGAAGAGCAGATCCCGCTGACCGTGTGTCCGCAGTCGAACCTCAAGCTCAAGGTCGTGAGCCACCTCGGTGAGCATCCTCTCAAGCGGATGCTCGACCTCGGGCTCAATGTGTCGATCAACTCCGACGACCCTGCCTATTTCGGTGCTTACATCGCCGACAACTACCAACAGGTCGCCGGCGCCCTCGGGCTGGGGGCGGAGGAGATCACTCGTCTTGCCAGAAACTCAATCGAGTCGAGTTTTGCGGTGACATGACATTTCATCGAGCTGGGCGGAGGGAGTCCGCGGGTACTCGCCTCATCGGGCCCTTCTCATTCGGGGTCGCTGCCGGACCCGGCTGATCTCCACGAATCCTGCCCGCTCAAACATCGCAACGGTGCCTACGAACAGGGAGGGAGCGCCCCGGCTCGAATCGCCCATCGGGTAGCCATCGATAGAGGCTGCTCCCCGATCGAAAGCGAAGTCGACCGCAGCATCGAGCAGACTCATGGCGATGCCGTTGCGTCGTTGTTCCTTAGGCACGAAGAAGCAGTTGATCACCCAATTGCCCACTGCGTCATCAGGCCGAAAAATCTCCGCTCGCTCTGACATCATCTTCATGTAGCGCTCCCGCGGCCCGACCGCACACCATCCCACCGGACGCCCATCGACATAGGCGAGCAGGCCTGGTTCCTCGTCGACAATGGCCAGCTTCTCGAGCAATGCCCGACGATCTCCGGCCGTGGCCTCTCCAAACGACTTGCCGCCCAGGATCCACCATGTGCACCAGCAGTTGGAATATGCCCCATTCGGGCCAAACAATGACACCAGGTCGTCCCAGCGACCGGGCGAGAGAGGGTGAATCTCCACGTTTGGAGTTATAGCCTCGATCGAGGACAGATTCGGTCCCCAGAGCGCCTTGCGAGACGGTGGGTAAACCGGCACAAGACCCTGATCACCGTCGGGTTGTGCAGGTAAGCGCACCGTCGCCGAGCGTTTACCTGCACAGCACCTTCCTAACGCCTACTCCTCGGCATCGGCTCCCTCGGTGGCATCGATGACGATCTCCTCGGAGAGGTCGATTCCGTCCTCCTCGATCGGCCTGGTGGAACCAACCGAGCGAAGCCACTGGGCGGGGTCGTCCGGCATCCACTGCTCTTCGCGAGCAGGCATCTCCCAGCCGAGCGAGGCCACGGTGGTCGCACCGGGCAGCGACGGCTGGAGTACCTGATAGTCGGTCGCACCGGTACCGGCCGGGATCAACTTGCCGATGATCACGGTCTCTTTCAAGCCCCTCATGTAGTCGGACTTGCCGAAGATCGCCGCGTCGGTCAGAACCCGGGTTGTCTCCTGGAATGAGGCCGCGGACAGCCACGAGTCGGTCGCCAGCGAAGCCTTGGTGATACCCATCAACTCCGTGCGTCCCTCGGCCGGCTGCTTTCCGTCCTCCAACAGGAGACGGTTGGCCTCGCGGAAGTCGCGCTCGTCAATCAACTCGGCCGGCATGAAGGTTGCGTCACCGGGCGTGACCACCCGGATCCGGCGCAGCATCTGGCGCACGATCAATTCGATGTGCTTGTCGTGAATCTCGACACCCTGGCTGCGATAGACCTCCTGGACCTGGTCAACCAGGTACTGCTGACAGGCTCGCACACCGCGAATCTCCAGCACTTCCTTCGGGTCGAGGGGACCCTCGGTCAGCTGGGTACCGGGCTCGACACTGTCACCGTCGGCCACTCTGAGCCGGGCTCGCCGGCTAACCGGATACTCGGCTTCGCCTTCCTTGGCATCGATCACAATCCGGCGGCCCTCTTCGTCGTCGACGATCTGAGCAGGTCCACCGACTTCGGCCATGATTGCCTTGCCCTTGGGGGTACGAGCCTCGAACAGCTCAACCACTCGGGGCAGACCGTGCGTGATGTCCTCACCGGCAACACCGCCGGTGTGGAACGTGCGCATGGTCAGCTGGGTTCCGGGCTCACCGATCGACTGGGCGGCCATGATGCCGACCGCCTCTCCGACCTCGACGACCTTGCCGGTGGCAAGGGAGAGCCCGTAGCAACTCTGGCAAATGCCGAGGGGGGCGTCGCAGGTAAGGGGCGACCGAACCCGCAGCTCGGGAATGCCCTCGGTGGCCTCGACCAGTTGGAACTCCTTGGTCCCTATAAGGGTGCCGGCCTTGAGCTTGACGTCGTCGTTCTCGACCAGCTTCTTGTCCACCTTGATGTCGTCGGCGAGGACCCGTCCGAACACCCGCGAGCGAAGGTTGCGAATCCTCCGACCCCGTTCGTCGGTCGTCGACACCCGGATGCCGCGGTCGGTTTCGCAGTCGACCTGCTTGATGATCACTTCCTGGGAAACGTCCACCAGACGCCGGGTGAGATACCCGGAGTCGGCGGTGCGCAGGGCCGTGTCGGCCAGACCCTTGCGAACACCGTGGGTGGAAATGAAATACTCCAGCACCGACAGGCCCTCACGGAAGTTGGACACGATCGGCCGCGGGATGATGTCTCCCTTGGGGTTGGCTACCAGGCCTCTCATACCGGCGATCTGGCGCACCTGCAGCATGTTCCCGCGGGCACCGGAGCCGACCATCATGTCGAGAGGATTGAACTTCTCCATCTTGAGGTTGGCTTCCATGGCGTCCTTGACCTTGTCGGTCGCCTCGGTCCAGATCTCGATCAGCTCCTGGCGCCGCTCCTCTTCGGTGACGACACCCTTCTGATACAGCGACTGGACCTTGTCGGCCCGGGCCTCGTACTCGGCGAGGATCTCAGCCTTGTTCTCAGGAGTCTTCACGTCCTCCAAGCCGATGGTGAGACCGGCCCTGGTAGCGAAACGGAACCCGAGGTCCTTGATCGCGTCGAGGGTGTTGGCGACGTCGGTGCGGGGGTAGTGCTCGATCAGCACTTCGATCAATCGACCGATGTCGGCCTTGGCCACCATGTGGTCGATGAACGGGAAGTCCTCCGGGAAGGCCTGGTTGATCAGCGCCCGACCCAGAGTGGTGACGAACAGCACTGCACCATCGACCGGCTTCTCGGTGATGAGATGGCCGAGCGAGGTCTTGAACTGCGCATGCTTCTCAGGCGTACCGGCCAGATTGCCGACACGCAACCTGATGGGAGCGTGGAGCGACAACTGGCCGAGGTCGTAGGCCATGATGGCTTCCGACACGTCGCCGAATCGGCGCTCGGCTCCGGTGGCTGTCTCCACCATCTCCGACAGGTAGTACACGCCGATGACCATGTCCTGGGAAGGGGTGATGATCGGCCGCCCGTTAGACGGGCGGAGGACGTTGTTGGTGGACAGCATCAGGATTCTGGCTTCGGCCTGCGCTTCGGCCGACAGTGGCAGGTGGACCGCCATCTGGTCGCCGTCGAAGTCGGCGTTGAAAGCCTCACACACCATCGGGTGGATCTGAATGGCCTTGCCCTCGACCAGCACCGGCTCGAAAGCCTGAATGCCGAGTCGGTGAAGCGTCGGCGCCCGGTTCAGTAGAACGGGGTGCTCCTGGATGACCTCAGAGAGAACATCCCACACCTGGGGACGCTGGCGCTCGACCATCCGCTTGGCCGACTTGATGTTCTGAGCCAGGTCGCGGTCGACCAGGCGCTTCATCACGAACGGCTTGAACAGTTCGAGAGCCATCACCTTGGGCAGACCGCACTGGTTGAGCTTGAGCTGGGGACCGACCACGATGACCGAACGGCCCGAGTAGTCGACTCGCTTTCCAAGCAGGTTCTGACGGAACCGCCCCTGCTTGCCCTTGAGCATGTCCGACAGCGACTTGAGGGCCCGGTTACCGGGGCCCGTTACGGCCCGGCCGCGCCGGCCGTTATCGAACAATGCGTCTACGGCTTCCTGCAGCATCCGCTTTTCGTTGTTGACGATGATCTCGGGGGCTCCGAGGTCGAGCAGTCTCTTGAGCCGGTTATTGCGGTTGATGACACGGCGATAGAGGTCGTTGAGGTCGGACGTGGCGAAGCGGCCGCCATCTAGCTGAACCATCGGCCGGAGGTCGGGTGGGATCACCGGAACGGTCTCGAGGATCAGATCGCGGGGACGGTTCTTGCCCTCCCAGAACGGACGGACGACCTTCAGCCGCTGCGTAGCCCGCTGCCGCTTCTGGGCGGAGTTAGCAACGAGGTGCTCCTGGAGAAGCGCCATTTCGGCGTCGAGATCGAGGTGGTCGAGGAGGCTCTTGACCGCCTCGGCGCCCATCCCACCCTGGAAATAGCCCTCGTAGCGATCTGAGATCGCTCTCCACAACTGCTCGGACTCCACCAATGCCTTAGGAGTCATCGTACGGAAGCTGTCGTAGGCATCCTGGACGAGGTCGATCTCTCGCTGGGCTCGTTCCTCGCGCTCTCGCATTTCCTTGTCGACTTCACGCCGCCGGGCCGAGATCTCCTGGCTCTTGGCGCCGCCTTCTTCCATCGCGCCCAGCTCGACCTCGAGCCGCTCCAGACGCGCCTTCTTCCACTCGTCGAACTCCTCCTGGACGACCTGGCACTCCTGGCGCATGGTGTCTTCGAGCTCGGCGAGGTCCTTGTGGCGCTTTTCGGTGTCGACGCCAGTGATCAGGTATGCGGCGAAGTAGATGACCTTTTCCAGTTCCTTCGGCGACATGTCGAGCAGGTACCCGAGGCGGCTGGGGACACCTTTGAAGAACCAGATATGGGTGACCGGAGCGGCCAGCTCGATGTGGCCCATCCGCTCACGGCGAACCTTGGAGCGCGTGACTTCGACGCCGCAGCGCTCGCAGATGATCCCCTTGTATCGAATCCTCTTGTACTTGCCGCAGTAGCACTCCCAGTCGCGCTGGGGACCAAAGATCCGCTCGTCGAACAGACCTTCCTTCTCCGGGCGAAGGGTGCGGTAGTTGATCGTTTCCGGCTTCTTGACCTCGCCGTACGACCAGGCACGAATCTGGTCGCTCGAAGCGAGGCCGATCTTCAACTCATCAAAAACCTGTCTTACCAATTCACTTCTCCTGCTTCGGGCGTCCGGCGTCTAGGAACTGATGTCTCTTCAAAATCAAGTCGGCTTGGCCTCACTAGTCGGCTTCGGGCCGTTCGGGGCGGGAGAGGTCGATGCCGAGCGACTCCGAAGGACGGAACGAGTCCTCTTCCAGGTCTCTCAACTCGACTTCTTCACCGGCGGCCAGCATCTCGACGTTCAGGCAAAGGCTCTGCATCTCCTTGACAAGCACCCGGAAGGACTCAGGAATGCCCGGCTCTGGGATGTTGTCACCCTTGACGATGGCCTCGTAGACCTTGACCCGGCCCTGGACATCGTCGGACTTGATGGTCAGGAGTTCCTGCAGGGCATAGGCGGCGCCATATGCCTCGAGGGCCCAGACTTCCATCTCACCAAAGCGCTGTCCGCCGAACTGGGCCTTACCGCCCAACGGCTGCTGGGTGATCATCGAGTAGGGGCCAGTCGACCGGGCGTGGATCTTGTCGTCCACGAGGTGGACCAGCTTCAGTATGTAGATGTAACCGACCGTGATGGGTGAGTCGAAGGGCTCGCCGGCCCGACCGTCGAGGAGGATGGCCTTGCCCGACTCCCCGACCAACTGGATGCCGTCGCGGTTGGGAAGCGAGTTGGCCAGCACAGCCGCCAGTTCGTCTTCTTTGGCGCCGTCGAAAACCGGCGTCGCCACCTTGGTCCACGAGGCGGTGCCGCCTGCAGCCGGGCTATCCGACTTGAAGGGCTTCCAACCGGCGGCCGCGGCCCATCCAAGATGGGTTTCCAGCACCTGGCCAAGGTTCATGCGGGAGGGAACGCCGAGCGGCGACAGAATGATGTCGACCGGTGTCCCGTCTTCCATGAACGGCATGTCCTCTTCGGGGAGAATCTTGGAGATGACGCCTTTGTTGCCGTGACGGCCTGCCAGCTTGTCACCCTCGGAGATCTTCCTCTGCTGGGCCACGTAGACCCGGACCAGTTCGTTCACTCCGGGCGGAAGGTCGTAACCCTCCGCTCGCTTGAAGACCTTGACGGCAATGACCTTGCCCTGTTCGCCGTGGGGCACCTTGAGGGAGGTGTCGCGGACTTCCCGCGCCTTTTCACCGAAGATGGCCCGCAACAGACGCTCTTCCGGCGTCAGCTCGGTTTCACCCTTGGGTGTGACCTTGCCGACCAGATAGTCGCCGGGACCGACTTCGGCGCCGATGCGAATGATGCCGTCCTCGTCGAGGTTGGCAAGGATCTCCTCGGCCACGTTGGGGATGTCCCGGGTGATCTCTTCGGCGCCGAGCTTGGTGTCGCGAGCGTCGATCTCATGCTCCTCGATATGGATCGAGGTGAGCATGTCGTCCTTGACCAGCCTCTCGGAGATGATGATGGCGTCTTCGAAGTTGTGGCCCTGCCACGGCATAAAGGCGACCAAGAGGTTCCGGCCCAGGGCCAGTTCACCCATTTCGGTCGATGGCCCGTCTGCGAGCACCTCGCCGGCCTTGACCTTGTCACCCTCTCTGACCAGAGGCTTCTGGTTGATGCAGGTGCCCTGGTTGGAGCGCTCGAACTTGTCGAGGCGCATGGTGTGCTTCTTGTTGGTGTCCTTCTCCTTAACAATGATGTGATCACCGGTGACCTCGACCACTTCCCCGGCCACCGGGGAGAGGATCATGTCGCCCGAGTCACGGGCGGCCCGCGACTCGACACCGGTGCCAACCAGCGGGGCATCGGACTTGAGGAGGGGAACCGCCTGCCGCTGCATGTTCGAGCCCATCAGGGCGCGGTTGGCGTCGTCATGCTCCAGGAACGGGATCAGAGCCGTCGAAACCGAGATGATCTGCTTGGGCGACACATCCATGTAGTCGACGTCCTTGGGCGACACCGAGTCGACCTCACCCGCTCCCCCGGCCTTGCGAACCAGGACCCTGGGGTTGCGGAACTGGCCGTCCTCCTTGAGGGGAGCATTGGCCTGGGCGATGACGTAGCGCTCTTCCTCGATGGCGGTGAGGTAATCGACCTTGGTGCTGACCTTGCCGGCCACGACCTTCCGATAGGGAGTCTCGATGAAGCCGAAGCGGTTGACCCGGGCGTAGGTCGCCAGGGAGCCGATAAGGCCGATGTTCGGACCTTCCGGCGTCTCGATCGGGCACATGCGGCCGTAATGGGAGGGGTGGACGTCGCGGACTTCGAATCCGGCACGCTCACGCGACAACCCACCAGGGCCCAAAGCCGACAGGCGTCGACGGTGGGTGAGCCCGGCCAGCGGGTTGGGCTGGTCCATGAACTGGCTCAGCTGGGAGGTCCCGAAGAACTCCTTGATGGCGGCGGTGACCGGGCGGATGTTGATCAGGCTCTGGGGCGTGATCGCATCCGGGTCCTGGGTGGTCATGCGCTCTTTGACGACTCTCTCGAGCCGGGTCAGGCCGACCCTCACCTGGTTCTGGATGAGTTCACCGACCGTGCGGATACGGCGGTTGCCGAAGTGGTCGATGTCGTCGGTGTTGACCTTGACCTCGACCTTGCGATGGGTGACCATCGTCTGCTGCCGTGCGTGCAGCGCCACCAGATACTTGATGGTGTCGACGATGTCCTCATCGCGCAGCATCTTCGTGTCGGTGTCGGACTCGTCGTTGAACTTCTGGGCGACCTTGTAGCGACCGACCTTGGTGAGGTCGTAACGCTTGGGGTTGCGGAAGAGGGTCTGGATGAGGCTTCTAGCCGATTCGACCGTGGTCGGTTCGCCCGGTCGCAGCTTGCGATACAGGTCGACCAGGGCTTCGTCCTTGTCATGGGCGGTATCGCGCTCGAGGGTGTTGCGGATCGACTCGGCACCGTCGAAGAGATCGAGGATTTCCTGATCGGTCTCGGCGATTGAGAGGGCGCGCAGGAAGGCAGAGACGTACTGGCGGCGCTTGCGGTCGACCCGCACACCGATCGTGTCGCGCTTGTCGGTGTCGAACTCGAGCCAGGCACCGCGTCCGGGGATGATGCGCCCGGAATAGATCATGCGGTCGGTGCCCTTATCGGGAGAGGCATCAAAGTAGACGCCGGGGGAACGAACGAGCTGAGACACCACCACTCGCTCGGTGCCATTGATGATGAATACACCGTGCTCGGTCATCATGGGAAAGTCACCCAGAAAAACCTGCTGCTCCTTGATCTCACCAGTGGTGCGATGCATGAAACGGGCGGTGACAAAGAGCGGACGGGCGTAGTTCTGATCCCGCTCTTTGCACTCCTCGATGGTGAGGGGTGGATCACCAAAACGATGGTCGGTCAACTCGAGCGCGAGCGAACCTGTGAAGTCTTCGATGGGAGATATCTCCTCGAAGAT
>DATLEZ010000047.1:0-38956 GCA_035525055.1 Acidimicrobiia bacterium | reverse complement strand
TGAAAGGTGCGGGCCATACCCAATCGGGTCAGAGCATTGGGTTTCAATCCGGCGATGTTGTGCCCGTCGAAGATCATCGTTCCCTCGTCCGGGGTGTAGAAGCCCGTGACGATGTTGAAGAGGGTGGTCTTGCCGGCGCCGTTGGGGCCGATCACCCCAACGATCTCTCCCGGATCGGCGTGAAAGTCGACCTCATTGACGGCCTGAAGGCCGCCGAACCGCTTTGAGACCCCGGTGAGTTCGAGCAGGTGACTCATTACATGCCCTCGGTTGCCGCCGGGCTCAACGGGCCGGCACTCTCGTGAACCTCGGTGGCGTGGAGTTCCATCGCCCTTCGTTTATCCGGTATGAGGCCCTCGGGTCGGAGCACCATGATGGCGATGATGATGGCGCCGTATATGTGGAGGCGGAACTCGCCGAACTCCCTAAGCAATTCGGGCAACCCGACCAGGACCAACGATCCCACCACCACTCCGGGAATCGATCCAATGCCACCAAGGACGACCACGGCCAGAACGTTGATCGATACGAGGAGCGTGAATGAACCTGGGTTGGCCACAGACAACTTGGCGGCGAAGAAAGCACCACCGAGACAGCCGATGGCGGCGCCCATCGCAAAGGCCAGCAGTTTGTACTTGATGACCGAGACGCCCATGCCTTCGGCGATATCCTCGTCCTCCCGCATGGCCGCCCAGGCTCTCCCGACCCTGGAATCTTTGACTCGCATCGAGACGAACACAGCGAAGAGCGCAAACGCCAGGATCAGGTAATACAAGATGCGGGGGTCGCGGGTATTGAGGCCAAAAAATGGAACCCGCTCGGCGTCGGTGACGCCCTGCGGGCCCCCCAGGTACGGCTTGAGCCAGTCCGAAGTCACGAGGATCCGAATGATCTCACCAAACCCGAGGGTAACAATTGCCAGATAGTCGCCTCGCAGGCGCAGGACCGGAGCCCCGATGATCAGCCCAATAAAGACTGCGATGACCACCGTTATCGGAATTGCTATCCAGAAGTTCGTAAAAGTGTCCGGTGACGGGCGCAACGGGTTGTCAGTGACCAGATAGGAGGCATGCGACGTCAGGATCGCGGTCACGTAGGCCCCGACCGCATAGAAGGCGACGTAGCCGAGGTCGAGGAGGCCCGCGAACCCAACAACGATGTTGAGTCCGAGACCTAGAAGTATGTATAGCCCGACCGTTCCGAGCACGTCCGATACGAAGGTATTGACGATCCAGGGCAGCGCCATCAGGGCGATGCCGATGAGACCGATGAGGACTCGGGGGAGATTCTTCTCAGTGGCTCCGGGGAGAGACAACGCGACTCTCCGGGTCCCGCCCTGGCGACGGACATAGAGGCGAATCCCGATCGCCAAAGCCAGTATCACGACGGTCCCGATCAATGTGAGTCCGTCGTTCCGGTACAGCCATCGGGTCGGGATCCCCAATCCATCGAGCATGACCCTGAACAGGGTGGCTCCCAGCGCCGAGATCATCAGGATCGAGAGCGCACTGAACACGGATGCACGGAGTTCAGGCTGAAGTCGCCTGGTGAGAACCGCCAGGACTCCCATCAGGGAACCCACGCCTGTCAACACTGCGGTTCCTACATACGGGCCGAAACCGAAGGAGAGAACGTCGCGCATCGTCGGACTGATGGAGATGAAGACATCGCGGACCTGATAACCGGCCGTCTCGCCGATCTCAACCAGGATCAGGAACACGCCCGTGAGAAGCCCGCCGATACCGCCCACGGTGATGCCGGTCTGGAACTCTGCTGTCTGGTTCGCGGGCCTTCCAATCGCCGCATAGGCAAAGAAGTAGAAGATGAGGAGAATCAGCAATGGCCCGAAGTTGATGTAACCAGTGATGATCGGGCGCTCGCTGAAAGCCTCGATCATCCCCACCATCCCGAGGTAGACGACCACAATGCCGGCCACGACCCCGGTGTTGAATCCAGGGGTATCGGACAGAGTTCTGCGGCCGCGAGGCGCGGCGATGGTATGGCCTGTCATGCTCGCTTCTCCTCGGGCGCTCCCAGGAACCCACCAGGCTTGAAGATCAGGACCAGGACGAGGATGCCGAAGGCCACCAGATCGACCAACTGGTTGGGAGAGGGAACGAGTCCCGTAAGGAACAGGTTGGGTCCGATGGCCTCCATAAGCCCGAGTATCAGGCCTCCGAGGGCGGCTCCAGTTATCGAGCCGATTCCCCCCAGCACCGCGGCTGTGAAAGCTTTGAGCCCGGGTAGGAAGCCCATGGCGAACGTGACCTGATTGAAGATCTGGACGAAGAGGATCCCTGCTGCGCCAGCCAAGGCGCCTCCGATGGCGAATGTGATTCGGATGGTCTTGTCGACGTTCACCCCCATGAGGGCTGCGATCTCTCGATCTTCACCGACCGCTCTCATCGCTCTTCCGGTTTTGGTCCTCTCGATGAATAGGAAGAGGATCAGCCAAAGCACGGTCGCACCGGCAATGACGAGCAGCTGGCGCTTCTGAACGGTAATGCCGAACAGGTTGACCGTGCCAGCGAGGACACGGATCTCGGGGTATGCCCTGGCGCTGGCCCCGTAAAAACCTCTAAATGTGTACTGCAGGAACAGGGAGGCGCCGATGGCGGTGATGAGGGGAACGAGCCGCGGTTTGCCACGGAGCGGCCGATAGGCGACCTTCTCGAGGATGAGGGCAACGGCGGTGGACACGGCCGCCGAGACCGCGAAGAGGATCAGCAGGCTCAGCACCGGCTGGGCGTTGAGGAATCCCTGTCCGTGCAAACCCATCGCCACGAAGAAAGCGGTGTAGGCACCGGCCATGAAGACCTCGCCATGGGCAAAATTGATGATCAACAGAATGCCGTAGACCAGCGTGTACCCGAGAGCAATCAGGGCGTAAACGGCTCCGCGGGCAAGGCCCTGAATCGTGAAGCTGATCCAATCGTCGGCATCGAAAAGCTCGAGGGCGAGGGTTTTGGTCGTACCGACGATCACCCCGTAGATGATCGTGAGGGAGAGGATCCAGAGGATGGTCCTTCTTACCGGGAACCGCTCGATGACGACACGCCAGGACTTTTTGTTTTGGCTGCCGGACCCGTCGATGGTGGCCAAAGATCCCTCCCGCCCTCAAAGAAGGGGGTGGGAAATCTCCCACCCCCTTCTTGTCTCAGTTTGTCTCGATTAGCCGAGAGTACCCAGCTCGGAGTAGACGTTGTCGGTGAAAGCTCCGCCTTCGACCGTTACCACGGCGATGGTGGCCGATTGCTGGCAGTCGCCGTTCTCGTTGCAGGTGAGCGTCCCGGTAATGCCGCCGAATCCGCTAGTGGCGAACAGGGCGTCCTTCAGGGCCGTGCGGGGGATGTACAGCGTTCCGTCCTGGTCGATCGCCACCTCTTCGATGGCAGCCAGGATCATGTTGGTCGCATCCCATGCGTGTGCATGGAAAACCGACTGCGGAGCGCCGTACACCTCGGTGTAGGCAGGGATGAACGTGTCGGTGTAAAACGCCATGTCACCTGACAGGGCGGAGAGGTCCGGGCCGGAGATGTAGACACCTTCGGCGTTGTCGGCGCCGGCGGCGTCGATCCAGTCCGGAGTGAACATGCCGTCAGATCCGGCGAACAGGGTCGCCTCCAGACCCGGGGTCTGGCGCGCCTGCTGGGTGATCAAGCCACCTTCAGCCACGAAGATCGGGTAGTAGAGGAATTCCGGCTCCCCGGCGGCGATGGCCGTCAGGACGGGGTTGAAGTCGGTCTGACCGACCTGCACCGCCTCCTGAGTGGTGATAGTGCCGCCCAGCGAGATGAATACCTCGGCGAAGACCGCCTGCAGGCCCTCGGCATACGGGCTGCCGTCATGGATCGTCGCGGCCGTTGTCACACCGAGTTCGTTGTAAGCGAAGTTCGCCACGGCGGCACCCTGGATGCTGTCGTTGTGGGCGGTACGCAGGTAGAACGGCTTGTGCTTGGCCGGGTCGGTCAGAGCGGGGCCGGTGTTCGACGGCGACACGATCGAAATTCCCTTGTCAGAGAAGATCTGATCGGCCACGTCGAGAGCTGCTGAGGAGCAGCTGGTTCCGACAACCGCAACCATTTGGGCATCGGCCGCCAAACGGTTGGCTCCGGAGGTTCCACCTTCGGCCGAGCAACCTTCGTCCTCGGGGGAGAGTTGGACGGTGTGTCCGGCGATCTCGGTGTCCACTCCGTCAAAGGCCTGATCGCCGTAGTAGTCGATGGCTAGCTCGACTCCGTACTGGCTGTCAAGCCCGAGGCTGGAGTTGGGTCCTGTAGTCACCAGGAGAGAGCCAATGCTGATTGGCTCCCCGTCGGCGATTTCGACACATCCGAACGCATCGGATTCGCACACATCGGGGGCGACAGCGGTACCGCCACACGCCGCGGCGATCAGCGCCATAAGGCCGAAAAGGACGAGTAACCGCGGACTGCGGAGTTTCGTCATAGTTTTTATTCCTTCCGTGGTTGGTTTCCCAATAGAACCGGACGGAGATCCGCCCGGTAGGTAGAGAAGCATACCGGTTCGAACCAGCCCGGGTCTGGACTACGGGACGACAACCAGGAAGCCCGAGAACGGCTCCCCACCCCTTATGTAGAAGGGATAAACCCCGCTCTCGGTGCGTTCTCCCACTTCCGGAATCGCTTCCTCCGACCCGACCGGGATTTCCAGGACGTATATGTCGTGCCGGACATTGACGTTGGGGGGATCGGAGACGGCGAATCGCTGCTCGACACTGCTGGCGTTGGTGACGATCAATTCGGCGCTTTCCTGGACGATGATGCAGTCGGGGATGGCGATCACGTCGTCTATCTGGATCGAAGCCGACTCACCCATCATGCTCGTGCACGCCTCGGGATCGTGTCCGGTGGCAGCATGAATTTGCTCTCGCAACGCCTCGGTCGGGACCGTCGTGGTTGGGACGTCGGAGGCGTTGGAGCAAGCGGCGACCAGGACGAGGAGGGGGACGGTCCAGCGGCGCATCGCCCGTAAGCTAGTTCATTCCGTGCTCACCGCTCATCGCTCGCTATCCACGACCCGCCACACGAGATGACAGAAGAGGTCGCTTCCAGGGATGCCTATCGGACGACCGCCGAGGGCAAGGTCGTCGGGATCACGCCCGACGGCATCGATCTTGACCGCACGGTGTTCTATGCCCGCGGGGGCGGCCAGCCCGGAGACGTCGGGATCCTTCGGTATGCGGGCGGTGAGGTCGAGGTCATCGACACAATCCGCCGCGAGGGGAAGATCCTCCACCTCGTAGCCGACCCCCTGGGCCTCGAGCCGGGCTCGGAGGTCGAAGGCCTTATCGATTGGGATCGCCGTTATCGGCTCATGCGGACCCACACCGCTCTCCACGCTCTCTCCGGAGTGGTGTGGCGCGACTTCGGAGCGAAGGTGACCGGTGGCAACATGGAGCCTGGAGTGGCCCGGATGGACTTCGAACTCGACGCGATGTCGACCGAGTTCGGACGCGAGGTCGAGCGCATCCTCAACGAAGAACTGGTGAAGGGATACCCGGCCGAGGTGCTCTTTCTAGCTCGCGATGCCGCCCTTACCGATCCCGAGCTGATTCGCACCAAGGCCAATCTCATTCCGGAATATGTGACCGAGATCAGGGTGATCGACATCGTCGGACTCGATCGCCAGGCAGACGGTGGAACTCATGTGCGCTCCACCCTCGAGGTCGGATCGGTTCGCGTCGTCAAAACCGAGTCCAAAGGCAAAGCCAATAAAAGGATGAGGATCGAGCTTGCCTGAGCAAGTTTGGTCCTCATCTGTGGTGCCTCAAGCGTGGTGCGTCATGCGTTCGAAGCACCATGAAACGATGGATCGACGTACCACGTACCACGTACCACGTACCACGTAATGATCGACTTTCTCTTGGGGGCGGCTCTGGCCGGGCTGGTTGTGCGGGGATGGGTGCGGGGTCTCGTTCGGGAGTTGTTGGATCTCGTCGGTCTTGTACTCGGTGCGGCGATCGCGTTCCGTTTGTCAGGACCGATCGGCGATTTCGTCACTGACCGCTTCGGTGTCACTTCCGAGTGGGCCCGGCTCGGAGCCGGGGTGCTTCTTTTTGTGGGTGTGGGGCTGGCTTTGGGTCTGGTGGCTCGTGCCTTGAGCCGGGTGATGGAGCTTCCCGGTCTCAACCTCACCAACCGCGTCGGAGGGGCAGGATTCGCGGCGGCCTGGGGTGTGCTTCTGCTGACGATCGTCGTTGCGGTGGCAGGGGTCCTTCCCGTCGGTGGCCTCGACGACACCCTGGCCGAGTCGCGGATCGTTGGGGCATTGACGGGTCCCGAGTCATTGCCGAGCAGGATCCTGGCGACCGTTGCCGGCCGCCCGATCGCCGAGGTGATCTCTGCCCTGGAGGACCTGGTGGGCGGACGTCGGGTCCTGGTCGACGGAGACGAGCGCGTCAAACTCGAGCCGGTCGAACCCGCCGACTATGCCCTCGATCGGGGGTCGGCCGAGGAGGTCTTCGGCTTCATTAACGAGGTGCGGCTCGGAGCCGGGATCAATCCGTTGCCGTGGTCAGAGGAGTTGGCGGTCGTGGCTGCCCTCCACGCCGAGGAGATGTACCGAAACGGCTACCTCTCCCATGTGTCGCCGGTGACTGGCCGCGTCGCCGATCGGGTTGCGGCCGCCGGGATCGGACTGGCATCGACCGCGGAGAACATCGGCCTCGCCGCGACGACCAGGGCTGTCCACGAGGAGATGGTCGGCTCGGTTCCGCATCGGGCCAGGATGCTCTCCGGAGCCGTCGACCGGGTGGGAGTAGCGACAGTGGCCGGCCCCTACGGAATCATCGTGGTCGAAGTCTTCGGCGGATAACGGGGCCGACGGTTTCTATATCAGAGCCGGTATCGGTCGGGCTTGCCTTCGACCGTCCTTTAGGAATCAGCGAAGGAATGACTGCTCCAAATTCTGGTTGGTATGGGTCCGTCAGCCGTTATTCGGTCACTGGCTCGCGCTCAGGGCGTAATTCGGTTATTAGGTCCCGGTACTCGATCGCCAGTGACCAGATTTGGTCTAGAGCGGGCGTGAGCGACCAAATTTGGCGGGAGGATCTCGTCCTTCCTTCAGTGATTCCTTCCCAATACCACTGTCAACTCGCGCGGGCGGTGTCCAGCAACTCCTTGATCGCAGTACTGATCGCGGCCGCCACCAGATCGGTGTCGGGGATCGCATCGAAGTCGGCGTGGATACCCCAATGGAGGTTGCCGTCGTAGGAGAAGATCGCCAGACCAAGCCCGTGCTGGGACCAGAGAGGGACGATGGGGAAGCTCGCGATCATCTTCGCTTCGAGCAGGTACATCGGGAATTGGGGGCCGGGAACGTTGGTGACCGTCAGGTTGAAAGGCCGAACAATCGGGCCCACTACCCGGTTGGCCATTGAGATGAGAGTCAAAGGGGTGCCTCGTGATAGTTCGACCAGGGTCGAAGCGCCGAGCGCCTGATTGGTCTGTTTGAGGCGGGCGGTCTCCTGATGGAGCTTCTGTAAGCGGGCCAGCGGCTCGGGCTCGGACAGCGGCATGTTGACGAGCCACATCGCCACTTGATTGCCAAGCGACCCGCGTTGATCGGCCTGGCGGGTGGAGACGGGCACCATCGCCCGAAACTCGATTCCGTCGACGTTGAATTGCCTTTCCTCGAGGAGGAAGTGACGGACCGCCCCGGCGACCACGGCGAGAAGGACATCGTTGACCGAGCCTCCCAGCGCCCGGCGGATCTCCTTGATGTCCTCGAGACTGCTCTCGGTCCAGTCGACCCGCCGGTTGGGACCCAGGTCGGGGTTGAGCGGGGTCCGCGAAGCAGCCGACAGCCAGCCCGACCGCAACGAGTTGAAGGCTGCAAATGCCCTGCCTCCTCCCACCAGCGCCAGTTCCCGGCTGCGGCTCCGGAGCGAACGGAGGCTGCTCATCGAGTCGACTGTCCGGCGAGTTATCCGGGCCGCCTCGGCGACGACCAGTTGGGTGCTGGATGGAGTCGGCCGCGGGGTCCAGTCATCCGGCTGCTCGACTTCAGTCGTCGAAACGACGTTCAGGAGGATGCCGGTGAGATCGATGCCGGACACGCCATCGATCATGCAGTGGTGGATCTTGGCGATGATGGCAAAGCGATCGCTGTCGAGCCCTTCGACAACCCATAGTTCCCAGAGCGGTTTTGCTCGATCGAGTTGCTGGGACACGATTCTTCCGGCCAGAAGCTTCAGCTGTTCGTCCGTCCCGGGTCGGGGAAGACTCGTGTGGCGGACGTGATAGTCGAAGTTGAAGTGTTCGTCGTCGACCCACACTGGATGGCGGGTGGCAGGCACATATGCGAGCCGCTGGCGATATCGCGGGATGTACTGCAGCTTGCCGAGGATGTGGGCTTTGATCCGGGCGATGTCGATGCCGCCGTCGGGGAGCTTGAGTTGCGCCGCCTCGAACTGGACCACCGCCCCAACGTGCATGTGGGTGCTGGGGGACTCGAGCGCCAGGAAGGACGCGTCGAGGTGAGAAAGCGGCTCGAAATGTGGCTGGACCGAAGTGGTCCCCGTCCCCGGGTCTGTCATGTCACAACGAGGCTATCCCGAACGGAAGCGCCGTGGGAAGGTTCAGGCGGGGTTGGCGTCCCCACCGTCGGTCTGGGCAGGCTCGAGGCCGTCGCCAACCTCGGTTGGCTCAAGGCCGTTGGAGTGGGCGAGGCTTTCGCCGGAATTTGGGGCGCTGGCCAGGTGCCAGGGGATCGAGGAGACCGCCACGCCGGGCTCGAAGATCATGCTGGCCTTGATTGCGAAGGCGGTCTGGTTGTGGAGTATCTGGCTCCAGAAGCCGGGAACCACGAATTCGGGGATGACCACATGGATGAGCACGCCGGGCTCGGCGTCTCTGCGCAATCTTCGGACATAGCGAACCAATGGTTTCGTCAAACCCCGATAGGGGCTCTCAAGGATCTGGAGCTCGCCGAAATCCGGGTCCCAGTTGCGGAGGATGCGGTCACGTTGATCAGCATCCGTGTCGAGATGGGCGGCTATGACGTTGGGTGCATTGAGCAGCTTCACATAGCCAAGGGCACGCCTGACCGGAATCGTTACATCGGACGTCAAGACCACCACTTGCTGGCTGACGATGTGGTCGGGGTCGCGGATGACATCGGTGGATCGGCTCTGACGTCGCTGGTAGGTCAGGTCGGTCACCACCACCCGTGGAACGAACAGCAGCAACAGCTTCACCACGATTCCGTGGGGGTGGACCAGTAGGGAACCGAGCCTTCTCCTCCTGACCAGCTCGGGGATGATCACGGTGATAAAGGATTCGAGATGCGAAGCGGCTTCTCTCTGCACTGCATCCCGCAGCGATCTGAACGGCCGCCCGTCATCGGCATCAATCAGGTGGAGTGGATGATCCGGATATAGGCGATCCCAGGTGTCGAGCAGGTCGTCATCCCCGGGCTCGCGCACATGGACGACGGTGATGGTCTCGGGTTGGATCATCTCGGCGTATTCGATGGCGCGCTCGGTGGCGCGACCCGTGTGGCTGGCCAGCACGAAGGCCCGGTTCGAGCGAGGCATGGTCGGCTCTCCGACGAGGCGGAGGCGGTCGGCCACTCCCATGTAGTGCCGTCGGATCCCCAGCATCCCGAGAACGATGATCGGAATGGCGGCGATGACGATCCAGGCGCCGTGGGTGAATTTCACAGACGCGATGACGACCAGGACTACGGCGGTCGTGGCGGCACCGATCCCGTTGACAATGGCCGAGCGAAGCCAGCCCGGCCCGCGTAGCCGCATCCAACGCCGCACCATGCCGGTCTGGCTCAGCGTGAAGCTAAGGAACACGCCGACCACGTACAGCTGGATCAACCGCGAAACCTGGGCGTCAAAGGCCCAGATCAACAACGATGCGACCGTGGCCAGGACCAAAACGCCATTCGAGAAGACGAGGCGGTCACCGAGGTTGCGGAACTGGCGGGGCATCAACTTGTGCCGTGCGAGGATGGCCGACAGGCGCGGAAAGTCCTGATAGGCGGTGTTGGCGGCAAGGAAGAGGATGCCGGCCGTGAATACCTGCAGGATCCAGAATCCGACCCCACCGTTGAATGCTGCCCGGCCGATCTGGGATATGACGGTTCCGTAAGTGTCGACCGTGTCCTCTGAAATCCGAACCTGGAACAGGCGTGCCAGGGTGGAGATCCCCAGGAACATCGTGACGGAGATCGCACCCATGATCGTCAGGGTCGCCGCCGCGTTTTTGGCCTTGGGTGGTCGGAAGGCCTGGACTCCGTCGGCCACCGCCTCGACTCCGGTCAAGGCTGTCGACCCGGAGGCAAACGCCCGCAGGATCAACAAGAGTGACACTGCGGCGATCGGTTCAATGTCGGCACTTGCCGAAGCGGCCTGCGGGCATTCGCCATCGGCGCACTCGACGAACCCGACGATCAGCATTGTGAATACCGTCGTGACGAAGGCGTAGGTCGGCAGGGCGAAGAGGTTTGAAGACTCTTTGGCTCCCCGCAGGTTGGCGATCGTCACGAGCGCCACGAACCCGATCGCCAGGGGCACCCGATAGGGGAGGAGATCGGGCAGGGCGGAGGTGACGGCCGCCACTCCGGCGGCCATCGAGACCGCCACGGTCAACGTGTAGTCGGTCAGAAGGGCCGACGCCGCTACCACTCCGGCCCCGAGGCCGATGTTGTCGTTGGCGACGATGAAGGCGCCACCGCCGTTTGGATAGGCCTTGATCGTCTGCCTGTAACTGATGATGACAATCGTCAACAGGGTGGCGATAGCGAGCGAGATCGGCGTCAGGTGCACGAAGGCGCCGGCCCCGGCCAAAGCCAATACGAGCATCGCCTCCTCGGTCGCGTAAGCAACCGAGGACAGGGGGTCGGACGCAAATACGGGAAGGGCCAGCCGCTTGGGTAGCAACTGGTGCTGTGCCTGATCTGAGGCAAGCGGCTTTCCGATCAGCCGACGCTTGAAGTCAGCCCAACGAACCAAATCTCCTTGACGCCGACTGCTCAGGCGCGACCGCTCAGGTTATTACTACTCACCCCGAAGGCGTAATCAATCTTCGGTGGTACTCGCGGAAGGGTCGACCGACCTAGGCGGTCCAGCCCAGCAGTTGCTCCCCGACCGTGACATAGAGGAACCAGAACGCCACCGCCGCCGGGGCAAACAACAGGACCATGGCCGGACGTCTTTGAAAGGTGCGCCAGGCGATCCCCGCCCCGACCAGCCATATCGCCCAGAGGATGTAGAGCCAGGGTCCGGGAACCATCAGCCCGGATGTCAGATAAGGAAACGCGCCAACAACGAGGTAGGCGAGCAGGCCGACAATGCCCCAGACCTTCTGAAGGCCTGAATTTTGAGGGTTTGGGGCCTGCTGAGAATTCACGGGCGGGAGGCTACCTTTCAGGCCACATTCGCGCCCGTAGCTCAGCGGATAGAGCGCCGCCGTCCTAAGGCGGGCGTCGGGGGTTCGACTCCCTCCGGGCGCACAGTCATATTGCTGGCGGCTGGCGTCTGGCGGCTGGCGTCTCGGCTTGACGCGCACGTCTGCATCACGCGGGCCGCCCTCTAACCTCCCCTGCATGACCCCCGAAGAAGAACGGATCGCCCTTTTCTTGGACTTTGAGAACCTGGCGATCGGCGCCCGGGAGGCACTCAGGGGACACGAGTTCGATTTGAAGCCCATCGCCGATGCCCTGGCCGAGCGAGGCCGGGTCGTTTCACGCCGGGCCTACGCGGATTGGTCGATGTTCGATGAAGCCCGGCGGATGCTGACCCGCCATCACGTCGAACTCATCGAGATCCCCCAGCGCCTCGGAGCTTCACGCAAGAACGCGGCCGACATCAAGATGGCCGTCGACGCCATCGAGCTCGCGTTCGAGCGAGACTACGTAACGACATTCGTGATCGGCACCGGCGACTCGGACTTCACCCCATTAGTCCACAAGCTCCGGGAGTTGAACAAGCGAGTGATCGGAGTCGGGATCAAGGCCTCCACCTCCGCACTCCTGCCACCGGCCTGCGACGAGTTCCTCTTCTATGAGAGTCTCGAAGGGGTTGAGGCACCGACCAGGCAGGAGAGGGCGGCACCGGCCCGTCGCAAGCCGCGGGAGCCGGAGCCTCCTTCGGTGGTCGAGGAACCCGACGAGGCCACCGAGGACCTCGAGACTTTGATCACTCGTACTCTGGCCGGCCTTCAGCGTTCCAGCGGCGACGCCGTGTTGGCATCCTCCCTCAAGCGTGCGCTTCTGAGAAAGGACTCGACGTTCAGCGAAGCGGACTACGGGTTCAGAGGCTTTGGAGAAATGCTGCGGCATCTCGAAGAGCGCGGGGCGATCGAACTTACCGAGGGCCCGGCCAAGGGCGATCCCGTCGTTCAATTCCCTCAGGACGGTGGCGGAGAGAACGAGGCCTTCGACCTCCTCAAGTCGGTCGTCGCCGATCTTCAGAAGAAGAGCTCCGGCCCTCCGTTGTTGTCCGGCCTCAAGAACCAGGTGCGCAAGCGCAACCCCGAGTTCTCTGAGAAGAAGTTCGGCTACGGCGGGTTTCTCCAATTCCTCAAGGCCGCTGCCACCAAGGGAACGGTCCAACTCGAATGGGACGACAGCCTTGGTGATTACAGGGTGAGCGTGCCTTGAGTCGTGACGGTCAAGCCCGGGGCCGGTTCGAACCTCGAATTTCAAACCTCAACCTCTGATCAGATGCTCTATCTCGACGCCGCGGCTACCAGGGCTGCGCTTTCTATGGCCGCCGCCATCGAGTCCATGGAGACCGCGTTCGGTGACGACCGGGAAGTACCCCTACGGACCCTTCTCGGGGGATCGCTGTTTATGCCGGGACGGGCGGGTGCCGACTCGGGGGTGAAGGTCGTGTCGGTGGTGCCGGGCAACCCGGTCGGGATCATCGTGGTCTTTGGAGCCGACGGTTCGCCGGTTGGTTTTGTCGACGGACCTGTCCTCACCGCGATTCGAACCGGCGCCGGTGCGGGTCTCGCCACCCGCCTGTTTTCTCGAAGTGAAGCCAAAGTGCTGGCGATGCTCGGGGCCGGGGCCATGGCCTTCGATCAGATCGAAGCTGTCCGAACGGTACGGACCATCGAGCGCACCCTGGTGTGGAGTCGCGACTTTCAGCGAGCCACCGCGCTGGCCGAACGGGTCGGTGGGGAGGCGGTCGCTGATGCTGATGAGGCCGTCGCCGCGGCAGATATCGTCTCGACCGCGACGCCTTCTCTGCTGCCGCTGTTCAGTGACGATGCAGTGAAACCCGGAACTCATATCAACGCCGTCGGGGCCTACACGCCGGAGATGTGTGAGATCCCGGCTGAGACAGTCCGGCGGGCGTACGTGGTGGTTGACGATATAGAAGCTGCCGTGGCAGAGGCTGGCGACCTGATCCAGGCCGACCGTCCCCCGGTATGCACGATCGGCGACGTTCTGGCGGGGCGTCATCCCCAGGTGGGAGAAGACGTCACCATGTTCAAGTCGGTCGGAATCGCATCCCAGGATGTAGCTGCCGCGATCGTCGCCTTGAGGCGCGCGGCCGAACTCGGCCTTGGCCAAAGACTCGGCTGACCACCGCCGTCACAACCCTCGGAGAAAATCACCATCTTTTGGCGCGGACGATCGACACCAGGGGAGCAGAACTCCGCGCCAAAAGTGTCAGGGAGGCCAGGCGGAGCGATCAAGAGCCCGGCTCCAAACGTAAAACGTAAAACGTAAAACGCTTCCGTCAGGCCGCTGTGGTAATCGAGTCGAGCAGGCGGCTCGCTGAGTTCGAGACCTCCCGGACAGCCTTTTCGAAGGCTTCGGCGTTCTTGCGCGACGGCTGGCGATAGCCCGAGATCTTCCTGATGAACTGAAGGGCGGCGGCTTCGACCTCTTCCGGTGTGGCGAGCTCGTTGCCTTCACGAAGTTGCTTGATAGAACGGCACATGACTGCAGGTTATGCGCCTGCCGGGACTGAATGCCCTACGTGCCAGGGCGGGTGGGTACGGCGACTTGATCGAACCTCCGCGACCACGGGATCAGCGCCAATCCGAGCAAACCAAGGGAGACGACGTTGCCGATGAGCACTCCCTGAATACCGAATTCGACCGCCAGGGCGGGAATGAAGAGAAGGGGAACCAGGCGCAAGGTGTCCGAGAGCATCTGGCTCGCGCCCTGCACCCGGCCCATCAGGTGATCCGGTGTAACCGACTGGACGAGGGTTCGGTAGACCGGCGAGAGGACACCGATCACCGATCCCCAGCAGAACGCTCCGATCGCCACCACCCACAGCCGGTCGGTGGACACGTAGATGAGGCCGGCGGCGCCGTTGAGGGCGACCAGGACCGGTAGGGCCGGTGCACGCCACCAGAACGAGGACAATCTGGGAACGAGCACGGTGCCTGTCACCATTCCGACTCCGAACAGCGAGTTCATCCACCCGAGAGCCGCCGGGCCGGTCTTGAGCACCTCCCGGTAGAAAAGAGGCTCGAGGCTGTTGAAAGCTCCATAGGCGAGCCACACACTCGTTCCGGCCACGAGCATGAATCTCAGGGCAGGCCGGGAGGCGGAGTACCTGATTCCCGAGACGAGTTCGGCGAGAAACCCCGCTCTCTCCTCCTGTCGCACTGGCGGCCTCAGCTTGATCGGGAGGACCAGGAGGACTCCAACGAGAGAAGTGACGGCGTCGAGTACGAAGATCGAGTCAAGCGACACCGTGTCGGCCAAGAGGGCTCCTGCCGCCGGACCGACGATGAACGCTGCCCAGCTTCCGGTCTCGATCCGACTATTGACGCGGGAGAGCCGGGCCGGGTCGGAGGTCAGGAACGGTGCCATCGAAGCCACCGCGGTGTAGACCGGCGCGCTGAACAGACCTGTGAAGAAAACCAGGATGGCAAAGCCGGTGATGGTCGTTGCCAGGGTCACAGCAAGGACCGCCGGGATGAATACGAGCTCGCTGAGGATCAGGACTTTCCTTGGTCCGAGTCGGTCCACCGCCAGACCGGCGGCGGCCGATCCGATCAGGGAGGCGACTCCGAGCGCCGCCATCACCCAAGCCAGCTCTGTCGGGGTTGCGTTGAACTCGAACGACGCCTTTCCCCAGATTCCGACGAAGAAAGCAGCCTCACCGCCGGTGCGGGAGACGAAGCGGGCGAGGGCGACCTGGTTGACGTCGGTGAGCTTGATGTTCGCCAGATTCCAGTGTCGAGGCTTCGCTGGCAAGTCTTTAAGGTTCGACGGTGAGGTCTTTTGCTCGTCGCTGGCGTCAGCTCCCCGCCGTCGATGTCATCACCGACCGCGATACCACCGGCTTCCTGGCTCTCTCTGCACTCGTCGGGGTAGGCGTCGGAGTTGGCGCAGCCGCCCTCGTTCTGGTGATCGATGGAATCGCCGAAGGCTTCGACACTCTTGAGGGCCTGGTAGGTGGGCGACGATGGTGGGTGTTGATCGCGGTGCCCCTGGGGTTCCTGGTGGCCTGGTGGGTGGCAAGGAGATTCGCTCCCGAGGTCGAGGGAGACGGAGTACCCGATGTGATCGCGGCCCTAGGGGTCCACGATGGTCGCATGCGAGGGAGGGTGGTCCCGGCCAAGATCGTGGCCACTGCCCTGACCCTCGGTGGCGGTGGATCCGGTGGTCGCGAGGGCCCGATCGTGCAGATTGGGGCCGCTATCGGTTCCGTGATCTCCCGGTTCTTCCATCTCGGGCCTGATCAGATCAGGAGCCTGGTGGCGGCCGGGGCCGGAGCCGGGATCGGCGCCAGTTTCAACGCCCCGATCGCAGGGATGTTGTTTGCAATGGAGGTGATCCTCGGCAGCTTCGCCGTTCGCCACCTCTCGGCCATCGTGATCGCGTCAGTGGTTGCTGCCATCACCAGCCGCAGCATCGTCGGCGAGGAGCTGACTATCAGGGCAGCGTCCTACACACTCGAGGATCCGCGGCAGTTGATTGTCTTCCTGCTGCTATCGGCGGTGGCAGCTTTCGCGGGCCTGGGCTTGCTCCGAGGCGTCGACCTGCTGGATCGCTGGGGAGTGGCGCGTCCCAATTTGAGAGGGTGGCGCCCCGTGATTTTCGGGCTGGTGGTCGGCGCCATAGGTCTCATCGAACCCGACGTGCTCGGCACGGGCCAGGAATTCTTGAACCAGATTCTCGTCGAGTCGGATCTGGTGGAGAGGGCGGGCGTAGCCGGAACGGTTTGGTGGGCTCTTGTCCTCATCGCCCTCGCCAAGTTGGTGGCGACTGCTTTCACCACGACATCGGGAGCGGCCGGCGGAGCCTTCTTTCCGAGTCTCTTTATCGGGGCAAGCCTCGGTGCCGGGCTGGGCCGCCTGTTGGAGCCAATCTGGGGCTTCGGAACTCTGAAACCGGGCTCGCTGGCTCTGGTCGGGATGGCGACCGTGATCGCAGCTGTGGCCCGCGCCCCGTTGACGGCGATGATGATCGCTTTCGAGCTCACTGGAGCACGTGACTATGGCCTGGTGCTGCCGTTGATGCTCGGCACTGTGATGGCAACGTTCATCGCTGATCGATTCCACAACGAGAGCCTCTACACGGGCACCTTGCGACGCAGGGGGATCAAGTTTGCCCCGCATGGTGAAGGCGACATCCTCGACACTGTCATTGTCGGCGACGTGATGCATCAGCCGCATGCAACCGCCACCCCCGGCCAGACCCTGGCCGACGCCCAAAAGCGGATGGCGCGTTACAAGTACAACGGGTTGGCGGTCTTGGATGATGGTCTGGTCGTTGGGGTCGTCACAGTGGCCGACGTGATCAGGGCCGGGGGCCCGTCTGACAAAGTACTCGTGTCGGAGGTGATGACTCCCAGGCCGGTCACGGTGACTCCGAACACACCAGTGTCTCGTGCGATGGAACGACTGGCGTCACTCGGGATCGGGCGGTTGCCTGTGGTGGCCGAAGACGGTTCCGGAAGGTTCGTCGGGTTGTTCCGACGAGAGGAAGCGGTCCGGGCATATCACCGGGCGCTGGGCAATCGGACCGATCGTGAGCTGGGCCGTCGCCGGCTCGATCAACGTACTGATCCGGGTGTCGCCTACTACGACTTCAGGGTCCCTCCTGGATCGATCGCCGACGGCAAGGCGGTTCGCGAGGTCGCCTGGCCTGAGGGTTCGACGCTGGTGTCCATCAGGCGGGATCGTGAAGTAATCGTTCCCGGTGGGGCCACCAGCCTCCTGGCCGGCGACGTCATCACTGCCTTCGGAACGCCCAATTCGCGCGGCGAGATGATCGAACGGCTCAACGCCGGAGCCGATGAGCCAACGGCCGAGGTGAGCCTGGAGGAAATTCAGAAGAGTGGTGAGTCGTGAGTGGTGAGTGGTGGGTCGAAAACCCGTTCTGCGCTATCCGCACTGCCTTCTGATCGAACCCGTGTTCGACCGAGTTGTTGGGATTCGACCGCAAACGTGAAACGTAAACAGAGTCCGAAACGGACCACCCACCACTCACCACGCACCACGGGTTCCCTGAACCCTCGACCTCTCGCCCATTGCCCGTAGTATCCCTCCCATGGAAATTGGAGCCGGACTGCTCTTCGTGGCGGTGATCCTCATTGCCGTCAGCATCTACCTAAGCCGCCGCCGTAAGGCCCTTCAGGCCGAACTCGGCATCGAAACACCCGTCAAGGGACGGAAAGCCAAGGCTGCCGCGGCCCCATCCGAGCCCAAAGTCGATTTCACCCACTTTCGTCCGGCGGTGGCCGAATTCGCGGTGGAGGGCCACACTGCCCGGGTTCGTTTCGACGTGCCCCTACCGGACGGCGACGACGAAATCCTCTCGGAATTGCTGGTAGGCGAAGCCATCGAGGTGATGAGGGAGAAGCGCCATTCGCTGCCTCTGGCCGGGGTCACGGAGGTGGCAGCCGAGGCGGGACGTGGAGAAGTCCGCGAGGTGGGGCGCGCCAAACTCGATGTACCCGGAATTCTTCCGCCCAAGCTCGAGGGCGTCAACATTCTGAACCTCTCGATCCTGGCCAACGACCCCCTGGCTCAGTCCTTTTCGGATGCTGAGGGGGGGCCAAGCGGCGTTCGACCTGGGGTGGCGGAAACGGTCCGATCAGATGAGCTTCCGCCACTATCCAACGAACTTCGCCTCCCCAAAGCAGTCAACACCGGACTTCGCGCACAGGGAATCGATCCCGCCAAAGTCTCTGCCGGTGAACTGGTCGTTGGCCTTTTGAGGCTGTTCGGCTACCAGGTTTCGGCTGCCGGGCTCAGCGCCTGGATCGCCTCCAAGGCAGGCGAGCGCACCTACATCGTCGAGGACAGCTACAAGCCGGGAGACCACCCTGAACTCGATGAGGCCGTGATTCGTCGCTTCATGGTCGAGTTTTCCTCGTCTGGCACCGATCGCGGCATGCTGGTCACCGATAAGTACGGGCCCTTCGAGATCTATACCCTGGAACGCCGCGAGCCCCGGGTCAGGTTCGTGACAAGGGACCGGCTGCAGAAGATGGTCGACTCTCTGGCTCTGTCCTAGGGAGCGTTTTACGTAGAACGTAAAACGGGGAACCCTTGGGTTCCCGAGGGCGTCGCATTCGTACACATTCGCCCGCAGTTCCCGATTGGGGGTAAGCTTGGAGTGCCAAGGAGGCTTTAGCCCATATGTTTTCTCCCAAAGGCCCCGAGTGGATCATCATTTTGGTGGTCGTCCTGCTGATTTTTGGAGCCCGCAAACTGCCCGAACTCGCTCGATCGCTCGGTGCGTCGGCCAAGGAGTTCCGAAAGGGCATTCAGGAAGGTTCCGACGAGGCAGCAGCCCCCGGCGAGGCGCCAACCAAGACCGAAAACAACAGCTAGTTCCGGCTCTCGGCCCCGATAGCAGGAACTTCTGGCGGCCCCAGAACGTTGAGGGATTGAGGTCTTATGTCTGAGACCTTCCCCCTCACCTGGGAAGAGGTGGCGCGCAGCCATGGCCGCAAAATATACAACTACGCCTATCGCCTTTCTGGCAATCCGCATGATGCCAACGACCTCGTCCAAGAGGTCCTTCTGCGCGTCAGGAGCGGCTTGGCCGAATACCAGCCCGGGTCGTTCGAGGGTTGGTTGTGGCGAATCACCCGCAACGCCTTCCTCGACGAGGTTCGTAAGCGCCGGCGCCGTCCGACACTTCCATTCCCCGACGACTCCGACCAGGTCCTTGCCAGCTTCTCGTCACCATCTCCTGACGACGTTCTGTCCGACCTTCGCCTTGACGACGACATCCAGAAAGCTCTCTCCGATCTTCCTTACGAGTTCCGGGAAGCAGTAGTCATGTGCGACGTCATTGGACTCTCCTACGAGGAGATCTCTATCGCAGTGGCGATTCCGGTGGGGACCGTCCGCAGCCGTATCCACCGCGGCCGCCGACTCCTGAGGGAGAGCCTGACGTGAACTCCGATCGCCCGCTGGTTCTTCACCTCGGCGAGGTGGTATCCACCTACCTCGACGGCGAACTGCCGCCCCTGGAGCGACGCCGGGCAGAGTCGCACCTTGCCGGATGCGATCTCTGTCGCGACGAATTAACCGACATGATGTTCGTTCGGGCGCGATTGAGGGCCCTTCCAATGCTCGAGCTGCCTCCCGAGCTGACGACCAAGGCCCCGGCTGCCTCCCCGATCTATCGACGCGCCAAGATGCTTATGGGAGCTGCTGCCGCCGCCGTGACGATCGTCCTTGCCCTTGCGGCCATGGCCTCCCCGGGAGACGTCGTCACTTTGTCGGGGAACGAATTCAGCTTGACGTATCGGGCCCGGGCATCGCTCGACCAGAACCAGACCGGTCGCCTGGTGCCGCTCGAGAATCTCTTCTTCGGTGATGTCGATTCGGGTGTCAACGGATGACCCGCCGCCGTTCCCGGTTCGCCGTGCTGGTTGCCACGGTCGTCGTCGTCTCGGCCCTCATGGTCCCGGCGCTACCGGCTGTGGCCGCCGAGGGCGATCTTGCCTCATACTTCGAACGGGCTGCTGCCGCCGAGTTCTCCGGTGATCAAGTTCTGGCCTGCAATACCCCGGTGGGTCTGCGCGACTCGGCCGCTCATCTCGCCCAAAGAGACGGGAAGCTCTACATCTCTGCGGGCGTCGATGGGGCCCCTGCCGTCTCAGCCGGTGCCGGTTTGTTGGCGGTCACCGGTCCGGGGGGCTCGGCCACGGCAGTGCAAGTGGCCGCGGCCACGAAGCCGCCGGTGGGATACCAGATCAGCGTGACCAAAGCCGTTACGTATCTTAAGAGGCCAGCCGACGAGCTAACCCTTACAACCGGGGGCAAGGCCCGGGTTCGGCTCACCTTCGATCAGGGAACCGGTGCGCTGCTTCGTTCGGAGACGCTCAACTCTGACGGCTCGGTCTACTGCACCACCAGCATGACGTCATTCGTTTCGGCGACGCCCCGGGTTCCGAGTGCCAACTCGGGCGAGGTCAGGAAACTCACGAAAGACACCGACTTTCCGGCCGAGGCCTTCCCGGTCAAGATTGGCACCTTTCGGCGCCTCGACGTTTACGGGTGGAACCACGACGGCGAGATGGGGTACTACTCGGATGGCTTCTTCGCCTTCGCCCTCTATCACATCCCTGGCCAGTTCTCGGTCACTGACATCACCGACGCCCGGACCTGGACCGGTGAACTCGGCAAGTATTCCCGGTGGTTCCGCCCCGGCACCGTCACCCTCGTCTGGGACACTGCCGAAGGCGGAATGGCGCTTCACGGTGACCTGCCGGTCGATCTCCAGTCGGCCGTCCTCGCTGGCCTTCCCGCTCCGAGCCGCCCGAGCTTCTTCGACCGGATCCTGTCGCTGTTCTCGTAACGTTCTACGTTGACCTTCAGCCCAAGGCTCGCTCATATTCGGTGAAGTCTCTCGGGGTATCCAAACGGTCTGTGGCGATGATCTCCTTCACCACACCGGCTTCATCGAGGATGTAGGTAGATCGCATGGCCACCCCGATCGCGGGGTTAAAACATCCGTAGGCCGAGGCCACCTCGCCGTGCGGCCAGAAGTCCGACAGGATCGGGAATTCGAACCCCTGATCCTCGGCCCAGCGCCGATTCGAGTGAAGGGTGTCGGTGGTGATCACAAAGAACTTGGTGCCGCTGGCTTCGAGGTGGTGGAGGTTGTCCCGAAGGGTGCACATTTCACCAAGGCAGGTATTGGTGAAGGCGAACGGCATGAAGATGACCATCGCCTTGGCCCCCGCCAGGTCGGCAAGAGAACGCTTCGCCCGCGCCTGGTCACGAAGCAGAAAGTCAGGCGCCGCCTCACCCACAAGGACCATCGTGGAATCCTCCTACTGGCTTAACGCGTAGAACGTAGAACGTAAAACGTAGAACGTAAAACGCCTCCGGTCACATCCCATCGAGGAGTACCCGGGCAGCCCACCCCACCGGGTCGGCCAGTTCTTCGGCGGTGGGCAGTCGCTCCGGTCCGTGCCAGAGGTCGTCAAGGGCTTCGCGACCGTACCGACGTTCGATGTCGGCGCAGAACGCTGCTCCGGCCACGATCATCGGGTGGTTCGCAACAGGGAGACCCAGTCCTCCCGGGGTCTCGGTTTGCGGGGATCCATAGGTGTCGATGTCATGCAAAAGACTGCCCACCGCTCGCTTGGCGAGGAGATGGGAATACCCGGAGCTGATCGTGAGGAACGCTTCGAGGGCTAGGCGGTGTGGCGCCGACTCCTCATTCTCGAGCAGGTCATCAAGGCTCTTCGGGTCGCCCAGGCTGGCTGCCATCCGGTCGGTGTCCTCGCTGAACATCTTCATCAGCTTTTCGGGATCCGGAAGCAAGTGCGTCGAGTAGGCGCTCACCAGCCTGGCGAGATGCTCGGTCAGCCACGGAACGCCGAACAAGGCCCGATGGGCGACTTCTTCGGCGGCAACCCACAACCGTATGTCTCTGGCTGCCGCCCCGGTTCCGCTGACGACTCGATCGACTCCTGGACCGATCACCAGCAGTGGTCCGGGTGGCTCCACCGGATATCCCGACTCAAAAGTGGCCGGGATTTGTCGAGAGAGGCCGCCAATCAGTGATCCCACCTGCATCCCGGCGATTGTTGGGCCGATTCCCGGAATGCCCGGACCGAGCTGGAGGCCGCCAGAGGCCTCGGCGATCGCCTCCGCCAGGTAGCCGAATCCGGGAAGCACCCGGTCCACCCAATTCTGCCCATCGATCACCAGCACCTCGGGGGCGGGTTGCACGGCAAAGGGAGTTTCCCCCTCGAGCCGGTATTCCGCCAGCCTCACGAGTTCTCGCTGCTCTTCCGCCGCCCACGGATCGATGGCTTCGGACTCGCCCGCCAGATGTCGGGCCACCTCACCTGCCAGCTTCCAATTGACGGGCCCGGGCTGGTTGAAAAGCTCGAAAAGGCGGGAGAAGAGGTCGTCAGACATGCGTGGTGCGTGGTGCGTGGTCCGTGGTGCGTGTCAAGCGGTCGCGCATACACTTGAGTCTATGGATCCGGGAGCCGTACGGAGTCGGGTGGCGGTGAAGGCAGAGCCCCTCGATCCAAGCGCCCTTCTGGCGGAGGTCGGGGATCACTCGGCAGGTGCTGTCGTCTTGTTCCTCGGTACCGCCCGCGACCACTCCGACGGGAAAACGGGGGTGACCCACCTCGAGTACGAAGCGTATCCCGGTGTTGTCATCGAAAAGATCGAAAAACTCGTGTCGGAGGCGATCGCCAAGTGGGACCTGGTCGCCGTGGCCGTAGAGCACAGGGTCGGCGAGGTCATCGTCGGTCAGCCATCCGTTGCGGTAGCGGTCTCATCTGCTCACCGGGATGCTGCCTTCGAAGCCGGACGGTTTCTCATCGACGAACTCAAAGCCAGAGCACCGATCTGGAAGAAGGAGCACTGGCCAGGAGGCGGGGAATGGGTGCAAGGAGCATGATTTTTCTCCCCCGGCCAATCAAGCGGAGTCTGGGAGTCCAGGTCTATCGTCCCCACGGCCAGGTACCCGGGTTCCAAGTTGGGAGGATTTTGTGACCGCTGTTGCAGAACGCGCACCAACCGCCGCCCATCGAACCGGTCATGCGACCGTCGCCTCGGAAGCACGAGACTGGTCCGAGCGAACGCCGACGGGCGTCGCGATGCGTGAGAAGGACCTTGGAATCTGGCGAGAGATCACTTGGGCCAGCGTCTGGACGGACGTCCTCGCTGCCGCCCACGGCCTGCTGGCGCTCGGGGTCCGGCCCGGAGACCGGGTTTCGATCCAGTCCGAGGATCGGCCCGAATGGGTGATCCTCGACCTCGCCACAGTCGCAATCCGAGGCGTCACGGTTGGCCTCTACCCGACCAATCCGGCCGCCGAGGTCAAGTACCTTCTCGCCGACTCGGGGTCGAGGGTTCACCTGGCCGAAGATCAGGAGCAAGCCGACAAGGTGATGGAGATCATCGATGCTCTCCCGGACCTCGAGAAGATCGTCCATGCCGAGCCGCGGGGATTCCGGGCGTGGCGCACCGACTCCCGTTTCATCTACTGGGACGAGTTCCTGGAGATGGGCCGTCGCCATCGAGCCGAGAACCCGGGTGCGGTCGAAGCGATCATGGCGGAAGCCACCGCCGAGGACGTGATGACTCTCGTCTACACCTCGGGCACCACCGGTCCTCCCAAGGGAGCGATGCTGACGAACGCCAACTACATCTACTGCGCCGAGCAGGTGATCATGGTCGACGGGCGCATCGCCAGTAACAAGAAGCCGGGTCCCGACGATCAGATCCTGACCTATCTGCCCCTCTGCCACGTCGCCGAGCGAATCTTCTCGACGTGGACTCTGGCCCATTGCGGCACCGTCCTCAACTTCGCCGAGTCGATCGAGACCGTTCAGCAGAACCTTCGGGAGGTTCAGCCCACCCTCTTCTTTGCGGTCCCCCGCATCTGGGAGAAGATGCACGCCGGGGTCTTGATCAAAGGAAGCGACGCCACCAATTTCAAGAGGATCTGGTTCGGGCTCGGGATGAAGCTGGCCGGGGTCATCGGCCGGAAGAAGGTTGCCAACGGGGGCAACCACACATTGAGTTCCCGGCTCCTCTATTGGCTTGGTTACCCGCTTGTGTTTCGGGCGCTCCTCGAACGCATCGGATTGCGGCGGTGTCGGTGGGCCGGCTCCGGGGCCGCCCCGATCGCCCCCGAGGTGCTCGAGTTCTTCATGGGTCTAGGGGTACCGGTCTACGAGTTGTACGGCATGACCGAGAACTCCGCCATCGCAACTTTCAATCCCGCCGGACTCATGAAGCTAGGCACCGTTGGCGTCCCTTACCCCGGGACGGAGCTGCGAATCGACGACGAGACCGGCGAGATCCAGGTCAAGCACCCCGGTGTCTTCAAGGGCTACTGGAACCTTCCCGAAAAGACAGCTGCCACCTTTACCGAAGACGGCTGGCTCAAGACCGGGGACGTCGGAGTTTGGGTCGACGGCACCCATGTCAAGATCGTCGATCGGATCAAAGACATCATCATCACCTCCGGCGGCAAGAACGTCTCTCCGTCGGAGATGGAGAACAAGCTCAAGACGTCGCCGTTTGTGAAAGAGGCGATGGTGATCGGCGATCGACGCAACTATCTGACCGCCTTGATCGGGCTCGAGCTCGACACGGTGGGTAACTGGGCTCAGCGTCGTGGGATTCCTTATACGACCTATCGCGATCTGTCCGAGAAACCGGAAGTCTTGGAGCTGATCCAGAAGGTCGTGGACGAGGCCAACACCCAGTTCGCCCGGGTGGAGACGATCCGAAAATTCCGGATGATCCCCAAGGAACTCGACCACGAAGACGGTGAACTGACCGCCACCCAGAAGCTCAAGCGCAGAGCCATGGAGAGCATGTTCTCTGAGCTGATCGACGAGATGTATGGCGCTGAGAAGTCCCGGTTGCCGGGATGACCTGGCCTGCAATCGTGGCCCAGATCGGGCCACCGGCGGGACTTGACAAATTTCTGAACGCCCTGATCTTGGGGACGGCCCTGGGGGCGGTTTATGCGCTGCTCGCCCTCGGGTTCGTCATCATCTTCAAGGCCACTCAGGTGGTCAATTTTGCCCACGGATCTCTGGCGGCCGTGGGGGCCTTTCTCACTGCCTCCTTCGCCACGATTCTCAATATTCCAGGCCGTTTCATCCCCGAAGCGCCGAACTGGCTCCGGTGGAGTCTTTCGGCCCTGTGTGCTGTAGCGGCGGCAGCGATCGTGGGTCTTCTGGTCGAGCGGGTTTTCATCCGGCCGATGGTGGGCGAGCCCCTCTTCTCGGTTGCCATCATCACCATCGGAGCTGACATCGTCATCAGGACGATCAACGACGACTTCGTCGGGCAGGGTGCCCGTTCGTTGGGTGATCCCTGGGGCATCGGCATCGTCCGAGTCGGCAATGTGTTCATAAATCAGACTCAGATCGTCACGATCGGGGTGGCAGCGGTCTGTTTCCTCCTGGTGGCTTGGTTTTTTCGAAGCCGACTGGGAGTGGCGATGCGAGCGACCGCCTTTGATCAGGAAGCGGCCCAGGCGCAAGGCATCAATGTCGGCCGGATCTTTGCAATAGCCTGGGCGATCGGCGCCGCCCTGGCTGCGGTGGCAGGCATTTTCTCCTCGATGGCGCCGCGGGCCGCCGGGGTTTCCAACACCACCGCCTTTGTGGTCTTCCGGGCTTTCCCCGCCATCATCATCGGTGGCCTCGACTCGGTCATGGGAGCGGTGGTGGGTGGGTTCTTGGTGGGTATCGCCGAGATGGTGATCGGCACCTACGCCACCGGATACTCAAATGTTCTCGGTGTCGGTTTCGGGGGCGTAGTTCCGTATCTCTTGATGCTCTTGTTCCTTCTGTTCCGACCCTACGGGCTGTTCGGCACCCAGGAGATCAGGCGAGTATGAAAGCAGTCGGAAGTCGGACGTCGGAAGTCGGAAGCAGGAGGCTCGAAATCGCGCTCTGCTTCCGTCTTCCGTCTTCCCCCTTCCGTCTCGCCGCAGGAGGCGGCGAATGAGAGGGCGTCCCCTCCTTGTCACGTCTTACCAGGATGATGCGGCCATTTTCCCGACGACCACCAAGAAGGTGATGGTGGCAGTGTTGTTGCTGGCGGGCATCACCTTGCCACTGCAACTGGTACCGGGCCTCAAATGGCTCGGAACCAATCCGTGGCTGGTGATCCTCGGCCAGGCCCTCATCTTCGCCATTGGAGCCCTCGGACTGAACATCCTTACCGGATTGGCCGGCCAGGTGTCACTCGGCCATGCCTTCTTCATGGGAGTGGGGGGCTATACCGCGGTCGTCCTCGGCGGTGAGAGCACGGCGTCGTTGGTCGGATTGGGATTGCCCATGTGGATCTGGCTGCCCGCGGCAGGAGCGGTAGCGGCTTTGGTCGGAATCCTGGTGGCCCCAACCGCAGTGCGGGTCAGGGGCCTGTATCTGGCGTTCGTAACGATCGGGTTGGTCTTCGTGGGCGACCACATCTTCCGCAACGCCCGCAGCGTGTCCGGGGGACCAGGTATCGGAAGGGAGTGGCCCCCCCTCGAAGTGCGGTTGTGGAAGGAAGAGCAACCATTGCTCAGTTTCGAAGCTCAGGGGCCATGGTTCGGTATCGAACTCTCGCGGCAGGCCAAGCAGTATGTGTTCCTGCTCGTGCTGGTGGTCCTGTTCGCCCTCGCCCACAAGAATATTGCTCGGAGTCGGCTCGGCCGGGCATTCGCCGCCGTCCGGGATCGTGACATCGCAGCCGAGGTGATGGGTGTGAACGAAGTCCGCTACAAGGCTCTCGCCTTTGCGATTTCCTCCTTTTTCGCAGGGGTAGCGGGAGCCCTGCTCGCCTCCTACTTCGGAAGCCGCATCCCTGAGGCCTGGGACTTGCTGCTCTCGGTCCAGTTCATCGCCATAATCCTCATTGGTGGAGCGGGTACGACGGCCGGGCCATTGATGGGCGCATTTTTCGTGGTGACGGTCCCCCGGCTGGTCGACAACGTCACCCGCTGGATGGGCGGACTCACCGAAGGGGAAGGCCCGGTGTCGGCCATCGCCAATTTCATCCTCTCCACCGGCCCTACCGACTTCGGATTGGTAGGGACGAGCGCCATCGGTCCGGGTTTATCTGTCTTCCAGCTCAACCTTGTCCTGTATGGACTGCTTATTGTCATATTTCTGATCTTCGAGCCGCTGGGTCTTTTCGGGATCTGGCTCCGGATCAGAAACTATTGGAAAGGATGGCCATTCACCTACTGACTCGTTGCCGGCGCTGGTTGCCGGCATGACAAGCAGAAGCGAACGAGGAGGACCGATGAAAAGTAAGCAAGGAACACTGGCGTTGGGGCTTGTCCTGGTGCTGGTACTGGCCGCTTGTGGTGGCACCGCGGCGACGACCACCACCGCCGGGGGCACCACCACGACCGCTTCGGCGACCACCACGGCCGCCGAGACAACGACAACTGAAGCAATGGACGATGTCGCCTTCGACATCGGGGTCACTGAGGACACCATCTCCGTCGGCTTGTTGGCCGACCTGACCGGGATCTTCTCCCCGCTGGTCCAGGACATAGTCGCCGCCCAAGAGGTGTATTGGGACCTGGTTAACGAAGGCGGTGGAATCGCCGGTCGCCAGATCGAGCTCAACATCCAGGACACCAATTACAACGTCGACCAACACCGGACTCTCTACGAGCAGATCCGCGAGGAAGTCGCCATCATCAGCCAGTCGACCGGTTCTCCCCATACCTCGGGGGTTATCGATCTGATGCTGGAAGACGACATCGTCGCGATCCCGCTCTCGTGGTATTCAGGTTGGAACGACCCCGAATTCGACGGAAGCACCGCATTGGAGCTGGGAACCAACTACTGCTTCGAGGGAATGAATGTCGTCGAGTACATGTCCGACTTCTTCGAGGCGAATAATGGGCGGGCGCCCACCTGGGCTGTGATCAGCTTCCCGGGCGAATACGGTCAGGACAGCGCCTTTGGCGCCAAGCATGCCATCACCGAGTTGGGGTTGGAGCTGGTCTTCGATGGCGAAGGCTTGGTGACCCCGGCCCCGGATGATCCCGAAACAGAGATCATCACCGGGATCGTCGGCAGCGCTCCCGACATCGTGTTTGCCACCGTCAACCCGACCAACATGGGTGTGATCATGGGAGGAGCGTTCCAGTCGGGCTTCCAAGGGATTTGGACCGGTGCGGTCCCGAGCTACGACTTCCGGCTGCTCGACTCCCCGGTTGCCCCCATCGTCGACGCCGCCTTCTTCCAGTCCGGTTACAACGTGGCTTGGGGAACCGATGTGCCGGGGATGGGCCCCCTGGTCGATGCCATGCTGGCAGCCCGCCCCGATCTACGTCCCTCTGATGCCTTCGTGCTCGGATGGCTGGAGGCGGAGATGACCGAGGAGATTCTGCGAGTGGCCGCCGAGAGTGGTGACCTGACCCGAGCCGGGATCAAGGCGGCGGCCCTCTCCATCGAGGGCTTTGGCTTCGACGGTCTGCTTCCCGATCAGAGCTATTCGCCGGCTGACGATCCCAACGCCTTCTCGACTCGGGCGATCGCGATGTTCAAGCCCAACCTGGAGGCGTACACCGCCGCCGGGGGCTCGGGACAGACGATCGGGACCGCTCCCGATGGTGGCACCACCGGGTCCGACTTGTTGGAGGACTTCTTCGTAGGCGAGATTGCGGGCGCCTACGACTTCCAGGGTCGGTGCTTCGCTCCCTGATCGATTAATCGGAAGGGGGGCGGCGCTCTGCCGGGTTCCGCCCCCCCACCCACCTAAACCGGCTGCGGAGTCAATCGGATGCTCAGCGTCACGAACCTCGAGGTGGTCTACAACGACGTCGTGCTCGTCTTGCGCGGCATCTCCCTTGACGTCCCCGCTGGCCAGATCGTGGCCCTGCTAGGGGCCAACGGCGCCGGAAAGACCACGACGATGCGAGCCGTGACGGGGCTCCTTGACGTACACGATGGCGACGTCACCAAGGGCCACGTCACCTTTGGCGGCGTTGACGTCACCCGCAAGGATCCTTCCTACATCGTCAAGCTGGGAATCAGCCAGGTGATGGAAGGCAGACGGATATTTGCCGAAATGTCGGTCGACGAAAACCTCCGAGCCGGGGCATACACCAACACCAACCGCAAGCATGTCGATGGGGCGTTGGATCGGGTGATGACGCTGTTTCCTCTTTTGGCTCAACGGCGGAAGTCGGTCGCCGGCTATATGTCCGGAGGAGAGCAACAGATGCTCGCCATCGGCCGGGCACTGATGCAGGATCCGAAGCTTCTGATCCTCGACGAGCCTTCTCTTGGACTGGCTCCCAAGCTCGTGCAGACGATCCGTGACATCATCGTCGAGATCAACCAGCAGGGGACTGCGGTGTTGTTGATCGAGCAGAACGCCAACATGGCACTCTCAATCGCCCACCACGGCTACGTGATGGAAACTGGGAAGATGGTCATGGACGGGAGCCCCGAGATGCTTCTCAAAGACGCCGATGTACAGGAGTTCTACTTGGGGCTTCACTCCGAAGGCGAGAAGAAGAGCTTCCGCGACGTGAAGCACTACAAGCGTCGCAAGCGATGGCTGTCATGACCGAACGGCTGCTGGAGGTCACAGACATCCACTTGTCGTTCAAAGGGGTCCGCGCCATCGACGGGATTTCGTTTCACGTCGACGGAGGCGAATTGTTCGCCATCATCGGTCCCAACGGGGCTGGCAAGACGTCGATCTTCAACTGCATCAATCAGGTCTACAGCCCTCAGCAAGGCGACATTGTCTGGAAGGGTCGATCGATCTTGGGGGTCAAGCCCAACAAGACCGCCGATCTGGGCATCGCCCGGACTTTCCAGAACATCGCCCTCTTCCCGCACATGACGGTGATCGAGAACATCCTGACCGGCCGCCACGTCCGGATGAAGCGGGGTTGGCTGGCCGGGGCACTCTGGATCGGACCGGCCAAGACCGAAGAGATGGCCAATCGCCACAAGGTCGAAGACATCATCGACTTTCTCGAGATCGAGCAATGGCGGAAGTATCCGGTCGGACTGTTGCCGTACGGAATCCAGAAGCGAGTGGAGCTCGGACGGGCCCTGGCGATGGAGCCCGAGTTGCTTCTGCTCGACGAGCCGGTAGCCGGAATGAATCTGGAAGAGACCGAGGACATGGCTCGTTTCATCCTCGACATTCAGGACGAACTCGGAATCGCCGTACTCCTGGTTGAGCACGATATGGGGCTGGTGATGGACATCGCCGATCGAGTGATGGTCCTCGACTTCGGCCGGAAAATTGCCGAAGGGCTCCCGGCCGAGATTCAGCGCAACCCCGACGTCATCCGCGCCTACCTCGGCGAAGACTTCGAATCGAAAGAGCTGAAAGCGGCCGCCGCCGAAGCCTCCGAGGCGGCTGTCGGCTCGGAACTCGAAACCTAAAGGTTATAAGCCGCGGAAACTGCGGCTGATTGCCTTCAGATTCGGAGGCCAGCCGAACCCGTTCCAATCTCAAGGTTATAAGCCGCGGAAACCACGGCCTATAACCTTAGGTTCGCGGTTCTTCGCCGGTGAGTTTCCAGGCGGCGGGGATCAGGAGGGCGGCGGCAGCGGCCTTGATGGCGTCCCAGGCGAGGAAGGGGACGACCCCGTTGGTTACGGCGCCTCCCAGGCTCATGTCGAGATTGATCATCAAGCCGACCACGCCGAATAGATAGATGATGGCGCTGCCGAGGACAAAGCCGACGACGCTCTTCGGGACCGTGCGGTCCCAGCGAAGCTCGGCGAACTTGCCGACCACGAATGCGGCGACGATGAACCCGATCAAGTAGCCGCCCGTCGCCCCGACGAAGGTGTCAAAACCCGAACTCTGCTCGGTGTAGACCGGCAACCCGACCGCTCCCGCCAGCACGTATAGGAACATGCTCGCCGCGCCGCGCCGGCTGCCGAGGACCCCGCCGGTTAGGAGCACCGCCATCGTCGAGCCGGTGAAAGGCACCTCGATCGGCGGGATTCGGAAGTGATCTGCGCAGCCAGGGCGGTGAAGGCGGCAAACCCGACGACGGCAGCAATCGACGCTGCTCGCGATCTCGGCAGAATCCGGCTGGCCAGGACGGGTGGGGCCGCGGTGATCGTCAACTGTTGCTCCTCCTCGAGTGCATGCACTCTATTGGGGATGGTTCGGGGAGAGGTGGCTTGATAGGCGGGGCCTCCCGGTACGATCGCATCGAGTTGGACGCGGTCAGCCTCGAGCCCGAATCTTCCCCTGTTCGCCGACCCCGATGGGCCGTTTATGTCGCTTGGGCGTTGTTTCTGGGAGCCGGCCTGGCCCTGGCTTCGTGGAACCTCCGCCTTCCTTACTACGCCTATTCGAGTGGTCCGGTTGGTGACGCCATCAACTCGGTGAAGGTGAGCGAAGTAGCCACCTTTGACCCCGACGGTGAGTTGATGATGTTGACGGTCTCGAGCCAGGAGGTGAACCCGTTCGAGGCGCTAGTGGCAGGTTTCGACCCCGACGTGGACCTGGTTCCCCGCGAGGCGGTGCGGCCCCTGGACGAATCGGTGGAAGACTTCGTTGCCCGAAATCGCGCCAACATGGACCTATCTCGGGAGACAGCCATAACCTTGGCCCTCACCCGCCTCGGCTTTCAGGTAGGGATTCGTTCCGATGGAGTTCTGGTCGCAGAATTGGTCGAAGGAGCTCCGGCCGCGTCGGTTCTCCAGATCGATGATGTGATCACCGCGGTGCAAGGCGAAACCGTGGAGTTGGCCGATCAGATTGGCCCGATCGTCTCCGCCCTTCAGGTCGGCGATGTCATTGCGCTGACCATCAAGCGAGGCAGCGAAGTCCTCGACCTGGAGGTGACCCTCACCGGGCGCGAGGACGACCCTGCGGTCCCGATGATCGGGATCAGCGCAATCGCTTTGAACCCGAGGTTCGAGTATCCCTTTCCCATCGACATCGACGCCGGGCTGGTCGGTGGTCCCTCCGCCGGGCTCATGTACACGCTGGCGGTGATGGAACTGCTGGCGCCGGAGGATCTGACCCAGGGCCACGTGGTTGCGGGCACCGGCACGATCGACTCCGCCGGCAACGTCGGGGCCATCGGAGGGGTTCGCCAGAAGGTCGTCGCGGCCGAGGCGGCGGGGGCCGAGGTGATGCTGGTCCCGGCTTCTAACCTGGAAGAGGCACTCACCGCCCGACGCCGGGAAATGGAACTCATTCCCGTTGCCACTCTTGACGAGGCGCTGGCAGCCCTCGCCGCGCTTTAGGCATCGAAGACACCTTCAACTCCAGCGTTTGTTGGATCTCGTATCGGAGTTGTGCGCGCCGTTCCGAATTCGGCAAACGTGAGAAGGGCGGCTTCTGCGCACACCGGAAGGTATCTTGAAGCAGTTCATGGACCAGTTGACGCCGGAAGAAATAGCCGGCCGGAGCTTCCGTCAGACATTTCGCGGGGTCGATCCGACCGAAGTGAACGATTTCCTCGGCCGGATCGCTCAGCAGTTAGGCGAACTCCTGGCTCAAAGAGATCGCCTGGCCGGACGGCTGGGAGAGTTTGCCGAGCGTGACCTGAGGAGCGAATTCGTCGCTGTCGGCGAAGAGGTTTCGGGAGTGCTCGAGGCAGCGCGGATTGCTGCCGAGGGCATGCGGGAGCGAGCTGCTACCGACTCGGCTGGCTGGCGGACCGAGGCCATGACCGAGGCAGAATTAGAACGGCGGGCGGCCCGCGATGATGCCGAGCATCTCAGATCCGACGCCTGGCACACCGCCGAGGAACTTCTCCGCCAGACCCAGCACGAAGCGCGGCGGCTGGTGGAAGCGGCCGAGCGCGATTCCCTGAGCGTTCTCGGGGAGGCCGAACGGGAGGCCCACCGACTCTCTGCGGCCGGTCGGCGCGAAGCCGAGGATGTCACCAGGGCGGCCCGGATGGAAGCCGAGCGACTAAGCGCCGAGGCCACGGCCCGCCATGACGAAATCATCGAGAACGCACGCCGCCAGGCAGAGTCGGCGCAAGAGCGAGCGCGCGCTCTCGAACAGCGGCGACAGGAACTCATGGCCGAGCTAGAGACACTGCGATCGAGTCTGTCGCGAATGGAAGGCGAGCTCGACGAGCGCCGAACGCGCCTAGACCTGAGCGCGACCGACGAATCGCCGGAGGAGCCGATGGTCGCAAGAGTGGCCAGACCCGACGAAGATACCGACGGCAACTGGGTTCCGGGGGAGACGGTGCGGGTGATTCCCCGTCGTCGGGCCTCGAGCTCGGCAGCGTCGGCGGGCGACCCGGAGCAGGTTGTCGAAGAGGCAATGCGCAGGCGGCCGACCGATGTTCCCGTGAAGGCCGAGGCTCCCGTCAAAGCCGTCGGCAGTCTCGAACCTGCGATCGAGGTGGTCGAGGAGGCGGCCGAACCGCCCGTTACGATCGCCCCCGCTCAGGAGCCGACGCAACCTCGCAGCGACGAAGTGAGCGACATTTTCAGCCGCCTCCGGGGCGGGCCCGCTCCGGTGCCACTCGCAACCGCGCCGGACTCTGGCGGAGCCGAAGTAGTCGAGGTCCTCGTGAAGAAGACCAAGCCCCCGGCCCCGGCAACCTCGCTCGATCCTTTCGAGTTGCGCCAGCGTCTGCTCCTCCCTGTTTCCAACCGGGCGCTGCGCAACATCAAGCGCCAGCTGACCGAGATTCAGAACGATGCCCTTGAAGAGTTGCGAGTCTCAGGAGGGGAGTGGGAGCCGCAGCCATCAACGATGGAAGAGCAGATCCGGCCAGACATCGTGGTTCTCCTTGCCGAGTCGTTCTCAATGGGTCACACCGCCGCCGAAGAGATGATTGGCATGAGCTTTCCCCGACCTCCAACACCGGCGCGGGATGAGGCGTCGGCGATGTCGGTCGTCCTGGCCGAACAACTCAAGCAGGTGATCGCCGACGGAGGAGAAGACGGAGGCCGTGAGGTGGCTGCGGCAGTATCCCGGGTGTTTCGGGGTTGGCGCACCGACGAGTCCGAGCGTCGCGTCTCCGACTTAGCCTCCTCCGCCTATCACGACGGTCTCCGAGCGACCCTGGCCGGTAGTCGACATCTCTTGGGCTGGGTGGTGGCAGGTCGAGGTTGCGCAAGGTGCCGGGAAATCGCCGAGCGGGCCGAGGGGGCGGCACCACCACTGCATCCCGGCTGCGGGTGCACGCTGGTTCCGGTGTCGGAAGTGGCTGCGTCCGGCTAGCGGGCTCGGCTTCTTACAATCGCCAGCTCATGTTCATGCGAACGTCTCCGGGTGTGCCCGTCGACCGCCGCCGGGGATTGTTCCTGGTGGTGGGTGTTCTCTTCGGGTTGTACCTGGCGGCGTCGGCTCTGGCAACCGTCTGGACCGACTTCCTGTGGTTCGATTCGCTCGGGTACGCCGACGTTTGGTGGACCAGGGCCCTGGTCAGGGCAGCCCTGATCGTCGGAGCCGTCAGCCTCTCCTTCCTTGTCCTGTTTTCGAATCTGGGCCTGGCCGACCGCATGTCCCTCCGCCACCTCTCCGCCCCCGGCACCGAGGAAGACGAGTTGCTGGCCCGGCTGCGAGATTGGGTCGAGCCCCGGCTGCGATCGGTCCGCCTGATCGGATCGGCTGCGCTGGCTTTGATGATCGGAGGTGGGGCGGGGGCGTGGACCGACCGATTGTTCCTTTTTCTGAATCCTCAGACCTTTGGGGTGGCGGACCCTCTCTTTGGCAACGATGTCGGCTTCTACGTGTTCCGCCTGCCCCTCTTGCGCGACCTGCTGGTGTGGGGTTTCAATCTCGTGCTGGTCACGGCCCTGGCGGTCGCAGCCGCCCATTACCTCAACGGCGCCCTCCGTTTGCGGGCCCGGGGAGGCACGTTCTTCTCCGGCGGCGCCAAGGTGCACATCTCGGTGGTGGTGGCGATCCTGGCTTTGTTCCGGGCCGGCTTGTACCAAATCGATGCATATCGCCTGCTCTATTCGACCAGGTCCACCCAGTTCTTCGGGGCCGGGTTTACGGATGTCACAGCCCGCCTCCCCGCCCTCAGGCTGCTCTTGGCGATCTCGGTGCTGGCCGCTGTGGCCCTCATCGTCAACCTCTGGAGGAAGGGATGGACCCTTCCGATCACAGCGGCGGCGGCGTGGTTCCTGGTGGCGATCGGGGCCGGCGTGATCTACCCGGCTGTAGTCGAGCAGCTCCGGGTCGAGCCCAACCCACTATCCCGTCAGTCTCCCTACATCGCTCACAACCTCTCTTTCACCCGGGCCGCGTACGGGCTCGACAGCGTCGAGGTCCGTCCCTTCGCAGCGGATCCGATCATCGAGACCGCGGAGATCGAGGCGCACGAAGCCGCCCTCAGCAACATCCGCTTGTGGGACCCCTATGTTTTGGCCCGCGCCAACTCACCACAGGAGTTCCGGGACTACTACGGGCTGGCAAGGGTGGATTCGGATCGCTACATGATCGATGGTGAGTTGACCCAGGTGATGCTCTCGATCCGCGAACTTGATGAGAGCGACATCGAAGACAACTGGCAGCTGCGCCGCCTCAGCTACACCCATGGCTTCGGGGCGGTGGCCAGTTATGCGTCGCGGATTGGGCTCGACGGCCAACCGGAATACCTCGTAAGCGACATTCCCCCGGAGGCGACCGTCCCCGAGCTGGAGATGGCGCAGCCCCGGATCTACTTTGGCGAGCTTCGGCAGTCATCGCCATCTCCGGTGATTGTTCGCAACGAGGCCGGAGAGATCGACTTTCCGACCGGTCAGAACACCTTCGAGTCCTCAGACTACGAGGGGAGCGGTGGCGTCGAACTCTCCAGCATTTGGAGAAGGATCGCCTTCGGGCTCCGCTACCGCGATCTCAACCTCGTCATTTCGGGCCAGATTCGACCCGACTCTCGAATCCTGATGGAGAGGAATGTGCGCGGGATCGTCGATCGGCTGGCACCGTTCCTCGCCGCCAACAGCGATCCGTATGCAGTGATAGTTAACGGCAACGTCATGTGGGTGATCGACATGTACACGGTCTCGGGGAACTATCCGTACGCGACCCCTCTCAATCAGAATGACCTTCGCCGGTTGCCCCGGGCCACCGGCCTAACCGGCGGCGTCAACTACGTGCGCAATTCGGTCAAGGCTGTCATTGACGCGTACGACGGAGACGTGACCTTCTACGTCGCTGACGAAAACGATCCGGTGTTGGCATCCTGGCGTTCGGCTTTTCCGGATCTGGTGATACCGGCCGATCAGATGCCCGAGAGTCTGAGAAGCCACATCCGCTACCCCCTCGACCTCTTCACGGTCCAGAGCGAGATGTACCGCCTGTATCACGTCGACGATCCCGCCACCTTCTTTAACGAGCTCGATGCCTGGGCCATTCCCAACATCGGCACGGTCACCGATGACAACCTGCGAAGAACCGAGGCCCTGATCGGTGATCAACTCTCGATTGCCCCGGGTCAGTCCAACTATGTGTCTGAGTCGCTCCCGTACTACCTGTTGATGCCAATTGATGAGGGCGAGCTGTCATATGTTGCACTGCAGTCTTTCTCCCCTCGCGGCCGCGGCAACATGTCGGCGTTCCTCCTGGTGGACTCCGACGCCGAAGACTTCGGGCGTCTCGTCGACTACCGGATGTTGCCCGGCTCGACGGTCAACGGTCTGGCTCAGATAGTGGCTCGGATAGAGAGCGACTCCGACATCGCCGCGCAGTTCACGTTGTGGCGCAACAGGGGCTCGCGGGTCATCCAGGGAGACATCACCATCGTGCCGGTAGGAGAATCGCTGCTGTACGTCCAGCCGGTCTTCCTCGAGGCCGAAGCGGGCGGGCTGCCCGGTTTCGAAAGGGTCATCGTCGTGTACGGGGAGCGGATCGAGTGGGGGGGCTCCCTTCAGGGAGTCCTTGATGTGATCTTCAACGGAGGGGCGACCCCGTCCGAACCGACCGAACCGCCCGCCGAGGGCACCGCGGCCCAGCTGCTGGAAGCCGCCGAAGTCGCCTTCAGCGAGGCTGACGCAGCTCTCCGGTCAGGCGATCTGGCCCGCTACCAGCAATTGGTAGATCAGGCCCGCAGCCTTATTCAACAAGCGCTCGATACCCTGTCTACTGGCGGTGAGGCGAATCGGTCGGTAGCTGTCAGCTAGCGATCAGCCCTCGGGGGGCTCCTGGAAAGCCTAAATAGGCTCTTTAAGTCGTCACCCCATGCCGATCAATACCCAGTACCAGCGGCCGAGGTGAGTTTGGACGGATTCCTGACGGAGTCACACATTGTGGTGATCGGCGACGACCTGACGAGTCTTCGCCTGATGCAGCAGGCGCTCAATTCGGATGGCTACCGACGGGTCTCCCTCACGTCCGACCCCTCGCAAGTGAAGAGTTTCTTCACCGGTCGCGAGCCCGACCTCGTGCTGATCGACCTCCATACTCCCCGGGTCGAGGGTTGGGAGCTCCTGGAGCGCCTCCGTCGATTCGTACTCCCCGAGGTCTTCGTCCCGTTCTTGATGCTGACCGACGAGTCGACCGCGCTCGAAAGACGCCAGGCTCTCAAGGCGGGAGCAACCGACCTCCTCACCAAGCCGATCGACTTCGAAGAATTGAGTCTGAGAGTCGGTCGGCTTCTCGACACCAGACGTTTGACGGTGACACTGCAACGGGAGCGGGCGATGCTGGCCTCCATGGTTTCCGACCAGACCGAGGCGCGCTCCCTCGAGCTGATACGAACCAACGCCGCGCTTGAGCGACTGGTGCGGGCTAAGGACGAGTTCATCGCCAGCGTGAGTCACGAGTTGCGCACCCCCCTCACCGCGGTTGTGGGGTTCGCCAGGAAACTCAGCGACAATCCGGACCAATTCGGGGCCGAGGAAGCGGCGGCTATAACGCGGATCATCGCCGAGCAGTCGAGCGATGTGGCCGCCATCATCGACGACCTTCTGGTGGCCGCCCGAGCTGACATCGGTCGGGTCAGAGTTCTTTCGGAGCGGGTGGATCTCAGGGCCGAAATCCAGGCCGCCTCGCAGGCCTTGTCGGCCCGAAGGGATGCGATCAGGTTGCCCCACGAGACGGCGGTGGCCAGGGGCGACCGGCTTCGCGTCAGGCAGATCCTTCGCAACCTTCTCGTCAACGCGGTTCGTTACGGAGGGTCGGAGGTTGTAGTCGAGATAGTGCCGAGCGATGAGACGGTCACGGTCAAAGTAGTCGACGATGGGCCTGGAATCCCTCTGATCGACCGCGAGCATCTGTTCGAGCCCTATTTCCACGGAGCCGCGGCGATCGGACAGCCCGCTTCGATCGGTTTGGGATTGACCGTGTCGAGACAGTTGGCCCGTCTCATGGGTGGCGACCTGGTCTACAGCCAGGAGGCCCGCGGGAGTCTCTTCGAACTCACACTTCCGAGCGTGATCGATCTCACGGTTTCGGGCTGAAGGGCTTCATCGGCGGCGCTGTTCGGCGACGTGCAATGCGCCGGCAACGGCGACGGCGACGAGACCAACGATGACCAGTAGGACGTTTCCGGCTGCAAACAAACCCAGGAGGGCGATCACGGCTCCAAGGCCGGTGAGGATCAGCACAGGCAGGGACGGTGAGTTCATCGCCGGATCGTAGGGTCAATGGGCCGTCCGGGCGGCCTTGTCATAGCCATCGACCGGGGCCTACCATGAACATCACACGACGCGGGGTGGAGCAGTCTGGTAGCTCGTCGGGCTCATAACCCGAAGGTCGCGGGTTCAAATCCCGCCCCCGCTACGACCAGAAACCCCAGGCATCGCCTGGGTTTTCTGTGTTCTGGGGTTGCCGGGTCGAGTTGCCTCGCGGCCCCTCTGATGACGACCTGATGACAAGCGACCGAGTAACCGAGGTGACAAGCGGCACGCAACGACCTGATGACGTTCTTGTGACAAGATTCGCCCTAAGGGTGAACTTGGCCAGGATTCGCAGTCCACGTCGCTCCGCCTACTTCCGCTGGCCGAATCTAATTGGTTCCAACCGAGTCGGGGGTCCGGGTAGTCGTCCAAGTAGTCTTCTAGCGTGGGAACTTCTGTCGGCCGTGGAAATGTGACTCACAGGATCGAGAAGGGTGAATC
>DATLEZ010000046.1:0-19334 GCA_035525055.1 Acidimicrobiia bacterium | reverse complement strand
GCCTCCCAGACCACATCCACCACATCCAGGTCCAGCGCGCCCATACTGACACCTCCGTTGGGTCTTGTGGGTTGCGTGCACTCGGGATCATCCCCGAGGCAACCCAAGACCCAACGGCAATCACCTATCCGCGCGGCCCCTTAGGTTCGCGGTTCGACGACGGCGAGGACGGTGCCCGCTTCGACCTGGTCGCCGGGGGCGGCTGTCACGGAGCGGACCACTCCGTCGTAGGGAGCACGCAGGGTGTGCTCCATCTTCATCGCTTCGAGGACGATGACCGCCTGCCCGTTGGTCACGTCGTCGCCCTCGCTGACTATTACCTTGACGATCCTTCCCGGCATCGGTGCGTGCAAAGACCCTGGGTCGTCTTCGCGGGCGGCTTCGGGAAATCGGGGCCGTTCGACGAGTCGCACATATCCACCAGGCCCGTCGACGTGATGGACCCAGCCGTTGCGGGCGACATCGAACCAGCGCAGCTGTTGCCCGACCTGCAGGCCGACCCGGTCTCCCGTCACTCCGATCAGATCGACATCCTCAAGGGCCTCATCGTCGAGGGCAATGGTGACGCCTCCGCGCGCCTCGAAGCGATAGCCGACCTTGATCATCACCCCATCAAGATCGAAGTCAACCTCCTGCAATTGCGAGGGACTGTTCCTCCATCCGGAGGGAATCGATCCGAGGAGATCAGAGTGGGCACGTCGGTCGCTCTGGCCGGCGAGCGCCGCCGCCACTGCAGCAAGGCGGACCTCGATCTGGCCGGGAAGGGAACCCCCGAGGTCGGCAGGAGAGTGCCTTTCGAGAAAATGAGTGTCGATATCGCCGGACAGGAAATCAGGGTGGCGGAGGATTCGTACCAGCAACTCGCGGTTGGTGACAAGGCCGTGGATGCGTGCTCGCTGGAGACCCTCTGCCAGCAGGGCGGCGGCTTCACGACGCGTCTCGGCCCACGCCACAACCTTGGCGATCATCGGGTCATAGAAGGGTGACACCTCGCTACCGCTCTCGACTCCCGAGTCGATCCTGAGGCCCGGGAGGTTCGGGAACTCAAAGCGATCCACCATCCCCGCCACGGGCAGAAAGTCGTGGAACGGATCCTCGGCATAGAGCCTCGCTTCGATCGCATGTCCCACCATCGCCGGGTTCAGGGCATCTTCGGGCAGGGCTTCACCCTGGGCGACGAGCAGCTGCAAACGGACCAGGTCGAGCGCGGTTATCTCCTCCGTCACCGCGTGCTCCACCTGCAGGCGCGTGTTCATCTCGAGGAAGAAAAACTGGCCGCCGTCATATAGGAACTCGACCGTGCCGGCCCCGACATATCCGACCGACCGGGCCGCGGCGACGGCGGCGGCTCCCATTTGATCGCGAGTCACAACGTCGATGATCGAAGAGGGGGCTTCTTCGATGATCTTCTGATGCCGGCGCTGGATCGAGCATTCGCGCTCGAACAAGGGGACGACGTTGCCGTGGGCGTCGCCGAAAACCTGGATCTCGATGTGGCGTGGGGCTACGAGATGGTGTTCGAGGAATATGGTGTCGTCACCGAAGGCGGCACCGGCCTCGCGGCGAGCGCCCTCCACGGCCTCGAGGAGGTCGTCGGGGCCCGCCACGATGCGCATGCCTTTCCCTCCGCCCCCGGCCGATGCCTTGACAAAAACGGGATATCCGATCCTCCCTGCTGCCTGGAGGGCTTGGTCGCTAGTGAGGTCGGTCAGGTCGACCGACGGCAACGTCGAGACGCCGGCTTCGCCGACGAGACGCTTCGACTCGAGCTTGGAGCCCATCGCCTCCATCGCCTCGGGAGAGGGACCAATCCATGTCAGTCCTGCGTCGATCACAGCCCTGGCGAAGTCGGCGTTCTCCGCAAGGAACCCGTAGCCCGGATGGACCGCGTCAGCCCCCGACTCGCTGGCGGCATCGATCAGTCGGTCGATGGAGAGATATGACTCGGAAGCCATCGCCCCTCCGAGTGCCACAGCTTCGTCGGCTTCTTGAACGAACGGCGCGTGTCGATCTACGTCGGAGAAGACGGCGACTGTGCCGATCCCCATCGAACGACATGTCCGGAAGATCCGCCTGGCGATCTCCCCCCGGTTGGCGACGAGAACCTTTCGAATCACGGTCGGCGAGAGTAGCCACCTATCGGCAGTGCCTCTGGTGCCCTCACCTACGGCGTCACAACTTCGAAGTAGGCGAACCCCGGGAACTCCCTGCCCGCTGTCAGCGCCGCGTCGGAGATTCGATATATGCCAGGAGTCAGATCCGGAATGAGGATCCTCGATTGATTCGGTAGTTGCACGCCGAGAGCGGGTTCGGCGAAAGTGACACCAGTCCCGTACCGGATCGCGGTCGGTTCTCCAATGGAATCGCGTGTAAGACGATAGAGGTTGGTCCATCCCGCTTCAGTCCAGCACTGCAGATCGAGGCCAACCCCGACGATCGGCGTTTCCGGGAGGCGGATTTCCTCGGTGATAAGTTCGATAACGGTTTCGCTCACGGTGGGATTGGGCCGAATCTCCATCGGGAGGACACCCGTATCGACCACTTGATTGGCCGGGGGATCGAGACATGCGATAGCGGTCGTTGTGGAGGTAGCGCTTGATGTGCAGGCAACGAACACCAGGGCACAGGTCAAGGTGACACGGGGGGTCTGATCCATCACGTTTGGAATCGTATGACATGCGGTCCCGCTAGCGTCGAAGGCATGAGCCTTCTCGACGCCATCGGCAACACCCCGTTGATTCACTTGCCCGAAAGCCCCGTTCGCGGTGAGATTTGGGTCAAACTCGAAGGCGGCAATCCCACTGGGTCCTACAAGGATCGGATGGCCCTGGCGATGGTTCGAGGGGCCGAGGAAGCGGGACGGCTAGCGCCAGGTCAGGCCGTCGTCGAGTACACCGGGGGCAGCACCGGGAGTTCGCTCGCCATGGTTTGCGCGTTGACCGGACATCCACTGCACATAGTCACATCGGACGCGTTTTCGGCGGAGAAGCTGCGGACCATCGAGGCGTTTGGAGCCGTGATGGAGGTGATTCACTCCCCGGAGGGCATCACCGCCGAGCTGATCCCCAGGATGCAGGCCCGGGCGGCGCAGCTGGCCGAAGAGGTCGGGGCCTATCAGACCGACCAATTCAACAATCACGACATGGTGGATGGGTATGAGCAAATGGGGCGGGAGATCGTGGCGATGTTGCCCGGGGCGGACGCGTACTGCTCCTACGTGGGGACAGCGGGGTGCTTCCTCGGTGTGAGCAGGTCACTGCGGGAGGCATGGCCCGATATCCACCTTGCCGTCGTGGAACCAGCCGAGTCGGCAGTGATCTCCGGCCAGCCACCCGGGACTCATCGGATCGAGGGTGGGGGAGCCGGCTTCATCCCACCGCTGTTGTCGCCCGAGCACTACGACGAGGTCATCACCGTTTCGACCAAGGAAGCTTTCGCCAAGGCCCGAGCCGCCGCCCGGGACTGGGGTGTCTTCTCGGGCCCGTCGACCGGGGCCAACCTTGTCGCCGCGGAGAGGATTGGCACCCGCCTCGGTCCCGGGTCGACAGTCGTGACCGTCCAGGTCGACAGCGGACTCAAGTATCTCGTCGGAGATCTGTACCGATAGCCTTTCACACCGACCGGCTCAGGCCGCCATCCACTCGCAAGTTTTGTCCGGTTACGTATCCAGACTCGTCGGAAACGAGAAAGGCCACTGCCGCAGCGATCTCGTCGATCAGTCCATAGCGGCCCATCGGGATCCTGGCCACGTTCTCGGGGTTCTCCGGATAGCTCTCGGTGAACCCGGGGAGGACGTTGTTCATCCTGATCCCCGAACTCGCGTAGCGGTCGGCGTAGAGCTTGGCGAAGTCGCCTAGCGCCGCCCGCAATGAGCTCGACACCGGGAACGCCAGATCGGGTTCGAACGCCGCGTATGTCGAGATGTTGACTATCGAACCACCACGCTGCCGCTCCATGATGGGAGTGACCAACCTCGCCATCCTCACGACATTGAGAAGCAAGAGATCCATGCCGAGATGCCAGTCGGCATCGGAGATGGAGAGCAGGTCTCCTTTAGGCGGGTGGCCGGTGTTGTTGACGACCGCGTCGACTCGGCCGAAGGTGCTCATCGTTGAGTCGACCAACTCGCCGAGCACATTCGCATCTGTAACCGACCCGGTGTGGGCGATGGCAACCTCAGGTCCAAGTTGACCGGCGAGGTCGGCGGCACCCCCGGAGTTGGACAGAAGCCCAAGGCAGTATCCGTCGGCGGCGAGACGCCTGGCGATCCCGGCGCCGATGCCCTTGCCGGCGGCGGTGACGATCGCGACAAGTCCGGAGTTGGGTTCGGGTGCGATGGCCCGAATCTAACGGCTACCCGGCCTGGCCCGAATCTGGGCTCACCTGGAGCGACGAGACGTCGACGGCTTCGAAGGCGGACCCCGGGATTGTCTTGAGTTCACTGAGCACGTCGTTGTCCCAGCGGGGATCGGGCGCGCCCGAGACGTACCACGATGAACCGTTGTCGGCCAGGATCAGACCGAACTGCTTGAACGCCGTCAGGATGACCTGAACCTCAGGTGCGAAGCCCGAGATATCGAAGCTGGCCTTGAGGCGAAAGCGCTGGCCCATCGGTGGCAGGTCGAGCCTCGTGTCCGATGACGCGTAGTGACGGGCTGGCCATACATATGCCCGCTGAGTCTCCGAGGCGGTGAATCGGATTGCATGGCCGATGTAGCCGGCCGCGACTTCGTCGTAGGTGACGAGGCCCGGGAAGATCGGAAGGCCGGCGGCATCGGCCGAGGTCCAGCCATCCGGTCGGAGGGCGTTGGAGCGAAGGTCGTAGGCAGCGCCGGAAGACGCCTCCCAGGATCCGTTCTCCTGGGGCCAGGCGTAGAACAACTCATAGAGGCGGCAGGCAGCGCGATCGACGACTATCACATGGCGGTCACCGCCGCCGCTGGGGCCGCCCTCGACCGAAGCGGACGGTGGAATCGGGAACGGTCCCGGGTCGCTTTCGTCGCCGTAGTCGGTGTAGATGATCTCCACGGCCGGTTGGCCGGCTCCGACTTCGGTCACTGGAATGCCGATCGGGCTGGTCGAACCGGGCGGCCACACCCCGGATCCGAAGTCCGGATGCATGTTCGTGTCCGTGCCGATCGAAGGGACATACGCACCAGAACGGGCATGGACCGGGAGGTTGTCGACCCGGGTGTTCCAGATGTTGTCGGCGGGGAGTATGGAACATCCGGCCGGGACGAGGATCGGCTCCAGCAATTCGGCTCTGGCCAGGAACGTCGCCATTTGATCGCGGAGCACCGGGTTGGCGGGGCAGAACCGGTCGGCTGCACATCCCGTCGTGATCCCCGCTTCAGCCAGAAAGTTGATCTCGGCCTCGAACTGCGACCCCTCGTCGTCGGTGAACCGGTCGACTCCGGGAGCCGCGTAGCCGTAGGCCCTCACGAGGAACGCAGCCATCTGTTCGCGGGTAATTGTGTCGTTCGGGCAGAAGGTCCCGACGGTGCAACCCCCAGTGATCCCGGCAGTTGCAAGCCTGTTGATCTGATCCTCGAAGATCGACCCGCTGTCGTCGGTGAAGTAGTCGCGATCGGGGGCGGGGAGGTCAAGAGCCCTTGTGAGGAAGGCCGCCATCTGTCCCCGGGTCACGGCTTGGGTCGGGCAGAAAAGTGAAGGGGAAACCGAACAGCCGGTTGTGATCCCGGCGGCGAAGATTGCCTCGATGTTGGGTTCGTGGAGGTTGCCGTTGTCGTCGACAAAAGTACCGCCCGGTCCGAGGGCTGCAGTTGTGACCAGCAGCAGGACCAGGAGGAGGTAAGGGCGCGCTGACCTCATCGAGACATGATCGGCGCCGAATTGCTTGACCTTGACGGCTCGTAAGATCGAAAGCAGCAAGGAGGTGGCAGGTGGCTTCGTCGACCATGCTGGCGCTGGGGACCGTGCTCCCCGAATTCAAACTTCCGGATGTGCGAACGGCCGCAACGGTGGGATCGGAGGACTTCGCCGGGCGTCCGCTGCTGGTGGTGTTCCTCTGTGTCCACTGCCCTTACGTCAAGCACATTCAGGCCGGCCTGGCCGAGTTTGGTCGTGACTACGCCGGCTCTGACCTGGCTGTGGTGGGGATTGCTTCCAACGATGCCGGGAGCCACCCCGATGACCGTCCCGAGAACCAGGCACTGGTGGCCGACGAGGTCGGCTACACGTTCCCGGTCTTGTACGACGAGACCCAGAAGGTGGCGAGGGCCTTCACCGCAGCGTGCACACCCGACTTCTTCTTATTCGCGGCCGACGGCCGGCTTGCTTATCGGGGCCAGTTCGACGACGCCCGACCAGGCACCGAAATCGCGGTCACGGGTGAGAGCCTCCGGGCCGCAGTCGATTCGGTGCTGGAAGGCAAGGCACCTTCCGACGATCAGTTGGCCTCCAGGGGCTGCTCGATCAAGTGGAAGTCCGAGACCTCCGGCCTATCAATCGGCCGATAGAGGTCCGAGGTTTGAAGTTCTGGCGTCTGGCGTCTGGCGTCTGAGAGAGATATCTGCACGCACCAAGCACCACGCACCACGCACCACGCTCTTCCCTCACATCCTGAATACGCCGAACTCCGCCGTGCCTTTTACCTCGTTGGAATGGACCGCCGACAGGGCGATGCCCAGCACCGTTCTCGTGTCACGAGGGTCGCAGAGACCGTCGTCACGGATTCGACCAGTCGAGAAGTAGGCCTGCTCCTCATATCCGATCTGGGACTCGATCAATGCCCGCCGCTGCTCGTCGGTCTCGACGTCGAACTCCCGACCTTGTTCCTCGGCGGCCTGGCGGGCGATGATTGACATCACCCCGGCCAATTGCTTAGGCCCCATCACTGCAACCTTGTGGTTGGGCCATCCGAAGACGAAACGCGGGTTGTAGGACTTGCCGGACATGCCGTAGTTACCCGCCCCGTATGACACCCCCGCCATCAGAGCAATGTGTGGCACTGTGGAATTGGCAACTGCATTGATCATCTTGGCGCCGTCTTTGATGATCCCCCGTTGCTCGTATGACTTGCCCACCATGTAGCCGGTGGTGTTGTGGATGAAGAGCAGCGGGGTGTCGTAGCGATTGCAGAGTTGGATGAATTCAGTGGCCTTCTGGGCTTCCTCCGAGAAGATCACTCCTTGTTGATTGGCAATCACTCCGATCGCATATCCATGCACCGACGCCCACCCCACCACCAGCGACGTTCCGTAGAGGGCCTTGTACTCCTCGAACCTCGAACCATCGACGATCCGCCCCAGAACTTCCCGCATATCGAAGGGAATCCGGAGATCCTGGGGAATGATGCCAAGCAGATCCTCGGGGTCGTGGATCGGTGGATCGGTAGGACGGGTCGGCCCGAACCCGAGCTTGCGCCAGTTCAGGTGCGAGACGATTTCCCGCCCGATCCGAAGGGCGTCGTGTTCGTCCTGGGCGAAGTAGTCGGAGAGCCCGGATACGCGGGAGTGCATTTCAGCCCCACCAAGTTCTTCGTCGGTCGACTCCTCCCCGGTCGCCATCTTGACCAGGGGTGGGCCTCCCAGAAACACCTTGGCGCGTTCCTTGACCATCACCGAGTAGTCGCACATCGCCGGGACATAGGCGCCGCCAGCCGTCGAGTTGCCGAAGACCAGGGCAATCGTCGGGATTCCCATGCGCGACATCCAGGTGAGGTTGCGAAACCACTTGCCCCCGGTGATGAACACCTCGGCCTGATCGGGCAGGTCGGCTCCGCCCGACTCAACCAGGTTGATCAGCGGCAGGCGATTCTCCATGGCGATGTCCTGGGCTCGGAGAGTCTTGGCCAGGCTGTAGCGGTTGGAGGAACCGGCCTGACTCGTCGGATCGTTGGCCGAGATGACGCACTCGACTCCGGAGACGATTCCGATTCCCGTGACGGCGTTGGCGCCAAGGTTCTTGTCGGATCCCCAGGCGGCCAGCGTTGACAACTCGAGGAAGGGGGTGTCGCGGTCGGCCAACAACTCGATCCGCTCCCTCACCAGGAGCTTGCCCCGGGCCCGATGGCGATCGATGTACTTCTGGCCGCCTCCCAATCGGGCCTGAGCTTGGAGCTGTTCGAACTCGGCCAGCTTGTCGAGCATGACCCGGCGGTTGGACGCGAAGTCTTCGTCGGCGCGATCGACCTTGGTGGGCAGGACCTGCATCGCCCGGGAGGGTAGTGAGAGGCAAGGCTCGCCCAGAAGACACGCCTCGCGAAAGGCAGAGGAAGACACGCCTCGCGAAAGGACAGATGAAGACATGCCTCGCGAAAGACAGACTAGGCGTAGGCCCAAAGACCCCTTTTCTCGGGAAACGGGCTGCCGATGAAACCGTGACCCTCGTCGGTACGTCCAAAGGACAGCACGATGAACAGACACCCTCGCTCTTTCAACGCCATCAGCATCCTCCAGACTGCACCCGTGGTGCTCCTGGCCATCTGGGTGTTGACGGTCGTCATCCGCTCGGTCTAGATCCGCTTCCGAACCGGTATCAAGCCACCCCGGCGGCGCTCTGGTTCAACATGAAGAACCGATCCAGCCGGATACCGCTCGACCTCCTGCCTGTCGGCGCCCTGATCGTTTGGGTCCTTATTCGGTCGTTGACCTGAATCGAACTTCTTGATCCGAGGTCCCCGTCCTTGATCCGAGGTGCTTGTCGGCCGCCTCCCGCGCGTCCACCCGTCCTCGGGGCGCCCAAAGACGATCAGTCGGCCTAAATACGATCAGTCGGCACGCCAGAGGTCGATCTGCGGCATGCCATTGATGCCAAGCGTCTGAGACAACTCGCCAATGTGGTAGGAGTCGTGGCTGATGAGGCGCATCAACACTGCCTGGCGCGTGTGGACCTGCGTTTTCTTGTCGGCCAGCGGACCGAACTGCTCGAATAGGAAGGCCGGCGTCCACCGCTGTAAGCAGTCGGCAATGACCTGCCAGGTCGTTGTGAGCGCCTCGGTGAGCTCGGTGGCTGTCCGAGGTGTATCGAGGTCATCTTCCCATCCGAGACCGCTCAGCGGATCCGTAAACGGCGTTGCCTCTGCTCCGGGCTCCCCGAAAACGCCGCAGAGCCAATACACACGCGCCCCGGCGGTGTGCCCCACGGTCGCCCACATCGGCCACCGCTCTGGACCGGGCCGCACCTGCAGTTGTTCGGCCGAAAGACCCCGGACAACCTCGACAATCCGCTCGTTGTAGGTCTGCCAGCCCTCGTAGAACTGGTCGATCGAGGTGTCAGCCGCGCTCATGCGACAGCAGTATGGCGCGTCAGGCTTTCAGGGACCGATGCGGTGTCCGCGACAACACATCTCGATCTCGACGTCACTAGGTTTTGGCCGATGGGAGTGGAGTCGTTGCCGTGGACCGGTGACCCGGTGGCTGATCGGTTGCTAGCCGCGAACCCCTTTGCCCTGCTCATGGGAATGCTCCTTGATCAGCAGTTCCGAATGGAGCGCGCTTTCTACGGCCCCTTCCTTCTGCAGCAGCGTCTGGGTGAGCCCCTCGATCCGGCCCGGATCGCAAGGATGGATCCGGCCGATCTCGACCCTCTGTTCAAGGGGCCGCCGGCCATTCATCGTTTTCCCGGAGCCTTTGCCAAACGGACCCACGAATTGGCCGGGTACATCGTCACCCACTACGACGGCGACACGTCCCGCCTCTGGACCACCGCCTCCACCGGGGAGGACCTCTACAAACGTCTCCGGGAACTCCCGGGTTTCGGGGATGCCAAGGCCAGGATCTTCGTTGGGGTCCTGGGGAAACGGCTGGAGGTCGGCCCGGTTGGATGGGAAACCGTGGCCGCTGATTGGCCATCCATCGCCGACGTCGGCCAGTGGGAGGACGTGTTCACCCTTCGCGAGCAAAAAAGGGAGATGAAAAGCGGAAGGGCACCGGGGCCCCCGCCCAGATCAAAGCCTCGAAAAAGGGCTGAAAGTCTCAACTCTGGTGGTTTCAAGGCCGATAAACAGGCGAATCCTGAGGAAGGGGTCTGAGGCAGATGATGCTGTCCGGGAACTTAAGCAACTGGTCGGTGGCTGACCTCCTGCAGATGATGCGGGTCACCGGAAAGACTGCTGCCCTTCGTATCGAAGGCACCCGGGCTGGCGTGATCCACTTCAATGAGGGCAAGCTGGCGGGCGCCACTCTGGCGGGTCAGCGGCCCCCCATGGAACCCGACCAGCTTCGTCGATCGACCATCGACGCACTATTCGTCCTGACCGGGCCGACGGAGGGTTCGTTCTTCGTAGCTTCCCCCGAGTTCGACCCCAACTCCCCGTCGTGGGAAGTGACCGAGGTCATGGCCGAGGTCGAGCACCTGCGGCTGATCGAAAGCGAGATCCGCGCCCTGGGTGTCGAGGAGAACTCACCCCTCGTCCTCAGCGCCGACGTGCCTTCACCGGTCACGCTTCATGCCGAGGACTGGGTCACGCTCGTCGCCCTTGTCCCGGCCTTCAGCCTTGCCTCGCTGGAGCGCACCATGGGACGCACCCGCGCCTTTCAAGTGGTCAACACCTTGCTGTCCCGCGGTCTCACTGTGAAGGACACGGCATTCGAGGTCGACTTGGCCCCACCGCCTCCGGTTGAAAAGATCCCGACCCCCGCCGAGGAGTTCCCGGTTCTTGAATGGCTGGGAGATCATCCGGCCGAGGGCGAAGTCGATCTTTCGACCGACATCCCGACGCGGCCTGATGAAGAAGTACCGGCCGAGCCCGACGCCAGGCGACACCTGAAGGGTGTCCATGCTTCCGCCGAGACCACCCTCGTATCAGGTGTCCTCGACGACATGCGCCGGCTTCGCACCAATAACGGCTGATTAGGCAACGGCTGATCTGATTTGGCGATCTGATCGCTGCCTAACCGAGCGCTTGCTCGATCCCTGCGACCAGTTCGTCGGTGGGTTCGGTTCCGAGGGAAAGGCGAACGAAACCCTCAGGCACGTCTTCGCCCCAACGAGCCCGTCTCTCGGCCGAGGTGTGAACGCCACCGAAACTGGTTGTAGGGCGGATGAACGGGCACTCCGCGATGAAGCGCTCAGCTGTCGATTCGCCGGAGAATGTCACCGCCACCACCGAACCAAACCCGGTCATTTGTTGCTTGGCCAACTCGTGCTGGGGATGATCGGCTAGTCCCGGGTAACGAACGCTCACAACGGCCGGGCTCTTGGCGAGATGTTCGGCCACGATCGCGGCGTTATGGCACATTCTCGCGAGGCGAATCTCGAGCGTGTCCAAACCCCGGTGCACCAACCACGCCTCAAACGGACCGGGAATCGCTCCGGCCAAGTTGCGCCACTCCCGGATCTCATCGACCAGTTCGGGGCGGCGGCTAGCCACGTGCCCCGAGACGACGTCGGAGTGGCCGTTCATGGCCTTGGTGTCCGATGACACGACGAAGTCGGCCCCGAGGTCCAGGGGGCGCTGGCCGAGAGGGGTCATGGTTGTGTTGTCGGCCACGAGGACTGCTCCGGCCGCCGCAGCCCTCCTCGCCACCTTCTCGATGTCGACCAGATCTAGGCGAGGATTGGACGGCGTCTCGACCCAGACCAGTTTGAGTCCTGCCAGGTCGTGGTTGTCGAGGAGCAAGGTCGGGAGCGTCTCGACCAGGACTCCGAAGGGAGCTAGGTAACGCTCGGCGAAGAGCCGGGTCGTGTAGTACGCGTCCGATGGGATGAGGACTCTGTCTCCCGGTCTGAGCGTCGTGTAGAGGACCGAGGCGGTGGCGGCCATTCCGGAGGGGAACGCAACACTCGGCGCCCTCTCGAGGACCTCGAGGGCGTTCTCGAGGGCCGACCAGGTCGGATTGGACCATCGCCCGTACTGGTGGTCGCCTTCGATCCCGTCGGGAAGGGCAAACACCGAAGCCAGGGTTATCGGTGGGGTAAACGCCTCACCAGGGCCAATCTCCTTCGTGTGTCGATGCAAGAACCCCGCGAAACCGGGATCGGAATTCAATGGCATCTGTTCAGAATCCAATGGCATCTGATGGACTCTACGGAGGAGCTGAGCGGATCTCCCATCCACCTAACGTGATACCGGTGAATGACCCCGCGCCCGGTTTCTCCGGTCTGCAGCCGTTGACGATCGGCATTGCCGGCGGGTCGGGGTCGGGGAAGACGACAATCGCCGAAGCGGTTCTTGGCGCCCTACCCGGGGTGGTGCTGGTGCAGCACGATTCGTACTACCGCCATCGCCCCGAACTCAGTTTCGAAGAGCGGTCGCGGGTGAACTACGACCATCCCGACTCGCTCGAAACAGAGCTGCTGATCGAGCACCTTGGGATGCTTTCGAAGGGTGCCGGCATCGATCGGCCGACATATGACTTCACCCGCCACCTCCGGGCGGATGAGACCGACCGCCTCGAGCCCGCTCCCGTGATCATCGTTGAAGGGATCCTGGTGCTGGCCGATAGGGACCTCCGCGAGCACCTCGACCTCAAGATCTACGTCGACACTGACCCCGATGTTCGCCTCGCCCGGCGACTGGGTCGTGACATCGAAGAGAGAGGCAGAACCACGCCGTCGGTTTTGGAGCAGTACTTCGCATTCGTACGCCCGATGCACCTCGAGTTCGTCGAGCCCTCCAAGTGTTACGCCGATCTGATCATCCCCGAGGGCTACAACCCGACCGCCGTGGCGACGGTGATCGACATGATCAGGGCGTATCTGGTCGGAAGGCCCCCGTCCATATACTCGTCGTCGCCATGATCACTGCGGCGTTTGATGAATAGACCGAGCGTTGCCATTATCGGAATCGGTGCCATGGGCAGGGCGCTCGCCGCTGGCATGCTGGCCGCCGGATGGGCGCCGGATCAGCTTTCCCTGGCTATCAGACGACCCGAACAGGTCGAGGCGCTGCGGGTCGAAACCGGGGTGGCAGTAAGCCTCGATGCCCGTCAGGCGTCTTCCGGGCGGGAAGTGATCGTGGTGGCGGTCAAGCCCCGGGACGTCTCCGTTCTCCTCGACAATCTGGGCTCCGCAATCACCATTGAGCAGGTGGTCCTCTCGATCGCGGCTGGAGTCCCGACCTCCACGTTTGAGAAGGTTCTGGGGGAGGTGCCTGTCGTGAGGGCTATGCCCAACACCCCGGCGCTCGTCGGCGAAGGCGTGACCGGGATCGCGGCCGGCCGCTTCGCCACCGAGGCCGACGTTGCCAAGACCCGCATCGTCCTGGAGGCGGTGGGGTCGGTACGGGCCATGGAGGAGAGCCTCCTCGATGCGGTCACCGCCGTTTCCGGTACGGGTCCTGCCTACGTCTTCCTGCTGGCCGAGGCCCTCACCGACGCCGCCGTTCGGGAAGGTTTGCCCCGGGATGTCGCCGAGTCATTCGTCCATCAAACGATCAGGGGCGCCGGCCATCTCCTGACCGAAACCGGCCATGGGCCCTCCGAGTTGCGCTCGCAGGTGACATCGCCGGGTGGCACGACTGCGGCGGCCATGCACATCCTCGAAGAACGGGGTTTTCGGGCCGTGGTGGAGGATGCGGTCAGGGCTGCAGCACAGAGGGCGAGGGAGCTCGGCGCCGGGTGAGCGCCTTTTCCCGGATGGTGGTTGCCGTTGCCGAGTCCACCCCGGTCCGATCAACGTTCACAAACACCAGGGCCGGTAAGGCATTGGTCCGCCGCTTCGTGGCGGGCGACACCCTGGCCGAAGCCATCGGGGCCGCCCAGAAGCTCAACCGTCAAGGGATGAAGGTGTCCCTTGACCTCCTAGGAGAGGAAGTCAATTCCGCCGTTGAGGTGGAAGCGGCTCTGGCCAGTTATGTCGCTTGCCTCGATGAGATAGCAGCCAATTCCATTGACGGGAATGTTTCGATCAAGCTGACTCAGCTCGGCCTCGCTTTCGATCCCGACCTGGCCCGGGCAACTCTCGACCGGCTGGCTGCCTCGGCCGCGCGCCTTGGCCTCACTGTCACGATCGACATGGAGGACTCCACTTACACCGAAGAGACCGTCGACATCTACGCCGACGCCCAGCCGCGACACGGCAACCTCGGGCTTGCGCTGCAGGCGTACCTCTACCGAACTCCGGATGATCTCTTGCGATTGATGCCGCTCGGGGGCCATCTCCGACTTTGCAAAGGCGCCTACGTGGAGCCGGAAGCGGTGGCGTTTCAGTCGACATCGGAGGTTGACGCCGCCTTTGCACGGCTTCTGAACGTGTTGATGGGATTTGAGAATGTCACACCGGCGGTGGCAACCCACGACCCTCAATTGATTGACTTGGCGCGCCAGTTGGACCACCAGCGTCGCCTGCCGTTCGAGTTCCAGATGCTGTACGGCGTTCGGCCCCAGGCCCAGAAGGAGCTGGCCGCAGCCGGCTATCCGATTCGCATCTACGTTCCCTACGGATCGAGGTGGTACCCCTATCTGGTTCGCCGCCTGGCCGAGCGCCCCGCCAACCTCGGCTTCTTCCTCCGGGCGCTGGTCGGCCGGTAAGCGTCGGCAGCCGGGTGGTACCCCGGTCGACCGTCTAACTTTCTCGTATGCCCATAGACTTCACTCTTCCCGATCAAGACGGAGTTCCTGTTTCCGCCGCCGATTTTCGGGGAAAGAACCTCATCATGTTCTTCTACCCGGCGGCGATGACCCCCGGCTGCACGACCGAGGCATGCGACTTTCGAGACAACTACTCCTCTCTCCAGAAGGCCGGCTACGAGTTGGTTGGCGTCAGTCCCGATGCTCCAGCACGCAACGCCGCCTTCAAGGAAAAGGAAGGCTTGCCCTTCCCGCTTTTGTCCGATCAGGACCACGCTCTCGCCGAAGAATTGGGAGCGTGGGGCAAGAAGAGGTCTTATGGCAAAGAGTCCGTTGGCTTGATTCGGTCGACCTTCGTTGTTGGAGCCGACGGTGAACTCGCTCGGGAGTACCGGGGGGTAAAAGCGACCGGCCACGTTGCCCGCCTCACACAAGAACTCGGGGTCTGATGCGCCGGGCCGCGTTGGCTCTGGCCTGGGCAATCGTTGCCTGCAGCCTTGGCGCCCTTCCGGCGCTTGGCCAGTCGCCAGAAGCAATCTCGATAGACCAGATCGGCGAGGACCTTGAGTTTCGGCACTACTACATAGCCGAGGGCGCCCCGGTCTCCGTCAATGAGATCGAGGCGCTGGTCGGTGCCCACCCCGACGTCTACTTCGTCGCTCTGGCGGGGACCGTCGCCGATGGTGCCGATCAGCTGGCGGCAGACTTGCTTGAGGTGGTCGGAACCGGAACCGTGGTGGTCCTGTCCCCTGACGAGGTAGGAGCGGTTAGCTCCGAGTTCGACGATGCGACCCTCAGTTCCGCGCTTGATGCGATGATCGCTCAGGAAGATTCGTACTCGGTTGAGTTCGAACAGTTCGCCGGAGCCTTGCCTGGGGCTGGGCCTTCTCCCGCCGAGGAAGGCGGGTTCCCCTGGGTGGCGGTCGTCATCATCGGCGTTGTCGGGTTCATCGGATTCACGATCTGGCGGAGCGGACGTCGGCAGAAGGCGGCCCAAACGTCTCGGCTCGAGGAAGCCCGGACTGAGATTCGCCACCAGATGGATGTGATCGCCGATCAGATCGTCAAGCTGGCCGACGACCCCCGCACCGAGAAGAGCTCGGAGGCGCTGGGCCACTACCGCTCCGCTTCCGAGACCTTCGCGCAGGCCGAAGGCCGCCTCACGGCCGCCACCACACTTTCCGCGCTGGAAGACCTGTCAGATGACCTCGATCGGGCGCGGTGGGACCTCGAAGCAACGACCGCCCTGATGGAGGGCCGAAGCCCGCCACCGGCACCGGTCGACGAGAAACCCGAGCACTGCTTTTTCGACCCGACCCACGGAGCCGGGGTCGAGGAGGCCGAGCTGAAGACCTCGGCCGGTGTTCGCAAGGTGATGATTTGTCGGGCCGATGCCGAAAAGTTGCGACGAGGCGAGGCCCCGGTGCCGCGCGATCTCCCGATGGGTCCCCAGCGAGTCCCGGCGCCGCAAGCTCCCCGCTCGGCTGGTGGCTCGGGCCTCGATTGGCTTGATGTGTTCTCGGTCATCGTCGGAGGAATGGGCCAGGGTGTCGACTACAACTGGCCCCGGCAATCGAGTCGCCGCTCCTCCGGTGGCCTGGGCATCCCCTTCCCGAGCAGATCGTCGAACCGTTCAAGCAGATCGTCTTCAAGCTCGTCTGGCTCGAGCAAGTCGAGCTCTTCTGGCTCCAGGAGTTCGAGCAAATCGAGTTCGAGCCGTTCCACACCGAGTTCGAGCGGCTCCCGTCCCAAGGGTCGAGCCCGCCGCACCCGCTAGCTGGCGTCTGGCGTCCGCGCTCTGTTCCGGCCGTTATCCTCGCCACACCCAACTCAACTCAGGGAGAAGCCATGTTTCGGCGGATCTGGAATTACCTAAAGACACTCTTTGGCATGGCGGCAGAGCGGGCCATGGACCCTGCCGTTGAAATCGAGCAAGCCATCAACGAGGCGCGCCGTCGTGATCAGGAGCTTCGCAACCAGGCCGCCAAGGTCATCGCCCACCGAACTCAGATCGAAGCCAAGATCGAGGGAGCGGCCAAGGATGTCGGTGAGGCTCGTGAGACTGCCAAGCAAGCCCTACTACGAGCAGAGACCGCGAAGAACGCCGGGGACGTGGCCGGCCAAACCAAATGGACCAACGCTGCCCAATCGGTTGCCCTCAAGCTGCAAGCCGCCGAGTCCAACCTGAACAGCCTGCGCGAGCAGTACGAGATCGCCATCACTCAGGCCGACCAGGCCAAGAGCACTGTCACCCAGAACGCCATGCGCCTCCAGGAGCTGGCGGCCAAGCGGATGCAGCTGGTCGGCCAGCTCGAGCAGGCCCGCATGCAGGAAGCGGTCAACCGGGCGGTCGAGTCGATCGGGGCTTCGATGGAGGCCAACGCACCCTCCCTCGAGAAGGTGGAAGAGAAGATCCAAGTCAGACTCTCGGAGGCCAAGGCTCGGGGCGAATTGCGCGAGGCCACTCCGGAAGGCGCCGAGACCGAGTTGCGGGAGGCGGTGTCGATGGCGCAGGCCGATGCGCGTCTCGAGGAGCTCAAGAAGGAACTCGGGCTTGCCTAGAGGCACGAAAGAGCGTTTTACGTTTTACGTTCTACGTTGTACGTAATGAATACCTCGCTCGTCGACGAAGAGGCCCCAACAGCCGTTCCGCCACGCAGGTTGGCACCGCCACTTGTGATCGGTGCGCTCGGCGCGATATTGGGCGTAGGGACAGTTGTCCTTGGGATTCTCGGGACCTTGCCCGAGCATCATGAACCCGAGGTAGGCCGGGTTGTGTTCGTCAACGTGCCTGGGTGGATGCAGGCGGTGTTCTATGTGACGACCGCGGGGTTTATCGTCCTCGCGGGGACTCTGTTCGCGCAGAGGGCGGAAGCCTGGTCACGCGGTGCTCCCGACGATCGCACCGGCCTATGGAGGGAGCGGCTTACCCAACTGAGCCGGGGTCTTCGGATGCGGACCCTGATGAGGGACCGCCAGGCCGGTCTCATGCATTCGATGGTCTACATCGGATTCCTCGTCTTGTTCGCAGGGACCGTCACTCTCGAGATCGACCACATCCTTCCCAACCAGTTGAAGTTCCTCGAGGGCGACTTCTATCTCGTTTACTCGGCAACTCTCGATCTGGCCGCGCTGGTCTATCTGGGTGGGCTGGGCTGGGCCTTCACGAGGCGGTACCTCCAAAGGCCCTGGCGGTTGCGATCGAAGACCAAGCCGGAAGATGGGGTGATCCTGGTCCTCCTGGCGTCGATCGGGGTCACGGGTTTGACGACCGAAGCAGCCCGCATCGCCCTCGTCGGTCGCCCCGATTTCGAGGTCTGGTCCTTCGTTGGGTATCCGCTGTCACTCCTGATTCCGGAAAGCGCCGCCGCAACCGTCCACCTGACTTCCTGGCTGGTGCACTTCGCGGCCTTCCTCGCGTTCCTGGTGGTCCTTCCCACCACCAAGCTCCGGCACATGGTCACCTCCCCCGCCAACATGTTCTTGTCGCCGCGGGCCCGGCCGAAGGGGGCGATGCGAGAGATGCCGAATCTCGCAGAGGTCGAGGACATCGAGACGATCGGCGCCTCGGTCGTGGCGGATTTCACATGGAAGCAACTCTTCGATACCGAGGCCTGCACGATCTGCGGCCGTTGCACGTCGGTATGCCCGGCCAACATCACTGGCAAGCCGCTCGATCCTCGCGAGATCGTCCTCAAGGTCGGAGAGGTGGCGGCGATCAACGCCGGTGTCTCTCCGCCGGTCAGCCTCGGCGCCGGGATTGTCATCGAAGGCGATTCGGTCCTGCAGCGGATCCGCCCCGAGGAGGTGTGGTCGTGTACGACCTGTCGTGCATGTGACGACATCTGCCCGGTCAACATCGAGATCCTTGACCGCATCCTCGACATCCGCCGGTATCTGACGATGATGGAGTCAAGCTTTCCCGCTGAACTTTCCAAAGCGTTCGTTGCCATGGAGAACCAGGGCAATCCCTGGGGCCTGAGTCGGGAACGGCGGGCTGCATGGACCGAGCAGTTGGAGTTCGAGGTTCCGATCTTCGGCGAGAACACCCAGCATGCGGAGTATCTGTGGTTCGTGGGATGTGCCGGTTCCTACGACGACCGTAACACCGCAGTTTCCCAGTCGCTGGCCAGGCTGATGCATCAGGCCGGCATCGACTTCGCGATCCTCGGCACCCGGGAGTCGTGCAATGGCGACCCGGCCCGACGGTCGGGCAATGAATACCTGTGGCAGCAACTGGCCCTCTCCAACATCGAGATTCTCGACGAGCTTGGAGTGAAGAAGATCATCACCCAGTGTCCGCATTGCTTCAACACTCTCTCCAATGAGTATCCGCAACTGGGGGGAAACTACGAGGTCGTTCACCATTCCCAACTGCTGGCCGAGCTGCTTCGAAAAGGCGCGGTGGCGACACCCGCAGGCGGTGCAAGACGCAAGGTCACGTACCACGATCCTTGTTACCTCGGCCGCCACAACGACATCTACCTGGCGCCGCGCGAGGTGGCCTCAGCGGCCGGCGACGTCGAACTGGTCGAAATGCGCCGGCACGGAACCCGCGGCCTCTGTTGCGGGGCGGGTGGGGCACGATTCTGGATGGAGGAGCACACCGGCAAGAAGATCAACATCGAACGGGCGGAAGAGGCGCTGGAGACGGGTGCGTCCGAGATCGCCGTCTCCTGTCCTTATTGCTACGTGATGATCGACGACGGCATCAAGGAATTGGGCCGGGGGGAGGACGTAAAGGTCAGGGATTTGGCTCAGATGCTGGTGCAACCGGACGCCTGACGGCGTCCCAACCGGCCACTCCCAGTGGCTAGGACTTTCGGCCCTTTCCTTCCGATATGGGGTTATGGTCGACTG
>DATLEZ010000045.1:0-16320 GCA_035525055.1 Acidimicrobiia bacterium | reverse complement strand
GGTCGCTTTTCGCCGTGAGCGCCAAGGTCGGTGGCGGCAGGGTCGCCATCGATCACAAGCCGATGATTCGCTGGCTGCAACGCAACGGCCTGGTCGGTGATCGGGATGTCCGCCGGGTGCCCGCCTGGGTGTTCGGTCTCCCGCTGGCCGAGCGGGCCGCCTTCCTTCGAGGCCTGCTCGACGGATCGCGCGAGGGTGGGCTCACCGGTCCGCTGTCCGGCGACATCTCCGAGTTGGCCGAGTACACCGGCCTCACCGGGTCCGAGAGCCGGGTCGGTTATGCCCCGGTGATATCAGTGACGGAGGCCGATGTTGCAGCCGTTTTCGACATCGAGGTCGACGGACCACACAACTTCGTTGCCGAAGGCGTCATCGTCCACAACTCGGAGGTCGTCTATCACCGCAATCGCGACGATCTCGAGAAGCTCGGAGTCCTGTTCACCGACATGGATACTGCCCTGCGCGAATACCCCGACCTCGTCAAGGAGTATTTCGCAACGATCATCCCGCCGAACGACAACAAGTTCGCCGCTCTTAACTCGGCGGTGTGGTCCGGTGGCAGCTTCATCTACGTCCCGCCGGGAGTCCACGTCGATCAGCCGCTCCAGGCCTACTTCCGGATCAACTCCGAGAACATGGGACAGTTCGAGCGGACCCTGATCATCGTCGACGAGGGAGCTTTCTGTCACTACGTGGAAGGCTGCTCGGCTCCGATCTACTCGACCGACTCGCTCCACTCCGCTGTCGTCGAGATCATCGTGAAGCGCGGTGGCCGCTGTCGGTACACAACAATTCAGAACTGGTCGAACAACGTCTACAACCTCGTGACCAAGAGAGCAGCTGCTTACGCCGACGCCACCATGGAGTGGGTCGACGGCAACCTTGGCTCGAAGCTGACGATGAAGTACCCGGCGGTCTGGTTGATGGAGCCTGGAGCCCACGGTGAAGTCTTGTCGATCGCCTTTGCCGGAGCTGGCCAGCATCAGGACGCTGGAGCCAAGATGGTTCACGCCGCTCCCAACACAACATCCACGATCATCTCGAAGTCGATCTCCAAGGATGGTGGTCGGGCCGGGTATCGCGGCCTGGTCCGGGTCGAGCCCGGAGCGGAAAACTCGAAGAGCTTCGTCCGGTGCGACGCCCTCATCCTCGATGACAGATCGCGCTCGGACACCTACCCATACATGGAGATCGAGGAGAACGACGCCGAGATCGGACATGAGGCAACCGTGTCAAAGGTTGGCGAGGAGCAGCTTTTCTATCTGATGAGCCGCGGTCTCACCGAGGAACAGGCAACGACGATGATCGTCGCAGGCTTCATCGAGCCGATCATCCGTGAGCTCCCGATGGAGTACGCGGTCGAGATGAACCGGTTGATCGAGCTGAATATGGTCGACGCCGGAGCCGTGGGATAGGGCGGGCAGCCTTCCAAGAGAAACGGCTACGGGCGCTGTCTAGTGGGTTAGGGCCTCCGGCTCGGGTCACTAGAACTTCGCGATTGCTGTTCTAGGCTGACTAGTGATGGATCTACTCATGCCCCAGGAGGTCGTGGAGACACTCTTCGTGGTGGCCATTATTGGCGGTGTTTTTGGCCTGATTGGTGGCTTTCTCGGGGCCAAGCGCAGCCTGATCGGATCGCTCCTCATGGGGATCATCGGTGGGATCGCCCTGGCCTCGATGGCCCGAATTGCCGGCTTCGATCCGGTTCTACCGATCGACGAGGGATTCTCTGCCATCTACGCCGCCGCCGGCGGTCTAGTGCTCGGCTTTGCGGTCAACCGCTCAACCGCGACGTAGCTGTTAAAGGCCCGCCCCCCGGTTTTGGCGCGGACGATCGACACCAGGGGAGCAGAACCCAGGTCATGTTGATTGGGCCAAAACGGTCTGCCTACTGCCTGCTGCTCTAGATCAGCAACGCGACGTCGGTTGCACAGGATGGGTGGCGGAGTTTGGCGAGGGCTCGGCCCTCGCACTCTCGGACCTTCTCTCTGGTCATTCGCAGTAGAAGGGCAATGTCGGCGAGGGTGCGAGGCTCGGAACCGTCAAGGCCGAATCGAAGCCACAACACGTCTTGTTCCTCGCGGTTGAGCACGGCCAAAGCAGCGCGGAGACGCGACTGTTCGAGGGAGTGGGAAACGACATCAAACGGGTCGAGCGCCGCCGCGTCCTCGATGAAGTCAGCGAGGTCGACGTCGCCATCGTCACCGATCGGGCGGTCGAGCGAGACGGTGTCGCTTGGCGCCTCGAGGGCAGCAATCACGACATCCTCGGCCAGGCCGCTTGCCTCGACCATCTCGGCGACGGTCGGCGATCGGTGGTAGAGCTCGATCAGAAGTGCCCTGGTCTCTTCGACCTTCCGCACCACATCGACCACATGGACCGGGAGGCGGATCGTTCGTGCTTGATTGCCGAGACCTCGAGAGATGGCCTGGCGGATCCACCAGGTCGCATAGGTCGAGAACTTGAAGCCCTTTCGCCAGTCGAACTTCTCGACAGCACGGATGAGCCCCAGATTGCCTTCCTGAACCAGATCGAGCATCTCGAGACCCCGGCCCGTGTAGCGCTTGGCGATGGAAATCACCAAGCGCAAGTTTGAACGAATGAACTCGAGTTTGGCGGCCTCCCCGGATGCGACCGCAGCTAGCAAGAGGCTCTCCTCTTCGGCCGGGCAGCTTCCAGAGGCGATTCGCCGTTCGGCCTTGCGACCGCGGTCGATGAGCCTCGACAGGGCGACCTCATCATCAGCTGTCAGCAGCCCATGAGTCGCAACCTCGTCGAGGTACCGGGCCATCGTGTCGACGGCCGGGTGTCCGCGCTTGCCGTGCATTTTGACCCTCATTCCCCTGCCGACGGTATCAAAGGGTCGCCTTGGGCGCAATGGCCAAGACCGACTCTTGGCTCCGGAAAGTGCCCCCCGACCAGACTTAGGGTGTTGGGTAGCCGGTAGGCTCTCCATATCTTGTCCCGCAGGCTGCTATTCCGGCTGCTGGTGGCTCTCTCCCTCGTCTGGGCCACCTGGGCAGGGTGGAGCCTCGCTAGCGGCGCCACACCGTTGACGGTTTCTGTCGTCGATGACGTGGGAGCACCGGTGGCGGGGGCTGAGTTGTGGCACGGCGACACGCTGGTCGGCACCACGTCCGACACCGGTGACGCAACCATCGACTGGACCGGGGGGGTGAACGCGCTGGCCGTGACCGCCCCGGGCTATCCGATGCTGCAAATTCCGGTGCTGGGTCAACCCGAGGCATTGATGGAAGCAGTACTGCGACCCCAACTGCTTCGGGGTCGGATCGTCGATCCCGACGGCCGGGCAGTCGAGGGCGCCTACGTCACCTCGAGTGCGGGGACTTCGGTTACCGATCTCAACGGCCAATTCTCCCTTCGCAAGGCCGAACCTGGTCCGGTTCAGGTCTGGCGACCTGCCTGGGAGGGGGCGGTCTTCGAATGGGATGGAAGCCCGGGCGAGGAGGCGGTGGCGATCGCCCCCGAGACGATGAAGGCCGTCCACATCAATGGCGACGCCGCCGAAGAGCGCTGGTCCGAGTTCGTGGCCCTGGCCCAGACCACCGAGCTCAACGCACTGATGTTGGATCTGAAAGACGAGACGGGTGCCGTTTTGTACGACACCTCCGTGACGCTCGCACACCAGATCGGCGCGGTGTTCCCCAAATACGATCTCGAGCAGGTGATCATCGACGCCGAGCGTGCCGGGATATATCTGATCGGGCGCATCGTGTCGTTTCAGGATCCCATCGCTGCCCTTCGGGCACCCGACCTGGCGGTCTGGGATGCGGCCATCGGCGCGGCTTACTCCTACAACGGGCAGTACTTCCTGGATCCAACCGATCCCATGGCTCAGGCATACGCTCTGGATCTGGCAGTCGAGGCCTGCGCAGCCGGCGTCCACGAGATTCAGTTCGACTACGTGAGGTTCCCGGACAACAGGCGCGACGGTGCCGTCTTCGATGCCGGTGCCAGCGAGGACATTCGCATTGCCACCATTCGTGACTTTCTGGCGACGGCCGTCGCCGAGTTGCACCCGCTCGGTTGCGCCGTTGCCGCTGACATCTTCGGGTTCATAACTAAGGCCGTCGATGACGGCGGCATCGGGCAAAAGTGGGAGGAAGTCACTTCCGTAATCGATGTTGCCTCCCCGATGCTGTACCCGAGTCACTACGCGTCGGGCTGGTACGGGTTCCAGAATCCTGTCGACAATCCGGCGGCGCTGGTGGGTTACGCCCTCGACGACGGGCTCGGGCGTCTGGCTCGCCAGATCGTTGTCCGACCCTGGTTGCAGGACTTCGGCTACGACGCCGGACAGGTACGGGCTCAGATCGAAGAGGCCAATTCCCGCGGGCTCGGATGGATGCTCTGGAACGCCCAAAGCAACGTCACAGTCGACGCGCTGCTCCTCGAAGGCTGAGGCGTCGGTACTGCCTCCTGCCGACCTAATGCCAACCGTTGGGGCCTTGCACCGCTTCGGACTTTTATGGCAGGGTCACTACGATTTGGCCCTCGTGGTTCCCCTGACCCGCCAAACCTCAGACTTTATCGACGCGTCCGTTCCCGTCTCGGGGCGGGCTGCGGCGTGGGAACTGTATGAGGAGCTTCCCGTGCCGACTGGGGCTGATGAGTTGTGGCGGTATGTGGATCCGGACCTCGACCCAACCGGCTATTCGATCGTCGACGTTCCTGGCAGTCCGCTGTCCACCGATCCGTTTCTTGACTCGATTGAAGCGTCGGCCACCGCGGTCATCATCGACGGCCGTACCGCCGCCGTGAGCGGACCGTTTCTGGCAGCCGGGGTCGAACTGCTGGGGCTGGTCCCTCCGTCGATCGACAAGTTCGCAGCCGGGCACCTCGCGTTCGTCTCGGACGGTGTCGTCGTTGACATTCCCCGGGGTGCGGCAGTGACCGACCCGATCGTCGTCGACGTCCAGGCCGTCACCGATCGGGCCATTTCCTTCCCCCATGTCACCATCAAATTGGCAGTCAACGCCGAGGCTTCGATAGTTCTGTTCTATCGAGGCCCTTCCGACGTCAACTCTGTGGTCGTGCCGCAAGTCGAGGTAGACCTCGCTGATGGCGGCCATCTCCGCCTTATGACGGTCCAGGAGCTCGGCCTCGAGACTTACGGCATCGTCCAGCTTCGAGCTCGCCTCGCCAGGGACGCTTCCTTCCGGCTGGGTGAAGCAGGTCTCGGCGGCAAGCTAGGGCGCCTCGATCTCGGCGTCGACCTCGACGGCCAGGGCTCGTCGGCGGAGGTTATGGGTCTGTTCTTTGGGCATCGTGACCAGGTCCTCGACTATCGGATCAACATGACCCACCGCGGTCGCAAATCGACATCAGAGGTATTGCTGAAGGGCGCCGTGGAGGATCAGTCGCAGTCGGTGTTCGCTGGCCTGGTTCGAATCGAGAAGCCGGCAGTCGGTACCTCGGCATTCGAAACCAACCGCAACCTGGTTCTGTCCGCCGATGCGAAGGCTCACTCTGTCCCCATTCTCGAGATCTTGTGTGATGACGTCATGTGCGGCCACGGATCCTCGGTTGGACCGTTGGAGGAGGACCACCTCTACTACCTCCAGAGCCGCGGCCTCAGCCGACCGCGGGCCGAGCGACTGCTGGTGCGCGGCTTCTTCGGTCAGGTGCTCGATCGGTTGCCGATCAAAGGCCTCCAGCCCGCTCTGGCGGATGTCCTCGACCGGCGTTTTGTGAGTGCCGAATTGGGGGCCGGATGATCAACCGGGTGAAGGTTGGCGATTTCTCCGACCTCAAAGAAGGAGTGGGCCTCAAGGTCGACATCGACGAGCACCGCATTGCCGTCTTCCTGGTCGACGGCTCAGTGTTTGCCATCGGCGATCGTTGCAGCCATGCCGAAGCCTCGCTCGCCGAGGGAGAGGTCTTCGACCACGAAGTTGAGTGTCCCCGTCACGGCTCCACTTTCGACCTGACGACGGGACTTCCGCAGACTCTCCCAGCGACTAAGCCTGTACCGACCTACGTCGTGTCGATCGAAGACGGCAACGTCTACGTGGAGCTGCCGGAATGACCATTGCTCTATCCATCGCGAAGCTCACGGCTGCGGTTGGTGGCCGCGAGATCCTCAAAGGCATCCACCTTGACCTGCCCTTCGGCGAAGTTCACGCACTGATGGGGCCCAACGGTTCCGGGAAGTCAACCCTGTGCCACGTCCTCAGCGGGCGCCATGGTTATGAAGTCGTGGGTAGCGCCAACCTGGCCGGGGAGCCCCTGCTCGGGCTCGACGTCGACGAACGAGCCCGGCTCGGTCTCATGCAGGGCTTTCAGTACCCCGTCGAAATTCCCGGGGTCAAGCTCGGTGAGTTTGTTGCGGAGGCAGCCGCCGAAGCCGGGATGGGCGAAGAGGAGATTGAGCGACGGGTTGCCGAGGCTGCCGAGAAGTTCGACATGACCCGGTTCCTCGAGCGCGGAGTCAATGAGGATCTGTCCGGTGGCGAAAAGAAACGATCGGAGATCTTCCAGATGGCGGTTCTGGGACCGAAGGTGGCGCTGCTGGATGAGATCGATTCCGGGTTGGACATCGACGCCGTTCGAGAGGTCGCAGAAGCCGTCGAGGTGATGAGGTCGCCTGAGGTCGGGGTGCTGATGATCACCCACTATTCGAGGATTCTGCGATACGTGATTCCCGACAGGGTCCATGTCATGGTCGACGGCCGCCTGGTCGATTCGGGAGGCCCGGAGTTGGCAGAAGAACTTGAGGCAGGCGGATATGAAGCCGTCCGGGCCCGTCTGGGTCTGGCTCCCGGTGGTGAGAATGGTCAGGCCAAGGTGCCAGAAACCAAAGTAACTGATCTCTTTACCGACCTCCCGTTCGAAACCTGATCGTCGTGGCTCGGGCGGCTTCGAGGGCCTCACATCAGCGCTGGCTCGTCGCCCTCACCGATCTTCCGACGGCGTCCGGACGGGAGTCGGCGGTGCAGGCTTGGGTGCGGGTCTGGGCCGCCAGGCGGGGTTTGTCAGTCAGCGATGATCGGGCCGGAAATCTTCTCATACGTTCGGCGGAAAGAAGCAGGAAGCGACCCGTTGTCGCAGTTGCGCACATGGACCATCCGGCATTGGTTGTCAGAAGGACCGGGACGCGAACTGAAGTTGAACTGAGGGGTGGGGTCCATCCCGAGTATGTCGCCGGGGCCCGCCTCCAATTGGAAACCGCAACCGGTCCCCGGCCGGTCCGGCTCGATGAATTCGATGCCACCACAAGTCGCGGTTGGCTCGGTCGTTCCCACAGTGATGCCGCGGTCGGAGACATCGTGCGATTTGCCTTTCCTCAGGCATCCCTCGGCGTCGACGGCGATCGGTTGCGCGCTCGGGCATGTGACGACCTAGCCGGAGCGGCGGCGGCTCTTTCCGCTCTCGATCGGCTGGCCGGTGCCGGGGTCGGCCACTTTTCGGTGCTGCTGACGCGGGCAGAGGAGGTCGGCTTCGTCGGCGCCATCGCCGCCTGTGAGCTCAAGACCCTTCCCGCCGGGGCGCGAGTGCTGTCGATCGAGTGCTCCCGCCAATCCACGGACGCCCCTGTGGGTGGGGGTCCGATCGTCCGGGTTGGTGACGCTTCCAGCGTTTTCTCTTCGGAGTTAACCAACCGGTTGTCGGACACGGCGAGGTCGGCTCAAGTTCCCCACCAGCGGAAGCTGATGTCCGGCGGCAGCTGCGAGGCCACTGCTTTTGCTTCTCTCGGCTACGAAGCGACCGGGTTATGCCTGGCCCTCGACAACTATCACAACATGGTCGACATCGATCGAGTTCGTTCGGGCAAGCGGCGGGCCCGCCTGGGCCCGGAGGCGATTTCACTGGGCGACTTCCACGGTCTGGTCGACCTGCTCGAAGCCGTCGCGTTGGGTCTGGATTCTGGCAAGTCGCAACTCCCAAAGCGTTTGAGGTCCTTGTACTCCGAGCAACGCCACCTCTTGGTCTAGTTCTGGCGTCTGGGTCTCTGATTTGGCTTCCGACTTCCGTCTTCCGTCTACCGTCTTGCTATGGAATACCGGACTGAGAGAGATTCGATGGGGGAGGTGTCGGTCCCGGTGGGGGCCTATTACGGCGCCTCGACTCAACGTGCCCGTGACAACTTCCCGATCTCCAATCTCCGATTCGGACGGGATTTCATTTGGGCCCTTGGTTTGATCAAGGGGGCTGCCGCGGCAGTGGCAGGAAAAAGAAAGGCGATTCCGGAGGAGACGGCGGCCGCCATCGAGAAGGCGGCGGAAGAGGTCTTGGCCGGAAGCCTCGATGAGCACTTTGTCCTCGACATCTTTCAGACCGGCTCGGGGACATCCACCAATACCAATGCCAATGAGGTGATCGCTCACCGGGCCAACGAGATCCTGGGGGGGGACCGCGATAAGAAGAGCGTTCACTCCAACGATCAGGTGAACTACGGACAGTCGTCCAACGACGTCATCCCCAGCGCCATCCACATCGCCGCTGTCAAGGGTATCCGGACCGACCTGCTGCCAGCCCTCGCAAGGCTCGGTGCCGCCCTCGAAACCAAGGCCGGGGAGTTCTCCGATGTTGTCAAGTCAGGACGCACTCACCTGATGGATGCCACTCCGGTCACGCTGGGTCAGGAGTTCGCGGGTTACGCGACCCAGGTGCGCAATGGGAGCAACCGCCTCGAGAAGATCCTTCCCGAACTCGAGGAGCTGGCGCTCGGTGGAACCGCAGTTGGAACCGGGATCAACGCTCCGGAGGGCTTCGCCTCCGAGGTGATCGCTTTAATGGCAGAGAGATCCGGCTTTCCCTTCGTCGAGGCGCCTGATCACTTCGAGGCCCAGGGCGGCAAGGACGCCGCCGTGATGGCGTCGGGTGCGCTCAAGACAGTTGCCGTGTCTCTGTTCAAGATCGCCAACGACATCCGATGGCTCGGTTCCGGACCGACCGCGGGGCTAGCCGAGCTCCGACTGCCCGACCTGCAGCCGGGTTCGTCCATCATGCCCGGAAAAGTCAACCCGGTCATGTCGGAAATGATGATGCAGGTGGCGGCCCAGGTCGTCGGCAACGATGCAACGGTTACCTGGAGTGCTGCCAACGGCAACTTCGAACTCAACGTGATGATGCCGGTGCTGTCACACAACCTGTCCGAGTCGATCTCGATTCTCGCCAACGCGGCACGGGTGTTCGCCGAACGTTGTGTCGAGGGTCTTGAGGCCAATGAGGAACGAGCCCGAGAACTGGTCGAGCGCAATGTGATAGTGGTGACGGCTCTCAACCCTCATATCGGCTACGACGCCGGGGCCAAGGTTGCCAAGGAGGCCCTTGCCACCGGGAAGAGTGTTCGGGAGATCGTGCTCGAGCAAGGGCTGATGACTGAAGCGGACCTCGACCGCGTTCTCGATCTGAAGAAGATGACCGAGGGCGGCGTCCTTTAGTTGTCTTCGTCGACTTCGGTTATGAGTCCACCGTCCCAGCGGACTCTCACTTCGACTCTGACGTCGCCACCTTCGAATTCCACCCGCACTTCGGGCGGTCCCTGCTTGTCGATTTTGTAGCTGAAGCCCGGGGTCGGCGCTACCGATTCCAGCTTGACCTCGCCGGGCCGGTAGGACACGATCACGAGACCACCCTTCGATGGAATAGTTGTCTGCTGCCAGGGAGCATCCGACACAGTGGTCCCCGTGGTTGCAGTGGACGAGGTCGAGGAGCTGTTGGTCGAGGTGGTGGATCCGCTGGTCGTGCCGGTAGTGCCAGTGCCGCCTGTAGTGCCGCCGCCGGTGGTGGTGGATTCGCCGGTGCTGGTTTCGCCGGTCGCGCTGGTGGAGGTTCCGGCCTGTCCGGTCGTCGATGTGCTGGGCGAGGCCGCAGAATCGCCGGTTGCCACGACCGACGTGAGGGGCCGATCGGTGACCTCGGCCCCGGCGGCGTTGACAGCCACATAGGCGACAGCAGTCGTCGCCAAAGTGGCGACAATCCAAAGAGCGACGAGGCCGGGTTTCTTCACATGTTCATCTTGGCGGGCGATGGAGGTTAAGGACCTCAGCGGAACCTCAAGAAAAGCTCAGGAATCGCGCCGTTGGTGGTCTGTAACGCTATTCGCACCAAGCAACGGCTCCCTCAGTCCCTACGCTTTCGGTCGTGGCGGCAATCATTGTCATCGAGGACGATCCTCACATTCGGCGGCTGGCCGCAGACGCGCTGGCCGATCGCGGTCACCATGTTGAGACCGCGGCGGCAGCCTTGGAGGGCCTGAAGCTCGTCGTGGCCAGCAAACCCGACCTAGTGATTCTCGATCTCGGACTGCCCGACCTGGACGGTGCCGAACTGCTCAGAATGTTGCGAGCGGTGTCGAACGTTGCCGTGATAGTGGCTACCGCTCGCGAAGGCGACGAGCACGTGGTAGCCGCGCTCGATGCCGGCGCAGACGACTACCTGGTCAAGCCGTACTCGACCGCGCAACTTGAGGCTCGGGTGCGAGCGGTGTTGAGGCGAGCCGAGTCCACTGCCTCGGACCCGGTCGTCGAGTTGGGTGAGCTCCGGATCGACCGGGGAGCCCGTGAGGTCGTGCTCGCCGGTGAATCGATCGATCTGAGCCCGAAGGAATTCGACCTCCTGGTCCTCCTGGCCGATCGAGTCGGCGAGGTGGTCAGCAAGCGCGACATCCTGGCTGAGGTCTGGCGCCAACCCTATGGAGGCGGGGATCGCACTGTCGATGTCCATCTCTCTTCGTTGCGCTCGAAGCTCGGTGAGACCGCCGCCAGTCCCCGCTACATCCACACGGTGCACGGGGTCGGCGTCAAGCTGGTACCGCCCGGCGGGGCTTGATGCGGCGGCAGATTGCCTGGTTGGCGCTGGCTATCACGTCGCTGATCGTGGTTGCTTTCACTCTTCCCCTCATGATGCTGGTTCGTCAGCAGGCGATCGATCGGGCTCAGATCAACGCCGAACATGAGGCGGAGACGATCGCCGGTCTCGTCGCCCTCTCGGCGCCGTCATCGGAGGCGCTCACGGCGGACGACATGGAAACCGCCATCGGCGACCCGCCGGATGGTGTTCGTCTAGTCATGCCCGATGGCAGCCGATTCGGAGATCCCCAAGTTGAGTTTTCCGCAGTGGAGGCGTCAGCCCGCACCGGCGTTCCTGCCGCGGGCTACAACCGCGACGGCCACTGGGAAGTTGGAATCCCGGTGCAGACCAGCCGCGGTGTGATTGCGGTTGTCGCCGCGGCGACTTCGGCCGAGCTTCATCAGGGGGTGGCTACAGCCTGGACTCTCCTGGGGATCCTCGGGTTGGTGGTGGTTGCCGCAGCAGTGGGTCTGGCGATAAGGCTTGGCCGGGAGTTGGTGCGACCGGTGGGTGAGCTGGCTGCGGTGGCAAACCGTTTGGGCGAGGGGGACTTGTCGGCTCGGGCCCAGGGCGATGGCCCGCCCGAATTGGCGGCGGTGGCGGCGGCGCTCAACGGATTGGCCGAAAGGCTCGGCGATCTGATCAAAGCAGAGAGAGAGTCGCTGGCTGATCTGTCTCACCGTCTGCGGACACCGCTGACGAGCCTTCGACTGCAATCGGAAGGACTCAGCGATAAGGGCGAACGCGACCTTCTGACAGGGGCGGTCGATCGGATGCAGGAGGCGGTGGACGGGATGATCCTGGAGGTCCGGCGGGGTAAGACCGGTCCGAGTGCCGTCGATTTCTCGGAGATCGTGTCAAAGCGCATGGTGTTCTGGAGGGTTCTGGCGGAGGAGCAGGAACGCGAAGTGCACCAAATGGTTGCGGCCGGACCGCTGATGGTCCGGGCTGGAAGCGACGAGCTGGGGTCGGTCCTCGATGCTTTGATCGGCAACGTCATGGCCCATACCCCGCCAGGAACGACCTTCGAGGTGCGATTGAGCGAGGATGACGGACGGGCGGTGCTGATCATCGGCGACGGCGGCCCGGGCTTTCCTCCCGGTTTGGACCCCACCAAACGAGGAGTGTCGGGGGTCGGGTCGACCGGTCTCGGTCTCGACATCGCACGAAAGATGACAGAGAAAACCGGCGGCTCAATCCGCCTAGGCCGGTCCCCCCTGGGCGGCGCCCAAATAGAACTCAAACTCACCCTGGAAACGACGTAGCTGCCTGTCCCCCTGCCGATAGGTGGGGGACGGTGGGCTTGGTCCAGGGATGTCAGGAGAAGCCAAGGATCTGCGAAGAAGGGAATTCGCCAGTTATGGGTCTACTCGTAATTTGGCGGGTGGCTCCCGGCAACCACGTAATTCGGTCCGGGAGTCCCGGAAACCGGGAGCGTGACGCCAGGTTTCGTCTGATCCGGGACTGGGGCGCCGAATTTGTGGATCAGACGGGCTAACTCCGGTTACCTTCGCCGAGGGATCGGACTACTTCACGCCTTGGCGGGTGCAACGCCCCCCTAAGGCCAAACTGACCCACTACCCGCCGACAGGCCAGGGATAGGGGGACACTGCCGAACCCGTCCGAGATCTCCACGGACGGGTTTGGCGCGGCCCCCCTACCTCCCGGTCGTTCCTCGTCGGCAGGGACCTTCGCTTGGAACTAGCTGATCTTGCTGTCGATCTCCACTTCCAGGACTCCGTTGTTGATCTTGACTTTGAGCTCGGCCTCGGCGCCGCCGTTGGTGAGCTCAACCTCGATCTCGTCTGACTTCTGTTCCGATTTCTCGATCGTCCAGCCACCGGCCGGGTCGATCGATCCGATTGTCATCCCGCCGTTGGCGAAGATCACGGTGACGGTTCCGGCGCCGTCAAGGTTGTAGGTGATGCTTCCGGTCGGGAGGGACGACCCACCCGTGGTGTTGGTGGTGTTCGTGGTGCTGGTCGAAGAGCCGGAGCCACTCGTAGTGCTGGTTGAGGAACCGCCAGAGGAGTCGCCTTCCGACTCGATCCTCACCCGGATCACCCCGTCCTCGAGCTCGAAGTTGAACTTGACCCGGCGGCTGCCGTTGCGGAAGTCGCCTTCGACTTCACGACCGGTGGCGACCTCTACCTCGACCACCCAGCCCGGGTTGGACTGTGTGGAAACGATGGTCAGTGAGCCCCCAGTGCGGCGCAACAGGACTGTCCCGGCATCGGCCACGACCACCTGGCCCACCTGTCCCTCAGCCAGGACCAGGTTCCCCGAGCCATTCACGGCCGCGGTAGCAGTGGTCGAGGTTGGGGTGGTGGGAGACGTGGAGGTCGGCGAGGTCGACCCGGTGACAGAGGTGGAACTCGTCGATGACGTCACGCCGGTCGATGAGGTAGAACCGTTGTTGTCATCGGCTTCGGTTCGGATCCGGACCCTGACCACCCCGTCCTCGAGCTCGGCGTTGAACTGGACCCGGAGGCCGTTGCCTCGGAAGTCGGCTTCAACTTCGCGTCCGACTGCAACCTCGACCTCGGCCGAGTAGCCGGCGTTGGGGGTGGCGGTGACAATCTGAAGGTGCCCGTTGGACCGGCTCAAGACGATCACGCCGGCGTCGTCGACCGGGAGGGTGAGCGTTTGGCTCTCGCCCAGGGAGACGTTGACGGTTGATTCGTCGACGTCCTGGGCAGCGAATGCGATTCCGGTGATCAGGAGGCCGACTGTCACGGCCCCGGCGAGGATCGCCATCCTGTTTCTCACTTGCTCAACTCCTTGGTTTGGTGTGGAGGAAGCATCTCGGAAACCGGATTAGGGATGCCTCTCCGGAACCTCAGGAAACCCTCAAGACGAAAAAAACCGGGAAATCTCCCGTTTTCGCGGAAATGGGGGAAGCTAGGAAACGGCCTGGACCAGGGTGGTCCAGGGGAGCGAGGCGCACTTGATTCTGACGGGGTAACGGCGCACCCCCTGGAGAGCGTCGAGCTCGCCCATGACGGAACCGGGCTCCGGTGGCGGTTGCTCGGCGGGGTCGTCCTCTTTGGTCAGCATTGCCTGAAAACGACTAGCGAGTTCGACGACGCCCTCCCGGCTGAGGCCCTTGATGGCTTCACCCATCATGGAACCCGAAGATTGGCTAATCGAGCAGCCATGCCCACGGACCGAAACCTGGCTGACGGTGCCGTCGGCGAATCGCAGCTCCACTTTGACCTCGTCGCCGCAGAGGGGATTAACACCCTCGGCTTCGGCTTCAGGCTGGTCGAGGGGAACACGGTTTCGGGGGTTGCGGTAGTGATCGAGGATCACCTCGCGATAGAGCTCTTCCAGTGCCATCTCAAAGACCAAACAAACGAGCAGCGGTTTCTAGTCCCTCGACCAGAGCATCGACGTCCTCTTTGGTGGAATACACCGAGAACGAGGCCCGGGCTGTGGCCGGCACCCCGAGAACCCTCATCAGGGGTTTGGCGCAATGATGACCCGCTCGCACAGAAACCCCCTGTTGGTCGAGGATCGTTGCGAGGTCATGAGCGTGGACATCGCCGAGAGTGAAGCTGATGGCACCGCCCCGGCCCTCGCCAGTCGGAGGTCCTTGAACCGCGACCAGCGGATTCTGGCTTAGGCGGTCCAATGCGTAGGCGGTGAGCTCGGTGTCATGCGCCGCCACCCGATCCATGCCGATCTTCTCGAGGTATTCAACCGCGGCGTCGAAACCCACGGCCTCGATGATCGGTGGGGTTCCGGCCTCGAAGCGATGTGGCACCGCGGCCCAGGTTGAGTGGTCAAGCTGGACGTCGGAGATCATTTCTCCACCGCCTTCGAATGGCTCCATCTCCTCGAGTCGCTCGGCCTTGCCCCACAGGACTCCGATGCCGGTCGGCCCCAGCATCTTGTGGGAGGAGAAGGCGAGAAAGTCGGCACCCAGTGCTTCAACGTCCACGGCCCGGTGAGGGACCAATTGCGCTCCGTCAACGACGACCAGTGCTCCCACGTTCTTCGCCGCTGCCGACATCTCGTTTACCGGAGGGACGGTGCCGAGGACGTTGGACATGCCGGTGAAGGAGACGATCTTCGGGTTCTTCTCCAAGAGCTTCGTGTACACGTCGAGGTCCAGGGTGAACTCGGAAGTGATCGGAATGAAATCGAGCACTGCGCCGGTGCGTTTGGCCACCATCTGCCAGGGGATGAGGTTGGCGTGATGCTCCATGTGCGTAAGGAGGATGCGATCGCCCTCGCGGAGATGAGTGCCTCCCCATCCCGAAGCCACCATGTTGAGGCCGGTCGTCGTGCCCCGTGTCAGCACCACCTGTTCGGGGCGGGCGTTGAGGAAACCGGCCAGTCGAATCCGGGCGGCTTCATAGCGTTCGGTCGACTCCATCGAGAGCCGGTAGGCGCCCCGGTGGACGTTGGCGTATAGAGTCCCAGTGAACTCTGCCATCGCGTCGATGACCACTTGCGGTTTGAGAGACGAAGCCGCCGAGTCGAGAAAGTGGCCGGCACCAGCCGCGAACGCTGGAAAATCGGATCGATGATCAAGCAGCACTCACACCCCCAGCTGCTGACGAACCCCTTCGTAGCCATCGGCTTCGAGCCGGGCCGCGAGCTCGGGACCCCCTGATTCGACCAGACGACCATCAAGGAGGATGTGGACGAAGTGAGGTGTGATGTAGTCGAGGAGTCTTTGATAGTGAGTGATGATGAGAAACCCTCGCTCGGGTCCCGTGAGCCGGTTGACCCCTTCGGCAACCGTCTTGAGGGCGTCGATATCGAGACCCGAGTCGGTCTCATCCATAACCGCCAACTCCGGCTGCAATACCGCCATTTGCAGCACCTCGTTGCGTTTCCGTTCCCCACCCGAGAAACCCTCGTTCAGGTAGCGATCGGCAAAGCCAGCCGACATTCCGAGCGACTTCATCGCGTCCATGACCTTGAGTCGGAGTTCGAGGACCGTGAGGTCGATACCGGTCCGGTTGGAAAGTGCCTGGCGGAGGAACTGGACAACTGACACCCCGGGGATCGCCTCCGGATTCTGAAAAGCCAGGAACAATCCGCGGCGGCCCCGTTCATCGGGACGCATCGCCAGCAGATCTTCACCGTTGAATAGGATTCGCCCTCCGGTGACCCGGTATTGGGGGTGCCCGGCCAGGACGTTGGCGAGGGTGCTCTTGCCCGACCCGTTCGGCCCCATGATGGCGTGGATCTCCCCGTGGTTGATCGTCAGGTCGATTCCACGGAGAATTTCGAGGTTTTCGGCGTTGGCCGTGAGCCCCTCGATCTGAAGGAGTGGGTCGGGCACAGATCCAATGGTATTTCCACCAATCCCATAGGAGAAATGCGGCTTGGCGGAGTGGCGGGTGGTGAGTGGTGAGTGGTGAGTCCAGAACCGGTTTTGGCGCGGAGGATCGACACCAGGGGAGCAGGATTATGAGCCAAAACGAGGTTTGTCCCTCGGGCCTCACTTGCTCAACTCTCCCCAGATGGGTTTGGCGGAGCGATCCA
>DATLEZ010000044.1:0-2911 GCA_035525055.1 Acidimicrobiia bacterium | reverse complement strand
GGGCTTGTCGTCGCTGCGAACCAGACTTCGGTGCCCTCTTCGGCGTTGGCCAGCTCTACTGCGCCGGTCATTAGATCGCGCAGTTCGGACTCTTTACCTTCCCGCGCTTTGATCCTCGCTACGAAGGCGTATGCAAGATTCCCCTGATGGGTCATTTTCTCCTTCTCTGGTTCTGGTCATACGACACTACGCCCGGAAGCGGGTAAAGGGGACTCGCTTGAGACGGCTACGACCTCGGACGGCGAAATAGCGCATATCAACAGATCCCGCCCGCATACTTGAGACCGTCCGGTATCGGCACGTATCGCTCGGGACCGACGGGCGACTTCTTGTCCGTGTCATTAGTTTCGAAGCGATGAATGCTGTTGAGTACGCGTGGCGTGGGGACTTCATGAGTACCGAAGCAAACCAGCTCCACGCCGACGCCTTCAACCATCGCGTCTATGAAGAATCCGAATGGGATTGGGTCCGGCTATGCCACGAATACAGTCTGGGCTGGGTAACCGCCCGCATCGACGGGCGCCTCGTCGGCTTCGTGAACGTGCTCTGGGATGGATTGGTCCATGCGTGGATACAGGACGAGATGGTGTCGCTGGACACCCGGCACCAGGGAATCGGACTGCGACTCATCGACGTGGCTCGAGAAGCTGCCAAGCAGGCGGGCTGCGAATGGCTACACGTCGATTTCGATGACGACCTACGACCGTTCTACATCGATGCGGCCGGATTCACTCCGACCAACGGCGGGCTGATCAACCTCACCGAACCAGACTGAGTCCTGCGGCCGAGTCCGCACCACGACCCAGATCAACCGTTACCGATCGAAACCGCCCATATCCGCGACCGCACCCGATCGGCACTTCCCGCTCTATTCAAAAGAGTCATCGCGTGTCCCTAGCCTGCGTGACGAAATCGCGTCCCGCGGTTTGGTGTAAGTAGGTGAATCTCTCAGCGATGCCGCTGGGGGTTAGCCGGCGGCGGGTAGCTGGTGTTGGTTCACCTCCTTGTCGGGTTGAGTTTGGCTCATGGTGTGGATGAGCGCCATTGATTCTTCGCCGAGGTAGCGGCGGTCGGTGACCTGCCATTCGTCGTGTTGTTCTGATAGGACGGATCCGACGAGGCGGATGATCGAGGCGTCGTCGGGGAAGATGCCGACCACGTCGGCTCGTCGTTTGATCTCTCGCATCAGCCGTTCCAGTGGGTTGGGTGGACCAGATCTTCTTCCAGTGGGGTTGGGGGAATCCGGCATATGCGGTGACGTCGGCTTCGGCCTCCAACAAGAGGTCGGAGACGGCGGGATAACGCTCCCGGAACGAGTCGGCGACCAGCCGCAGCTGGTCTCTGGTCGAGACCGGGTCTGGCTGGGCGAAGATGGTCCGTACGGTTGCTGCGACCATTTCGGCGTGGCCTTTGGGCACCCGAGCTAACAGGTTGCGCATGAAATGGATTCGGCACCGCTGCCAGGCCGCTCCCGAGAGCGTCTTCCTGATAGCTGCTTTGAGTCCGGTGTGGGCGTCGGAGATGACCAGGACCACCCCGGTGAGGCCTCGCTTTCTGAGACGACGCAGGAACTGGGTCCAGCACACTTCGTCTTCGGTGTCACCCACGTCGAGGTCTAAGACCTCACGGTTGCCGTCCGCGGCGACACCGGTGGCTACGACAACGGCCCGGGAGACCACCCTGTGGTCTTTGCGGCCGTTGAGATAGGTGGCGTCGACGAACAAGTAAGGGAACTCGCTGTGATCCAAACTCCGATCTCGGAACGCGGCGACCTCGGTGTCGAGCTGTTCACAGATGCGGCTCACGGTCGACTTGGAGATCCCCGAAGACACCCCGAGAGCCCGCACCAGGTCATCGACCTTTCTGGTTGAGGTGCCGGTCACGTAGGCGGTCATGATCACCGCCCACAAAGCACGATCCACCCTGCGTCTCGGTTCCAGCAGCGACGGGAAGAACGCACCCTCCCTCACCTTCGGAATCCGCAACTCGATGTCTCCCGCCGGAGTCGATAACACCCGAGGACGAGACCCGTTGCGCCGGTTCGTCCTCGTCTCAGTTCGTTCATGACGTTCGGCGCCGATCGCCTCGGTCAACTCGGCATCGATCAGCTCCTGAAGAGCCTTCTCCACCAGGTCACGAAACAGGAACCGGACCTCGTCACCGCCAAGCTCCGCGACGAGCTCAGCCAATCGGGCATCATGGCTCTGGGCCATCGTGTGTCTCCTTTCGAGTCCACTGCTGATGGACTCGCTGAGGATTCCACGGTGGCCCCTTCAGACCACGGACCTAGTTACACCACTCGATGGGACGCAGACCGTGACGATGCAGGTTTGGTTGATGTCAGGCACTGACGCGGAGCCAGGTATCGAGGCCTGGAGCTTGAATCACCTTGGCTTCGCCACATGGGCACCTGCGAGAAAGGAAGTCCTCAATCGGGTGCCCAGAAAGCTGGATGCCCACCTGCAGTGGATGGCTGAGCATCAACTGCTCAGTCAAGAAGCCCACAGTCAGAGAGTCGAGGTGATGGAGGAGATCTCCGGGCATGAGCCGCTATTCGGCCACGACCGGCAACCAGCGACTGTGGATGAGATCGACCTCGCGGTGGTGTCGCTCCGGGCTGGCCATCAGGATCTCATTGAGTGTCTGAACGACGCGCCCGGCGCCTTCTTGGATTGGGAACCGCCGTATCGACGGTTCGCGGGTTGGGCTGACTGGCGTACCGTCGCCGCGACCCTTGCCCACTTGGCGAACGTCGAATCTCACTACTACTTGGCCATGATCGGATATGAAGCTCAGGGACCCACTGTGACCTCAGAAGAGGATTGGCGGGACTATCTCCCGTCTGTGCGAAACGACACCGTCGATTGCCTCGCATCTCTGCGATCGTCGGCGGACCGAGCGAGGGTGCAGA
>DATLEZ010000043.1:0-4770 GCA_035525055.1 Acidimicrobiia bacterium | reverse complement strand
CCGAAGCAAGCGGCGGACCAGGGCGGTGCCCAGGCCTCCGGTGCCTCCCGTTATCACTGCTGTCGCGGTCAAAACTGCTCCTAGCCCCAGGGGTCAGCCTATTTGGCAGCATGGTAGTTTCACGACTGCAGCAACAAGACCGGAGGAGGGTTGCTTAATGGCCTCGATCACGTTCGAGAAGGTCGGCAAGATTTATCCGGGTGGTACCCGGGCCATCACCGACGTCAACCTCGATATCAATGACGGGGAGTTCCTCGTCCTGGTGGGCCCGTCCGGGTGCGGCAAGTCCACCCTTCTGCGGATGATCGCGGGGCTGGAGGAAGTCACCGAGGGCCAGCTCAAGATTGGTGAGAGGGTCGTCAACGATGTCACCCCCAAGGACCGCGACATCGCCATGGTCTTCCAGAACTATGCGCTCTACCCCCACATGAGCGTCTACGACAACATGGCATTCGGCTTGAAGCTGCGCAAGATGGCCAAGGACGAGATCAAGCGCCGGGTGTCAGAGGCCGCCAGGGTGCTTGAGATCACCGAGTACTTGGAACGGAAACCCAAGGCCCTCTCCGGTGGCCAGCGCCAGCGGGTGGCGATGGGCCGCGCCATTGTCCGTGAGCCTTCCGCCTTCCTGATGGACGAGCCCCTGTCCAACCTCGACGCCAAGTTGCGAGTGCAGATGCGTTCGGAGATCGGGATGCTGCAGCAGCGACTCGGGACCACGACCGTCTACGTCACCCACGATCAGGTCGAGGCGATGACGATGGGCGATCGAGTGGCTGTCATTCGCAAGGGCCGTCTTCAGCAAGTCGACAACCCCCGCAATCTCTACGACAACCCCGACAATCTCTTCGTGGCCGGCTTCATCGGCAGCCCGTCGATGAATTTCGTCTACGGGAAGATCGAAGGAACTGGAGACCAGCTCTTCATCAGTTTCGCCGGTGATCGAGTCAAGATCGATCCGACGGTTGTGGCCAATAAAAAGGGACTCGCCGGCTATACGGGCAAGGAAGTCGTCATCGGCATTCGCCCTGAGGCGTTCGAAGTAGTGGCGGCAGTGCCTAACGCCGATCCCGAGCAGACCATCAACATCAAGGTCGGTCTGGTCGAACAACTCGGCTCGGAGGCGTTCGTTCACTTCCTCAAGCCGGCGCCGCCGGTTATCACGCCCGATATCCGCGAGCTTCTCGCCGACCAGGGGACCGATCCGACCACCCTTGGCAACGAGACCAAGTTCACGGCCCGGGTCGATCCGGATCATGCGCCACGCAACGGGGAAGACGCCAAGCTTGTCGTTGAGACGAGCAAGCTCCACTTCTTCGACAAAGAAACAGGCGAAGCGATCCGTTGATGAATCAGTTGGCAAACTGAAAGCTGCCGACTGACCCTACGGCCTCAGCAGTTTGAAGCACTCCGCCAGGGGCAGGCCTACTGCTTCGCCGTTGCGGGCGGACCACTCTCTCATCCTCGTGATGAAGGCGGCACGGGCCTCGTCGCCGTTGGTGGCGTCGTTCATCGTTGATTGAGTCTGGCTCGAGTGGCACAGGAGGGCTGCGATCTTGACGTCGAACGTCGGAGCGATGTCCTCCCAGTAGTCCGGTTCATCCGGTCCCCATAGGAGAATCGCGTCCGGGCGATGCTTCTCGAGTCCAAGCTCCGGGAAGAAAAGGTGGTCCCGAGCCGCCACCACGCCATCGATGGTTCCCATACCTGTGGCTCGATGATCAGGGTGGAGCATGTAGCGCTTCCAGGGATCGTGTGACAGAACCACGTTGGGGCGAACGCGCCTGATCCCCTCGCATATCCGCCTGCGCAACTCCATCGAGTACTCGAGCTCGCCGTCGACGTAGTCGAGGTGGATGAGATCGCCGGTCACACCCAACGCCTCGGCCGCCGCGATCTGTTCGGCCGCCCTGAGTTTGGCGAGGTCGGCTGCGGAGACCTCCGGGTCCCACGAGCCTTTCGAGCCGTCGGTCACGACCATCATCGAAATCAGGCATCCCTCCCGCGCCCATCGGGCGAGGGTGCCGCCGGCTCCGAATTCGGCATCGTCGGGATGGGCACCGATAGTCAGGGCCCGCTCCGGGATGGGAAGGAGATCCGGGCGGCTGGCAGCGACGGCGTCGGCGTAGAGGTTGGTCACGACGGATCGAGGCTATCGAGAACTGTGGCGATCCACGGCACCCGTCGTCGAGCCACCTCGAGGTCGCTCGGCTCGTCGAGGTCGATGACCAGTCTCGGGTCGACCACCACCATCGGATGGGAGGGAGCGAGCAGGCGCAGATGCCGGTGGAAGCTGGAGGGGCCATAGCTGAATTCGAAGGCCGTCGCACTCGCACCGATCGCCGGCGTGCCTCCGTCGCGGCTCGGTGCGATCACCGATTGCCCGTCGTCAACAGCCGCCAGCAACCTCGCCAGCACTTCGGAATCCAAGAGGGGGAGATCGGCGTGAAGCAGAAGCCACGGCCGACCGGAAGCGACCCTGACTGCAGCCGCGGCGGCCTGATTCAGGTCCGAGCCTTCGTCGAGCACGACCTCGTGGGCGAGGGCCTTCGCCCATCTCGCCACTTCGGTGTCGGCGGCCAGCACCAGCGGCCTCGCTCCTGCCTCGGCCAGCAGCGTGCAGGTTCTCCTCGCCATCTCCTGGCTCAGAGCGATGCGCGCCTCGGGAGCGATTGCGGCGGCAAGCCTCATCTTGGCGGCGGAGAACGACTTCACCGGAATTCCGGCCACGATCGGCATTTGCCGCAAGTTGGCAGCGCCCAGACGCTTTGGCAAGCCCCCGCTTTGGCAAGCCTGGCCGGACGGTCCCTCAGGCCGAGGGGTCGGCCACGATCCCGGCGAAGAGAAGCTCGCCGCTCGACTGGTGCTGGATCAGGAAGAGAAATGGGTGGTCGAGTACGAGAGATGCGGGCTCAGGCATAGAGGTTGCCCCGACGACGATGGCGGTGGCGGCAGCCGCCTCCGTGCCTTTCTCGTCCATCTTCACGAAGCCCTGATGGATTACGTCCTGGACGTACAACTCCCGGGCTTCGACGATGCCGGTCAAGTCGGCGGTGCCGTCACCCGGAGGAGGCAGGAACGCCGCCTGCATCCCCAAGTCCTGCAAGACCGGGGAGAGACCAAGCTCTGACCGGTACTCGAATCGAGGCATCGTCAGGTCGACCTGAAACCCGCCCGCCGATCGTCCCGCCCCAGCAAGTTCGTCGACAGTCAACGTTGCCAGGAGACCCTCGATGTCATCGTCAGGGAGGATCACCATCATCGCGGCGTCTCCGACGTAGGGCAGCCAGGCGGCGGTATAGCCGTTGCCGTCTACGTATTGAATCCGAGAGGAGGCGTGCATCATCGGGACGCTGACCTCGGCACCACCGGCTGTCCGGAACGTGCCGTCTGTGGTGAGGTCGGGGCTGAACTCGTTGAGCCAGTTGGCCTTGAAGTAGACGGCGTTGGTCAGGACCAACCTGGTGAGGGCGGTGATGACTCCTTCGGGGATGAGATCGGTGATGCGCTCCTCGGTCTGCTCGGCGATGGCGTCGTTGATCACGAGGCGGGCCGCATCGGGGTCGGCCCTGAAGTCGAGCAGCGACACCCCGGTGTCGTAGCTGCCGGCCAGTACCTCGAGGTAGTCCTCGAGGATGGGGTAGTCGCGCTGTGCCCAGAGGGAGTTGACGGCTCTGAGAGTGAACGGTGGCGGTTCCTCGTCGGTGCTGGGAGGCTCCGACGCCAGGGCCGCCAGAAGCGTGCCGCGGGCATCGTGGAGCGACTCGTCGGTGAGTGTCTCGTGGAGGACCTCGGCCATCTGCTCGCGGGTCTCGCCTCTGGCACCGGCCTCGAGCATGCCCAGGGCGGTGGCAATGCTGAACGGGGAGAGGATGAGGTTGTCTCCGTTCCAGGCCCGGCTGATCAGGTCGAGGGAGAAGGCCGTGTCGGCCGCAACCACCGCGGTGACGTCTGCAGCGGTGGCAGACGGTTCGAACGGGGCCGAGCCACGAGCGACCTCGGCGTCACCGGCCGCAAGGGGGCCTCCACTGCACGCCGCCAGGAGGATCAGCAGGGAAATCAATGCTCGTTGGTTGGGGCGACCTCTCATCTGCCAACTCTCATTCAACCTGAGACGGCGGCTGCGGCCGCCGGGTTCCGGGTAGTTCCGGTCAGCTGTCATCGATCGAGCGGCCGGCCAGCACATCTTCCAGCGTGTGCCCCGACCAGAGGTTGTCGTCCGGCCAGGCCGCCAATTGGATCACGACCCCGTGGGCTTCACCCGGGTGGAGAAAGACCTCGCTCCAGGTCGGGTGGAGGTGAAGGCCCGACGTCCGGTATCCGAGGGAGGCTGCCCGGGCGGCGGCGGCCTCGACGTCAGTGACTTTGTACGTGACGTGGTGGAGGCCTTCACCGCGCTTGTCGAGGAATCTCTGCAGGAAGGAATTGGGAGACAACGGTGCGATCAACTCGAGCCGGGATCCATCCGTCAACTGGAACTGAACCCAGCGGAAGTCGTTACGGAGATGATCCGCCCCGTTGATGAAGGTGGCTCCGAGCAGATTGATCAGAGGCAGGGCGGCCTCGACGCTCTTCACCCCCAAGGAAATGTGATCGAACCTCTCGATGAGATCCGCCAGACCGGCGGCAGGCTTCGGAACCATAGGGAGAACAGTAGGCAACTGTCGGCGATGCCTACTGTTGAGCACGTGACCCCGCGGGTATTCATTCGGAAGGTTGTTCGCCGCCTGCGACCCACGCCGGCGGCCGGGGAGACGTTCAAAGCCGCTGCCC
>DATLEZ010000042.1:0-10328 GCA_035525055.1 Acidimicrobiia bacterium | reverse complement strand
GACCTCACCGACTATCTGCTGGAGATGGGGGTGCGGGCCCGCTACCTGCACAGCGAGATCGACACCCTCGAACGCGTCGCCCTCCTCCGTGACCTGCGGCTGGGCGAATACGACGTGTTGGTGGGCATCAACCTACTGCGGGAGGGCTTGGACCTTCCCGAAGTCTCCCTGGTGGCGATTCTCGACGCCGACAAGGAAGGCTTCCTCCGTTCGGCGACCTCTCTCATCCAGATCAGCGGCCGGGCCGCCCGCAACGTCTCGGGCCAGGTGATCATGTACGCCGACAACATGACCGATTCCATGCAGAAGGCGATCAACGAAACCAACCGTCGCCGCCGGCTGCAGAAGATCTACAACGAAGAACGCGGCATCGACCCCCAGACCATCCGCAAGCGGGTCTCTGACATCCTCGAACTGGTCAACACCGAACCCCGGCCGGGTGACAGACGCCGTGACGCCCGGGATCTCAAGAAGACCCTCGATGTCTCCGGTGACGACCTGGCCCGTCTGATCATGTCCCTCGAAGACGAGATGCACCAGGCCGCCAAGGAACTCCGTTTCGAATACGCCGCCCGTCTCCGCGACGAGATTGGGGAGCTGAAGCGGGAGTTGAAACAGGTGGCAGAGGCGCGGTGATTCGGTCTGTTCTCGACTCGCCCGGCGTCTACCGGCTGTGGCAAGCCCCCTTCGTGCACAAGAAGTTCCGGCCGATTCGCGATCACGGCATCGATGGCTTCGAGTCCGTGCTCGACATCGGGTGTGGGCCGGGGACGAACGCTCGATTCTTTCCGAATACCCGCTATGTCGGTCTCGATCTGGATGCTGCGTATATCGCGTACGCCTCAAGCCGCTTCCCGGGAACCTTTCTCGCCCGAGACGTGAACGACGGACTAGCGGACCTTGGCTCCTTCGATCTTGTCTTGATGAACAGTCTGATGCACCATCTCAACGACGACGAAGCCTCCCGGCTTCTCCGAGCGGCGGCCGAAGCCGTCGCGCCTGGCGGCGTCGTTCACATCGTCGACTTGGTGCTCCCGGAGACACGATCTCTCGCTCGAGGGCTGGCACGTCTCGACCGAGGAAAGTTCGCGAGACCATATGACGAGTGGGTCGCCCTCATCGGACGACACCTCACAATCGATCTCAGTAGGCCCTACTCGGTCGGGCTTGGTCCATTCAGGCTCTGGTCATTGATCCATATCGTCTGTCACAGCCCGCCCGCAGCTGCTGAGTGAGGGTCCTGCGACTTATCCAAGGCGTGCTCGATCGAACGCGATGACGGCGGCCACCATCGCTTGTCTCGACTGAACGATCCCCCGGTGTTCCCCGCGGCATTGCTAGACAGCTTTCGACAGTCACCACGTTCAACCCAGGCACGGATCGCTCCGATAGGGACATATGCACAACGAGCTAAACGGCGGCCGCAAGAAGTTGTCAGTACTCATGCCCGTCTACAACGAGTCACGGACATTGCGCACGATCGTCGCCAAGGTGCTGTCCGCGCCAGTCGACCTCGAACTCGAGTTGATCGCGGTCGACGACGCCAGCGCCGACGGCTCCGCGGCGCTTCTCGAAGAACTCGCGAGTGAGGATCCCCGGATCCGAGTGTTCAAGCACCCGGTGAACCGGGGGAAGGGAGCAGCGATCAGGACGGCGATATCTCATGCGACTGGAGACATCGCGATCGTTCAGGACTCCGACCTCGAATACGACCCCAGCGAGTACCCGAAGGTGTTGAAACCGATTCTCGACGGTCGCGCGGACGCGGTGTACGGATCCCGGTTCGCGTCCTCTGACGAGCGCCGGGTCCTCTTTTTCTGGCACTCCCTCGGAAACAAGCTGCTCACGGCCCTCTCCAACATGGCGAATGATCTCAACCTGACCGACATGGAGACGTGCTACAAGGCAGTGAGAGTCGACCTGCTGAGGAGCCTTCGTCTCACATCCGAGCGCTTCGGTATCGAACCGGAGATCACTGCCCGGCTGTCCCAATGGGGTGCGCGCATCTACGAGGTGCCCATCAGCTACCACGGCCGGACCTACGCAGAAGGCAAGAACATCGGGTGGAAGGACGGTGTCCAGGCCCTGTGGCTGATATTCAAGTTTCGATTTCTCGACACTCACGCCACGGTTGAGACGGCTCACGAGACCCGCCAAAGCCTGGGAAAGGCGCCGCGTTTCCGTGGCTGGGTGCTCGACGAGTTTCGCCCGTACCTGGGTGAGGACGTGCTCGAGATCGATGCCGGCCCGGGGCACCTGACCTCTCGACTCCTGGACCGCCGCTCACTGGTGTCGCTGGAACGGGATCCTTCCCACGTGGAGACTTTGCACCGGCGGTTCGGGCATCTCGCCAACCTGCGGGTTCTTCGGGCGGACCTCGGGCATGACGATCTCGCCGACGAACTCCACGATCGGCACGACACGGTCCTCCTCTTCGACATCTTGCAGCGCTCGAGCGAACCCAAAGAACTCTTGGCCCGCGCCGCCACCGGTCTCCGGAAGGGTGGACATGCCCTCATTCAGGTCCCGGCTGACTCGCGCTTGATGGGCGTCACCGACATCGCTGCCGGCCACGTGCGGCGGTTCGATAGAGACGAGGTCGCAGAACTGGTCGCTGCTGCCGGTCTCGAACTGATCGAACTCAAGGCGTTCAACCGGGTCGGACGGCTCGCCTGGAGGGCGCACCATCTGCTTGGTGTGGGCAGGATCACCCGCGCACAGGCCAGGGCCTTCGATCTGCTGGTGCCGATCGCCCGTCGTATCGATCGGCTGGGTGGCGACCACGGGCTGAGCTGGCTCGCAGTGGCGAAGCGACCGTGATCGTCGCCCCTGAGGCACGCCCGTGAACGCCACGAAGGCACTCACGGTGCTGGTACCCGCATACAACGAGCGGCGCACGATCAGGTCGCTGCTGGTCGATCTTCTGTCGGTTCCGATCGAGGGGGACCTGGAGGTGCTCGTCATCGACGATGGGAGCACCGACGGAACCGCCGACGCTGCACAGTCGGTGGGTGACGAGCGCGTCCGAATCATCCGGTTGCCGGAGAACCTGGGAAAGGGAGGTGCCGTCCGGCACGGGATCGATCTTGCCTCGGGCGCTTTTCTCGCCATCCTCGACGCCGATCGCGAATACGACCCTCACGAGTTGGTCGATGTCCTCCGCCCGCTCATCGACGGCAGGGCCGACGCCGTGTTCGGTTCGCGATTCGCCTACGGCACGGAGCGACGGGTTATGTATTACTGGCACGCCCTTGGAAATCGCATCCTCACGTGGGCCACGAACGCCGCATGCGATCTCAACCTCACCGACGTGATGTCCGGATACAAGGCCTTTCGCACCGATCTCGTGAAGAGCCTGCGGCTGACGTCTCGTGGATTCACGCTGGAGGTCGAGTTGGCGATTCGCCTCGCCCAGTGGGGCGCCACCGTTTACGAAGTTCCCGTCAGCTACCACGGACGGACCTATCGGGAGGGAAAGAAGATCACGTGGCGGGACGGAGTCGCCTCACTGTTCGCGGTCGGCAAGTTCGCGTTCATCGACCGGTCATTCACGACCAAGGGTGGACACGACTCGCTCGCCAGCCTGGCTGTGGCTGATCGACTGAACCGCTGGATTGTGGACGAACTGGGCGCCAGGTCTCACCGCACGGTCCTCGAGGCCGGATGTGGCACCGGCAACATCACCGGCCTCCTGCTCGAGGCCGAGCTGGTCATGGCCGTCGACGTCGATCCCTTCTACACCGAGAGTGTTCGCCGGCGGTACGGGAGGCTCGACAACGTCGTGGTGGAACAGGTCGATCTCGCGAATCCCTCCGCCACAGGGCTCATCGGTTCGGAACGATTCGATGGCGTCGTCTCAGTCAACGTTCTCGAACACATCGCTGACGATGAGGCTGCACTCGCCACGATATTCGGCGTGCTGGCGCCGGGCGGAACGGCGTCACTCCTGGTGCCTGCCCACAGCGACCTCTTTTCTGCTGCTGACATCGAAATGGGCCACTTCCGGCGTTACGAACCAGCAGATCTCCGCCAGAAGCTGGTCTCGGCAGGTTTCACCGACGTCGAACTCAGGCAGTTCAATCGCCTTGGGGTCTTCGGGTGGCAGCTCAACAAGAGGATGGGTCGAACCGAGATAAGCAGCTGGCAAGCGCGGGCGTACTCTTTGATCGTCCCGATCGCCCGCCAGATCGACCGACTCGGGTGGGGTCGTGGACTGAGCATCATCGCCTCGGCTCGGAAGCCGATCACTGAGAATGCCTCGTGACTGCACCGTCGCCTCACGCTCAGCACGATCCGCTCGCCCCGACTGCGCACAGGATGGGGCCACCGCCGTTTCTCTTGGGGCTGGTTATGGCCGTCGTGGCGCTCGGGTTTCTCGGTCCGGTTCTGGAATCGACAGACTGGAATCCGACGATCCTGGCGGCTTTCGGGGTGGAGGCTCCGGCTTCGCTCGAGTATGCCGAGGGCCTGCTCGGGGAGGTGCATCCGAGAGCCGGGCTGGGTCACGATGGCAAGTTCTTCTTTGCGCAGGCGATCGACCCCTGGCTGTCTGATCGGGCGACGCTCGAAGCGGTGATCGACTTGCCCATCTATCGGGCACAGCGGATGTTCTATCCGATGCTGGCGGGCGTCTTCGGTTTGGCACCGCCGGGGGTCGTCGTATGGATGTTGGTGCTGGTCAACGTCGCCGCATTCGGGTTTGGCACCTGGGTCACTGCCCTGGTTGCGAGGGGAATGGGCGCGTCGAGCATGTGGGGGCTTGCCTTTCCCGTGAATCTGGGTGTTTGGAGCGAACTCTTGGTCAGTGGGGCAGGAGTCGTGGCCCTTGCGGCATCGCTGGCTGCCGTGGCTGCACTGCAGCGGGGAAGTCTCGTCGGTGGCATGGCCGCACTCAGTCTTTCAGCGTTGAGCCGTGAGGTGATGCTTCTCTGCGCATTCGGTATCGCAGTTTGGATGTGGCGGAAGAACGCGAAGCGAGCGGCGGTGTATCTGCTCACGACTCCGGTGGCGGTCACGATCGGCTGGGCGCTCTATGTGCGATCTCGCCTGGGTTGGACTGCCGGGACAGATCAGGTCTCTGTGATCGGCTGGCCCTTCCAGGGACTGGCCGGTGCGATCGATTCCTGGCTGGGGAGCCCAATCGACCTGGCCGTTGGACTCGTCGTCCTGGTATTGCTGGTGGTCTTCACCGTCCGCTCGCTCACTCGTGATCGGCTGGTCGGGTGGATGGCGCTGGGATTCGTTCCGCTGGCCTTCGTACTGACGGAACTGGTGTGGACCGACTTCTTCGACATCACGCGGGCGGTTGCCCCCGTCATCACCGCGTTCGTCCTGGTGTCCTTCGCCGGCGATCGCGGATCGGACGAGATCACAGCGAATCTCGCACGAGGCACAGATGGAAGCGTGCCGTCGTACCGGCTCACCAGGCGGCCATGGCGTGGACGATGATCGAAAACGCGGTTGTTCCAACCAGGGCGGCTCGCCACAGCGTGCCGGTCTTCCACGCTTCTCTCCCGGCCAGCGCCAGGATGGGGCCGGTGGCGACGAGAGTCTCGAGCGGATAGCGGTAGTACGAGAATCCGGCTCCTCCGGAGGCACGGTTGAGCTTCAACTGGAGCAGGAGATAGGCGAGACCACCCAGCGCCGACGCCACCGCCCACGGCGGCACCTTCCGAACCATCGTGATGACGGCCAGCACCAGCAGGGCCACGAACGGTGACCACACGAAGAGGCCGTATAGGGGGTCGAAGAATGCCGAACCGACATTCGAGAGATATCGCACCGGCTCGACTTCAGTGGCGCGGCTTGCAAACTCGCCCCCATAGGCACCCGACACCGACGGCGAACCGAGCAGCCAGGCGTTGTACGCGAGGAGGGCCACGACCCCCGGAGTGACCCCTGCCGCCAGGCGGATGGCGGAGCGAACGTCTCGCTGTGCCAGCAGCAGCACGCCGAGTGCCGCACCGATCAACACGACAGGTGGGCGAGTAATGGCGAGCGCGCCGAATGCCGCCCCCGCCCACCCCCACCGGCCCCGAACGGCGAGCCACATGCCGAGGGCCACCCAGAACATGTTGGGGCCGTGCTGCCAGAACTGATCCGCCGCGACCGTCCAGGCGCTCGTTGCGAGGCCGCCCACCAGACCAGTGGTCACCGCCGCCCTCGCCGACATTCCAAGTTCGAGCGCCGTCAGCGCGAGCAGCCCCAACGCAGCCGCGGTGGTCGCTGAGGCGACGAACGCAACTGGCCGGAGATCGGGGATCGGAACGGTGACCTGGACGCTTTCCTCGGCGTTATCGGCCACCAGTAGAACGTTCTGGGCGTCGGGCCAGACTGTATACAGCGGGGCCGCGAGAAGTGCCGCACCCGGCGGATACTGGGAAACCGGTCCTCGTTCGGAGGGAACGATCCACGCGAAAACACCCTTGAACGACGGCGCGGCGAGTTCTTCGTAGGCCCCGAGCACCGGGGAGCCAGTGGTGCCGATCGTCCACGCCGTGAAGACGTTGGTGGCGGCATCGATGTGATAGGGAAGATCGGTACGCGCGGACGACAGGAACAATGCCATGAGGGGCACAAAGACGAACAGGAAGATGCGGCCCAGCCGCCGTCCGTCCGACGGTCCGGCTTGTGCCAGGCTGGAGGCCGTCGGATCGGTCATGGATGAAGGATTCGGCATGTGCGTGCTCTCATTGAAGCGATAACGCGGGTGAGACAGGGTCTTTGCCACTCGGTTGAACGAACTTCGGGATCAACCACGCACCGATCTGCTCCGATAGGAGTCACATGCAGGAAATGGACAGCCACCGAGAGCAGGTGGCAGATTTGACGCCGGTCGACGGAGCGGCAGCATTAGGGCCCTTCGATCGACGTAACGCGCGCTATGGACTTCCCCTGCTGGTGGCGATCGTGGTCCTGTTGCTGGTTGGCGCATGGCTCGTCAGGAACCTTTCGGCGACTGACTGGAACCCAACCATGCTGGTCGCAGTGGCCGCTGAGGAGGGGCCGTCCCTCGGCTACTCGCGGGCGCTTCTCGGCGACAGCGTCGAGAACCGGCCCGGGAGGGGCCACGACGGAAGGTTCTTCTTCGTCCAGGCCAACGATCCATGGCTGCTCGAACCGCACCGCCATGCCGCCGTCCTCGACCGCCCGGTGTACCGGAGCCAGCGGATGCTTTACCCCACACTTGCCAGCGGGTTTGGATTGTTGGAGCCCTGGGGCGCCGTTTGGGGTCTGCTCGCCGTTTCGGTGGTGACGATCTCCGCGGGGACGTATGCCACCGCACTTGTCGCACGGGGCATGGGTGCGTCTGCCTGGTGGGGATTGGCCTTTGGTTTCAACATTGGCGTTGTGAGTGAGTTGCTGGTCGGCGGTGGAGGACATCTCGGCTTTGCGCTGGTGATGTTCTCCATAGCCGCCATCCAACGTGGCCGACTGGGGTGGTCGGTAGCCGCTCTGTCCGGCGCGGTGTTGGCGAGGGAGGTCATGCTGGTGGCCACCGCCGGCATCGTGGTGTGGTTGTGGCGACAGGTCGGCCCCAAGGCCGCTTTGATCCATGCCGTCGTTCCCGGCGCGGTTGTCGCGGCATGGGCGATGTATGTCCGCTCTCGGATCGGGTGGATGTCCGGACTGGCCGAGGTCGAAGAGATCGGTTGGCCGTTCGTCGGCTTCGTGCAGGCGCTCGAGTTCTGGCCGAATCGGCCGCTGAGCTTCGCAGTTGGAGTTGCAGTGCTGGCGCTTCTGGCCGTGTTTACGCTGAGGTTCATCCGTTCCCCTGGCAGCCTCGTCGGGTACGCCGCCATCGGGTTCGTTCCTCTGGCGGTCTTGCTGACGCTTCAGGTCTGGTTCAACTACTTCGACATCACGCGGGCGGTCTCTCCGGTGATCACCGCCTTCCTCTTGATGGCATTCGCCGCCCCGAACCGCGATCATGAGGCACCTATGGAGGGAACGCCATCACCGTGAGTACGGCTCACCGCTTCGACGTTTCGATCGTCTTGCCTATCTTCAACGAATTCGGACACCTCGCCGACGAGATCGACCGGATCCGCAAGGCGATGGATTCTTCCGATTACTCCTATGAGATCGTGGTTGTCGACGATGGCTCCACGGACGGATCGGGGGACCGGCTGGCCGAACTCGACGGCATCCGCTTCATCAGATTCGCCCAGAACCGCGGTTCGGGGGCGGCACGGCGGTGGGGTACCGATCAGGCTCAGGGACGAGTGGTCGTGTGGACCGACGTCGACATGACCTACCCGAACGACGAGATTCCCGAGATGGTGGCCGAAATGGAGAGCCGCGGGCTGGATCAGCTGGTCGGAGCCAGGAGATCCGAGCAGGGCACGCTCAAACTGCTACGCATGCCCGCCAAGTGGCTGATCCGCCGCCTCGCCTCCTACCTGGCGAAAGTGCCGATACCCGATCTCAACTCCGGCCTGAGGGTCTTCCGAAGGGATGTGGGCACGCAGTTCCTCTATTTGCTCCCACGTGGATTCTCCTGCGTGACCACGATCACGATGGCGTTCTTGGCGAATGGCTACTCCGTGGGCTACCGGCCGATCGACTACTTCGCACGAGAAGGCAGTTCGAAGTTCCACTGGTGGAAGGACACGTCCCGGTATCTCCTCCAGGTGGTGAGGATGGCCCTGATGTGGGAGCCCGTGCGCATTTTCGGGCCCCCGGCGTTGGTGGTGGCCATGGTCGGAGTCGGGAAACTGGCCTACGACGTGTTCTGGAAGGATTTCCGTGTCGCAACCAACACGGTGGTCCTCCTGGCGGTGGCTTTTGCGTTTGCCACGATCGCCATGCTGGCCGACCTGATGGTGCAGTTGAACCGGCGACGTCATGAAGTGATGCCGGCTGAGAAGCCGTAGCGCGGACACTCCGAATCGACATGTGAGCGCCAGCGCGTCCACCGACGCCAGCTCGTTCGAGTGAGGAGGCGTCAGACTCGAGCGAACGCAAGAATGTCGGATCCCTCGCCTGCGAACGGCGTCACGACTACGTCGCCCCCAGGGTCGGAAATCTGCGCCTCATCTGTCGTGGCGTCCAGCCTGGATAGCGTCGCCAGAACTGGTCGCCGGATGAAATCGGGGATGAAAGGGAGGGTGACCGGCATAGTTGCGAGCTTTGCGCGCCGCCAGCGCGCTCTCTGGGCCGCCATCAAATGGGGTGAGGCCGTCACCTCGAAGAGATCCACGGAGGAAAAATACGGCTCGAGAAGCTTGGTGAATGACTCCGGACTGTATTCGGTGAGATGCCACCTGTTCCACGGCTTCTGCCATGGAAAGAGACGCTGATCCCGGTTGGGCGTCGCAAACAACGCGACACCTCCCGGCCTGATGACGCGGCGAACCTCTTCGAGGTACGGATCCGGGTCGACGTGTTCAATGACCTGGAAGGAGACGACTACGTCGGCTGAGGCTGATTCGAGAGGAAGGAGACCGTCGATGGTTTGGTAGGACACGTTGTCGGCTCCGTAGTGCGCTGAGGCATAGGAAGTGGCTTCCGGCGACACGTCGAACGCATCGACCCGTCGTGCGACTCGTCCGAGGATTGCAGGCCCGTAGCCGGTGCCGCATCCATAGTCGACGACGTGCTGGTTCTTGCAGAACGTCGAGGCCCACTCATATGTGGCGACGTGGAAGCGGTAGATGGCATAGTCGGCGAGAGATCGGTATTTGTTCGCCTCGACGACGCGTTCGCTGCTCTCCTGAAGGTTGTCGTCCATCAGCGCATCTCGGCATAGCTTGCTCGCCACCACGCGATCGTCTCCGCGAGCCCGGCGCCGAGTGCTATCTCCGCCTCGAACCCGAACTCTCTCTTTGCCCGGCTCACATCCAGGCAACGCCGAGGTTGGCCGTCGGGGCGGCTCGCGTCCCAACGGATTTCGCCGTCGTAGCCGGTGATTCGCGCGATCGTGTTGGCCAGGTCTGCGATGCTGATCTCGGCGCCAGTTCCGATGTTGACCGGGTACTCGTCGTCGTATCGCTCGGTCGCCATCGCGATGGCCCGGGCTGCGTCGCGGACGTGGAGGAATTCCCGAGTTGGTTTGCCAGTGCCCCACAGGGTGACGACAGGGGCGTTTGAACGTACCGCTTCATCGAACTTGCGAATCAGGGCAGGGATCACATGCGACGTCTCCGGATCGAAGTTGTCTCCGGGACCGTAGAGATTGGCGGGCAGGAGATAGATCCCGTTGAAGCCGTATTGAGCACGGTATGCCTGGAGCATCACGAGAAGCGACCGCTTGGCAATCCCGTAAGGAGCATTCGTTTCTTCGGGGTAGTCCTTCCACAGCGCGTCTTCACTGAATGGCACGGGCG
>DATLEZ010000041.1:0-43806 GCA_035525055.1 Acidimicrobiia bacterium | reverse complement strand
CCCTGGCCCTCGTCGCACCGCTTGAACGGATCACCAGCGAGCGTTGGGTGACACGAGCCGCGTCCAAGCTTGCCTCCTCGGGAGCCAGGGTCGTGGCGATCACCGGGAGCTACGGAAAGACCACGACCAAGGGGTATGTGCACCATCTCCTCTCTGGCCGGATGTCGACCGTGACCACGCCGGCGTCGTTCAACAACCGATTGGGCCTCGCCCGGGCGATCAACGAACACCTGATCCCGGGGGCAGAGGTGTTCGTGGCGGAGATGGGCACCTACGGGAAGGGCGAGATCGCCGAGTTGTGCGAATTCGTTGTGCCCGCTGTCGCCGTGATCACGTCGATCGGACCGGTCCACTTGGAGCGCTTCGGCACGGAGGAGGCGATCGTCGCGGCCAAGAGAGAAATTCTCGCCAAAGCCAGCGTCGCAATCCTCAACGTCGATCATCCTCATTTAGCGGAGGTCGCCGATCAGGAGGAAGGTCGGTTGAAAGTGATGCGCGTGTCAGGCTCGGATGTGGCTGCCGACGTCTCCGTGGTCGACGGGATCCTGAGAATCGACGGAGTGACGGTTGGAGCCGTCAGTCCCGAAGTGTTCGGATCGAATCTGGCTGCTGCTGCCGCCGCCGCCATTCAGTGCAGCGTCAGCGGCGATGAGATCGCCCTTCGGCTCCCGACTTTGCCGGTGACACCTCACAGACGCGAGCAAACCACTTCGGAGCGCGGGTTCGTCATCATCGACGACACGTACAACTCCAACCCGGCCGGAGCTTTTGCGGCCCTCGATTTTTTGTTCTCAGTGCCGGGCGAGGGCCGGCGCGTAGTCGTAACTCCCGGCATGGTCGAACTGGGCACTCGGCAGTACTCAGAGAACTCCCTCTTCGGCAGAGCCGCCGCCGAGCGGGCGTCCGACTTGCTCGTAGTCGGGAGGACCAATCGACGAGCACTGGTTGAAGGAGCCAGGGGCGGCGCCGCGACGGTTACCGTGCTGTCCTCACGACAGGAAGCAGTGGAATGGGTCCGCTCGCAGCTCGGACCGGGCGACGCCGTCCTCTACGAGAACGATCTCCCCGACCATTACCCGTGACACATCACAACCGTTTTGGCGCGACACGATGGGGCTATGGCACGGCTTCGGCGCGCCAGAACGCGACCGGCAGGTGATCCCATGACCGCGCCCGCGGTGGTCTTCGGAGGCCCCTCCGATGAGCACGACATCTCCATCCTGACCGGTCTGCAAATCAGCCACGCCCTCAAGGACGTTCACGTCTTCTACTGGAGCAAGGGCGGGGAGTGGTTTCAGATCGAGCCCGACTCGGAGGCTGCGGACTTCGTCGACGGTCCTCCCCGCAAAGCGAAAGCCGTGAACCTGATTCCGGAAGTCGGCCAGGGCTTTGTCGGCAAGAAGCCGATTCCGGTGTCCGCTGTCGTAAACGCCTGTCATGGGGGCCCGGGCGAGGACGGCACCTTGCAGGGGATCTTCGACTTGGCCGGCATCAGATATACCGGTCCGGGCCAGGCAGCATCGGCGCTGGGCATGGACAAGTTCGCCTTCGGAGCGGCGATGGCCGCAACCGGCCTTCCCACCTTGCCCAGAGCGCTTCTGGCATCGTCCGATCAGGAACCACCTGCGTTCTCCGGTCCCTACATCGTCAAGCCGCGCTTTGGAGGTTCGTCGATCGGTATTGAGGTTGTCGAAGACTGGCCCACCGCCATCGCGCTATTGAGGTCGTCGCCGTATTACGGAAGCGGGGGAGTGGTCGAACCGTTCGTGGGAGAGAGCAAGGATCTCCAGATGGCCATCCGTACCTGGCCGGTTTTGGAGATGTCCGCGATCGAAGCGCCCCTGCGCAGCGGAGGGAGGATCTACTCGTACAACCAGAAATACCTCGCGTGGGGAGGAGAGGTCTCTGGCGGGCGCGAACTCCCGGCCAAGATCGATCCGGCCACTGAAAAGGTCCTGCGTGATCTGGCGCGACGCGTTGTGGTGGCCGCCGGGCTGCGAGGCATCTGTAGGATCGATTTCCTCGAAAAGGATTCCGAGGTGTGGGTCAACGAGGTCAACACGATCCCGGGTTCGATGGGTGCCTACCTTTGGATCGACCCACCAATCTCAAGGCCGGCCCTCTTCAGAGCCATGCTCGATGAGGCGATGGCGTCGCCGGTTCGTCGATTCTCGGTGGCGGGGGCCGATGGCACGGCCCTCAGAAACGCGGGCACAATCAGCAACAAGCTTGGTTGATAATGCTCGGAGGAGCCAGCATCGCCGACCTCCCGGTTATCAGGCGCATCATCGCCGAGGCATTTCACTCCGATCCGATGATGGAGTGGATCTTTCCGGACCGGGCGACCCGGTTGGAGTCGCTAGCCGCCTGGCTCGGGCTCTTCATCGAGGGCTATCTGCTGGGTGGTCGGGTTGATGTCCTTCGCCTCGAAGCGATCCAGGCAGTGGCTATCTGGCGGATGCCGGGCGACGATCTGGCGTTTCCGAGAGTGCCATCGATCTCGGGTCTCCTGACGGCGCTGATCGGCCGGGAGCGGGCCGAGCAGATCGGCATGGGCCTCAGGACCATCGGAACCCTGACCCCGACCCAACCCTTCGCCTATCTCCACTTCCTGGCCGTCGACATCAATCACCAGCGCAATGGCTTCGGAAGGATGGTGGTCGAACCGGGTCTGATGGCCGCCGGCCATGCGGGCCTCGGTGCCCACCTCGAGACGACCAACCCAGCCTGCATCCCCTTCTATCGGTCGATCGGCTTCGAGGTCAGCGGCCATCACAAACTCGGGCCGACCGGTCCGGAGATCTGGGCGCTGTGGAGGGATGCCGCCGTCACCCGGATGCCCGAGCGGTCGGTGTTCTAGTAGCAAAACTGGCTCCCAGTCGTGATGTTGACGCTTGGGATTGAGCAGGTTTGATCAGTGGAGTGGCGGACCCCGATGATTTCGTCGAAGCAGTCTTCTCCGTTGGGGTGGACTTGTGGGGTCCAGGATCATGCCGAGGCCGTGGATAGCGACGTGATGATGGAACCAACACAGGAGTGTGAGATTGTCGGGATGGTTATCCCCGCCCGCAGATCTCTCGTGGATGTGGTGGGGTTGGAGGCGGTAGCGGCTGCGGCAGCCATCGATGGTGCAGACGCCCCGGTCTCTTATCCAGACGTAACCGCGGGTGCGGGGTGGGATTGCTTCGGAAAGGTCGGTCGCACCGACAGGACGACCGTCATCGCCCTGGAATATGACCCGTACCTGGCCGGTGCAGAGAATCTCTGAGAGGGTGTTGGGCCCGGCTCGTAGACCCGACGAAAGCGTCACACCCGCTTCACCCCGAGAAGACGCAGCCAGAGATGCATCGACGAAGACCTCCGCGACGGTCACCGCTCTGCCTTCGGATCCTTCGGTAATGCTGTCGAGGCAGATCGAAGTCAGGGCGTCGGCCATGCGTTCGCCTCGTCCCTCCCCAGGCAGTGTCGGCAGTTCGTCCGATCGTTGCATTAGGGCTTTCTCGACCAATTGCCCATCAGAACCGGGGAGTTGCCCCCAGATTCGCCAAGAAGACTCGTCCAGGTTGGGCTGGATCACGAGATGGCGATCCTCGTACCTCGATGCTTCCTCTGACGCCGTCATTCTCCGGTGCGAAGCCGCCAGTCGTTCAACTCCGGCCAGGTCATAGCCGCGAGAGTCGATGACCTGCTCATCAGATGCTCCCGCCTGCCGAAGGCGGACCATTAACACCGCCCGCTGCAATCCAATCTCACCGTGCGACAACAACTGTTCGACCAAGACGTCGTTGGCTTTGGCTAGGAAGAGCAACTCGCTTGCGATGGAATGGGAAACATCGAGACGGGAAGCCACCCATTCGACCATCGACCGGCAACCATCCGCGATCGCTACCTGTCGAAAATCCAAGTTGCGAACGATCGCAATCTGGCGGGCCCGTTCACGAGCCACCACCATTTCCGAAGCAAGCAATTCCTGCTCGAGGCTGTCGACGGATGCATTGAACCCTAATCCCGAATCGAACATATGTTCGTTATACAGGAGGCCAGGGACAAATTCCTAGCCGTTGCTCCTGCACCCCGGACTCCCAGGCGACGGCAATTCGAGCGTCCGAGATTGCCGGCTGTGCGCTGTCGAGGGTGACCCGTTCTTGGCGTCACAGCGCGCGTTATGCGCTGGTCAACTACAGCGCCAATGGGAAACCGACTGATTCATCCACTATGTGAGAACGGAATGTCAGCCGTGCCGTGGCCTTTGAGTGGACCCCGTGAGCCCCGACATGGGCGGGCTCACACAGGAACGACGCTTCAAACCCGGCTCGATTGAGAATTAGCCTGAGAGAGTGCTCGAATACGTTCAGGTCACGCCCGATGCAGACACGCCGATCGATTATCCAGAGCTGGTGAAAGGACTGGAGGATCTTGGTTTCGTCGAGATTGGGTGCTCGTCGCAGTCCCAAAGAATGGGACCATCGAGGATCTCGCCGACGTCTACGAACCCTCCCCGAGAGCCCGTTTCCTCCACCACGCAATGACGCCAATCCCGGTCCTAAGGTCACCTGATCGCTCCACCCTTGCCGAAGTCGCATGGTTTTGGGACTCACCGTCGCTGAGGATGCGTACTTGTCTCCAGGACGGCTCACTGGTCGAGACCCTCCGCAGATGGGACCACCCGCTCCCGGTGGCAGAAAACCATGACCGGGTGGTGGAAAGCAGTCGACATCGACCAAGAAATGCTCGGCTCCAACAATCCGCGCCGAGGAAGATCCATGGTGGTCGCAGCCCGGTCCTCACCTGCTGAGCAATGGGCGGAGCATCAACGACATGTGGCCCGCTACTCGAAGCGGCGGTCCTCGCGGCCAATGGAACACAACACGTTGGATATGTGGATTGCGATCAGCCAAGCTGCCCTGGCCAATGACTTCGTGAACACCCAGCGAGCTGTGTCGCTGTGGAAGCCGCTCATTTACGCATTTGCCGCGTTCTTCTTTCTCGTCATCGGTGCTCTGGTCGCAGTCGCCGTCCAGAGGTTCTTCGCCGGTGACAGGTCAGGCGGCTGGATCTGGGCATCCGCATTAGGCGTGGCATTGCTTGCTGCTGCTCTCACCATGCCAGTGACCCGGATAGTCATTGGACGGGTGCGTACTGCACCGCGGTTCATGCGGGCAGAGTTCCATCTCGACAACCACAGACCGGTCGACCCTCAATGACGCGAACCATCACACTGAGAGGCTACGAGATCGCCACAAACGCCACCCTCATCCGCCCGAGATCAACAAATTCTGGGCGGATAACGAGCAGTTCGGAGGATGCGCCATATCGGCACATAGGTGTGCGTACTCGAAGCGCACGTCGTCGATCTGCACTTCGGGCCGTCAACGATCCGATTGCGACGGTTGCAGTGAGAAGTTGAAACTATGTCTTCATCGCCCCTTCTCGCCGCGGTTAGCGTGCGCAGCGTTTTGGAAAACCGATCTGACACTGTCGGAGCCTCTAAACCGAAGCTGCGAGGGTGGCTTCATGCGGTGATGTTCCCGATTGCGGTCATCGCCGGGATCGTCCTTGTCGCAACTGCCAACGACGAGGGCCGCGTCCCTTCCGCAATCTTCGCCGGGACTGGGGGGCTCCTCTTCGGAACGAGCGCGCTCCTTCACCGTGGCACATGGACACGCGGCGTCGAGGGGCTTTTCCGCCGTATGGACCACTCGAACATCTATCTGATCATTGCCGGCACCTACACGCCGTTTGCAGTCCTGGCGTTGCCTCCCGACAAGGGACGAACACTGCTCTTGATCGTGTGGATCGGTGCTTTGGCCGGCGTAGTGTTCAGAGTGTTCGGCGTGGGCGCTCCCAGGTGGCTGTACACCTTGTTGTACGTCGTCATCGGGTGGGTGGCTGTCTTCTTCCTATCCGACTTGATCGACGGCGCCGGGGTGACCGCTGTCATCCTTATCGCGGCCGGCGGCCTTCTGTACACGGTCGGAGCCGTCGTCTACGGGATCAAGCGGCCCAACCCGTCACCTGTCTGGTTCGGATTCCACGAGGTCTTCCACGCTCTGACCATCGGTGCGTTCATCGCCCATTATGCGGCGGTGTGGATCGTCGTTCACACCTGAGCCCGCGTGACATATGAAATGACGGCAGGCGAGCGCCTGCCGTCATTCAAACGAGCCTGAAAGAGTTAGAGGTGGACGACTGGGCAGGTCAGGGTGCGGGTGATTCCTTCGATTGACTGAATCCGGGCAACTACCAGCTTGCCGAGGGCGTCGACGTCGGCCGCGACTGCCTTCACGATCACGTCATAAGGCCCGGTTACGTCGTCTGCCGATTCGACACCCTGAATGGCGCGGACTTCCTCGGCGACATGAGCGGCCTTGCCTACTTCGGTCTGGATGAGCACGAATGCCTGGACCACGGAACCTCCTACGGTTGATGGAGACGGATGGGAAGGCTCCCCCGCCTGAGTGGTCCCGTTCGACTATACCCAGCACTTCCGGCCCGCGGCGCGGGAGGAAAGCCGGTTTCAATAGCCGTCGGAACCGATTCGAATCGACTGAGCGAACGGCCGACCGCCGTCCTCGACGATCTCGAAGACGATTCGTTGTCCCTGGCGGAGGGATCGAAAGATCGAGCCTTTCAGCGAACCGGGCTGGAGGAAAACCTCAGAGCGATCGTCGTCCCGGACCACGACACCGGCTCCTGTCACCGGGTCGTAGATCTTGACGACGCCCTGCATCAATCAGGCTTTCTGGACTTTGCCGGCGCGAATGCAGGATGCGCATACGCGGGCCTTGCGGGTATTCGAACCGTGGCGGACCCGGACAATCTGGATATTCGGCAGCCAGCGACGGTTGTTTCGCTTATGGGAGAAGCTAACGGTCTTGCCGTAGCTGGGCTCCTTGCCGCACACTTCGCAACGATATGACATAAAAGGGGGAACTCCTGGGGAGATCCGAGAGGATAGCAATGAGCCGGTCGGTTCCGAAAACTGGTAATGGGTCAAGTTGGGCCGAGGGGAGGCATTGATCCTTGCAAGGCGTGAGTTGTCCAATCCATCAGCGAAGGGAACCGGAGTCAGCCGGCCTTCCACAAATTTGGCGCCCCGGTCCCGGAGCAGACGAAACCTGGCGCGACACTCCCGGTTTCCGGGACTCTCAGACCGAATTACACATTCAGCGGGAGCCACCCGCCAAATTTCGAGGGGACCAATGACGGGCGAATCTCCTTCTTCGCTGATCTTGGCTGCTCCTGAACATCCATAGACCGAGCCCAACCTGATCCATTACCCGAAAACTGGCGATTCCGAACCGACCGGCGGATCCCTCCCCTTCCAACTCATGGCGGGGGACCCTCCCCTTCCGCTGCATAACCTTGCTCCGTGGCCAGTCTCGTCAAGTTGAGCACAATCAAGGTCGAGGAAGTGTCCGGCCTCGCCGCCGGCCGGGCTGCGGCGTTGCGTAAGGGCGGCATCTCGTCGGTGGCCGACCTCCTTCTGCATGTGCCCCGCAAGTATCTCGACCGCTCGCGTATTGAACCGATCGCCCTGGCACCGGTGGGCGAGGAGGTGACCATCGTCGGACGGGTAACCAAGGTCAGTTCCCGCCGCCCCCGGGCGAAGATGGTGATCGTCGAAGTCAGGGTGACGGACGGCACCTCGGTCCTTCCGGTGGTGTTCTTCAATCAGAGTTTCCGGGTTAAGCAGCTTCCCGAAGGCACCGAGGTTGCTCTCTCGGGCAAGATCGAACGGTTCCGGGGCAAGCCGCAGATGAACAACCCGGCGGTTGACATCCTCGACTCAGATCTAGAGAGCCTCACCACCGGACGGATAGTTCCGATTCATCCGGCGGTTGGTGTGGTCAGCCCCGGGATCCTGCGGAGGGCCATGCACAACGCGCTGCGTCGGGCGCGTCCGGTCGTTGACCCCATGCCGGCCGACCTTGTCGAGCGTCTCGGCCTGATCGATCGGGACACGGCCCTCTCCCACATTCATTTCCCGCCCGAACCCGAGGACAGCAAGCCGGCTCGTCGTCGCCTTGTCTTCGACGAGTTCTTTCGCCTCGAGGTGGCGCTGGCCCTCCAGAAGCGGCGTCAGATGGCCGAAGCGCGCGGGATCTCCCATCGCTTCGAGGGCGAGTTGGTCGGCCGATTCATCGAGCGGCTTCCATACGTCTTGACCGGTGCCCAGCGGAACGTCCTCGAGGAGATCAAGACCGATCTCCGGGCCGACCATCCCATGCACCGGCTCCTGCAGGGAGAGGTCGGCTCGGGAAAGACCGTCGTAGCGGTGGCGACTCTCCTGGTGGCAGTCCAGGGAGGCAATCAGGGAGCGGTTATGGCACCAACCGAGGTCCTGGCAGAGCAGCATTTCATGAGCATCCGAGCGCTGCTGGAAGTTGCCGGGTTGTCTCCGCCCGAGGAAGGGGCAGGAGGTCGGCTCGGGATGGTGAACCTTTTCGCAACTGGTGGGCCGGAGGTGAGGATCGCGCTGCTGACCTCCTCGCAGGCGCGGACCAACTACGACCCGGGTGCGGCCCGGTCAGATGTGATTGGCGCCATTCGCAGTGGCGACGTCGACCTGGTGGTGGGGACCCATTCTCTCATCCAGGACGGCATCGAGTTTGCTCGCCTGGCTATCGCCGTTATCGACGAACAACATCGGTTCGGGGTGGGCCAGCGCGTCCTCTTGAAAGAGAAGGCAACGGAGGCGGACCCCGACCTCTTGATCATGACTGCTACTCCGATCCCGCGCACGCTCTCGATGACCCTCTATGGCGACCTCGACGTTTCGATCATCGATGAGATGCCTCCCGGGCGGAGCCCCGTCAGGACCATCGCACTCAGTCCGGTCGGCGAGGAGAGGGCCTGGGATCTAATCCGCAAGGAGGTCGCCTCGGGCCATCAGGCGTTCGTGGTATGCCCGCTGGTCGAGGACAGCCCCAAGATCGAATTGTCGTCGGCCACTGCCGAGCACAAGCGGCTGCAGGGCGTGTTCCCTGACATGACCGTGGGCTTGATTCACGGCCAGTTGCATCCCCGCGACAAGGAAGGGGTGATGGGCGCCTTCCGGGCGGGGGAGATCGACGTCCTTGTGTCGACCACCGTCATCGAGGTTGGCATCGACATTCCCAACGCGACCGTCATGGTGATCGAGGACGCCGACCGCTTCGGTCTCAGCCAGTTGCATCAGCTGCGAGGAAGAGTCGGCCGGGGCGATGATGCCGGCACCTGCGTCTTGATCGCCGATCCGGCCACCGAGGAGGGTGAGGCGAGGATCGCCGCGATGGTCGCGACCACCGACGGATTCCGCCTCGCCGAAGAGGACCTGAAGCTGAGGGGTCAAGGGACCGTATTCGGTGCTCGCCAATCCGGCATGGCCGATCTCCGGCTGGCCGACATCCTCAAAGATTTCGACGAGTTGGTGGCCGCCCGTCGTGAGGCTTTTGCTCTCGTCGATCGGGACCCCGATCTCGACCAGCACCCTGACTTGCGGGACGAGGTGCGAACCTTCCTCGGCGAGCGGGTGGAGTGGCTGTTCAAGTCGTGATCCTCGTTCTGGCGCGCCGACATCGGGCCCTGTGGCCTCCTCGCAGCGCGCCAAAACGGGGGAGAATGGCCTCAGCCAATGAGACGGGTTCGCATCGCCATCGCCGTCGGAATCGGAGCGATGGTGCTTGCAACCGCGGCGGCGGCCCAGTCGGTGCCTCCGATACCCGAGCGGAACTCGACTCCTTCGATGGCGGCAGGACCCGATAGCGACCTTCATGTGGTCTGGATCGAAGGTGCGATCGGCGAGCAGACGATCTTCTACAGCCGGAGGGTGGGCGCAAGTTGGAGCAGTCCTGAGACCGTCGTGTCCGGGGTGAGCACGTTTGCTCCCGTCGTGCTGGTTCGGCAGGACGGAGTTCCGTGTGTGCTCTGGACCGTGATCGCGCTGTCGGAATCGTGTCGGGAGGATGGCGAGTGGTCGCCTCCAACCGAGATTGCGAGAGAGGCAGCGGCATCGGATTTCGTCCCTGTTTACGGAAACGATGGAGTGTTACGAGTAGTCCATTTGGAGCCACCCAACTCGATCCACTTCGGGGTCGTGCAACTCAACCCGGCCGACGAGATCATCACCTTCCCCGCGTTCACCATCGACTCGGATCGTGGCTTCCACGCCTTCTGGTACGACTTCAGCGAGGGTCGTGGGTGGGTGTGGTCCTATTCGACAGACGCTGGAGTTACCTGGGCCCCATTCGAAAGCCTCTCCCTCTCGCTCCCGCAGTCTTCAGGGACATTGGTGGGCGCAGATGCCGATGCTGGCGTCTACTCAGTCCTCGTCAACGCCTTCAGCATCGAATACCGACGGTGGACGGCGACCTCCGGTTGGTCCGACACCGACGTGATGGAGACGACCCTCGGGGCGATTGACGGTGCCCTCGCAGTCGGAGCCGGCGGCGAGATCACCGTCGCCACCGCCACCGGCGAGGGCGCCCAGTTGTTTTCCCATTCTCCGGGTGGCCAGTGGCGGGAGGAGGGTTTCGTTGCCGGCACTGAGGGGCGCTCGATCGACTCCGTGGTGGCTGCATCGGAGGAGAACGGGCGGGCGACGGTCCTCTGGCACGAGTTCGGTGCGGTCGGCTTCAATCAGGCTCGAATTGGTGGCGAGTCACTGGTGGCGTCGGTGCCATCGATCACCGACCTCAATCTCGACCCCATCGTGGTGGCGACGAGCCTGGCGGTCACTGCAGGTGTCGTCTTTCTCGTCCCCTTCCCGGCGGAGGTGTTCAACAACACTCTGGCCAACCATCACGACGAGATTCGGCGCTGGTTCCGCAGGCGACGGAAGACCAAAGAGGCGAAGAGGTTCTGGGACCGCCCGGCCGGCCTCCTGGTGTTCGTAGTGGTCAGTGCGCTCCTGTTCGGATTTCTCGATCCAAGTTTCGGGCCTAACGGCGACTCCGTAGCCGTGTTCATCGGGTTGGTGATCGGAGTGTTGGTGACGACCCTCGGCTTCGCTCTCCCGACCTTGATCCTTCGGCGAGCCATGTCGAAAGAGTGGGGACGCTTGCGGGCCTTGCCGATCGTCCTGGTCGTGGGCGTCGGGTGCGTCGTGCTTTCGCGGGTCATCGGGTTCGTGCCCGGCTACCTGTACGGCATCGTCCTCGGCCTCGCCTTCACCCGGGAAGTGAGCGAGCAGGACGAAGCGCGAGAAGTTGCCGTGTCGGCCGTCGTGCTGCTGGCGGTGGCGATTCTCTCGTGGGTCGTCCTCGGCGCGGCTAGATCGGGGGACGGGACCGGCTTCGGCGTTGATGTCGTTGAAGCAGCTCTCGCCACGATCACGGTGGCTGCTTTCGAAGCATTGACGATCGGGTTGCTGCCACTGCGGGGCATGCCCGGCAGGGCGCTGTTCGCAAACCGGAAGATGTGGTGGATCGTGATCTGGGGGATTTCGGTATTCGCCTTCTTTCATGCTCTGGTCAATCCGCAAAGCGGTTACCTAAGCGAGAGCACCCTGGTGCCCGTGGCAACGACGGTCGCGCTGCTGGTGGTCTTCGCCGCGATCACCGTGGGAATGTGGGGGTTCTTTGCCCTCAAGGACCGGATAAATTCCTAGCCTCCGGGCCCGATGCTGGTCAGTCGCCGCCGCTTCCTTCGTCTGACAGGGTGCGGATGCGCGGCATTGTGGGCCGCCTGCAGTCGAACCGCCGCCACAACCACGACCGTCGTCAGCGGCGGCGCCACCTCAACCTCGATCGGCTCAACTTCGTTGACGACCCTTCCGGCTCTGGAGGGAGATCTGCCGTTCTCGGTCTGGGAGGAGATCCGGGCAGCGGTGAGAGCAAGCCCGGACTATCTCCCGGCCCGGGGCCGCCACCCTCGTATCGGCGGGTGATCCCGAATCGCTTTACGAGTTCGTCCGGGATGAGATCGTGACTTACCCGCCCCGGGTCGACTCATTGACGGCATCGGACACGACAATTCGTTGGGGAACGAGAGCGACCCAGCGGGGGGGAGCGGGGACTCCCCGCGAGAAGGCCGACCTTCTCGCCGACCTGTTGGTGCAGGCCGGTTGCGAGGCTGAGGTCTGGGCGCAGGCCCGCCCGATAGCGGGTTCGACCCAAAGCAGATGTTGTCGGTGAGGGCAGAGCGCGAGTTCGCGCCGCCGGTCGATGCAGCGCTGATCGATCGGTGGCTGGGGGCACTTTCGATCAATGAGGTCGCCGCCCGTCCCCGGCTCGACGCCAACCAGGCCGTCAGCCAGGAGATCGCGCGCACTCCTTGCCAATCTTCCAGATGACCTGGCCGCCCCACCTTTCAACTGGGTTGTGCCATCGTCGATTCCGTTCGTGAGGCTCATCGTCAACGGTGAGAAACGGTTCGCCAACCCGAACGTCCCGGGTGGAGAGTTCGGCGTCTCGTACACGGAGCGGGGGGTCACGCTCGTTGTCAAGCGTCGGCCTCGGTTCGGTCGAAGTGGCGGTTTTGACCACCAACACCAATGACCCCTCGGTGCGAACCGTTGTCGCGGTTGGACAATGGAAGGTGGACGAGCTGGTCGGCCGGCGGGTGACGGCCCGCCTTCTTCCGGCCGGAGATCCGCTGGCTTGGCTGCTCGTATCGGCCGAGACTGTCGGGACTTTCACGACGGTTCTCACTCTGGATGCCCCCGATGTCGATCTCGACCAACTGTCGGAGCGTTCGGTGGTCGGGAGCACGGTGACACTCGGTGGCGACGTGCTCGTTGTCGATGAGACCGGAACCCTGGTGATGAACGGCGAGCCGTTTGGGGCCGACCCGACCAGCTCGCCGGTGGCTTCGCTCGAGGCGACGGTCAACCCGAGGGCTTCCCGACTGTGCGTATCACGGCACTCGCTACTGACGCCGCTGGGCAACCGATACTTGGGATACCAGCCGAAGCCTTCCGTCTCGAAGAGAACGTGTGGCGGTGCCTTTTCAACTCCGACAAGCCCGGCCTCCGCGCCCGAGGGTACTTTTTTTGCTCGACACCTCCGACAGCCTGCCTCCCGAGTTCCTGGGGGCAGAGGCCGGCAGGTTGGCCGGGGCGGTCGCGGTCGACGGGCTGGGTTCTTTCCCCGAGGCCGAGTTCCGAATCGGAACGGTTCTGGTCGGCCGGTTGGTGGCACGAACCGCTGGCTCACCGATCCTGCCGAGATCGAGTCGGAAGCCGCCCGGGCTATGGGCCATGCCTCCGAAATCTGGTCTGCGGTTGGCGACGTCCGCTTCACCGGAGCCAATGTCGTGGTCTTGATCACCGACGGCCAGAGCACCGACACCCCCGACCAGATTGCCGCCGCCCGGCCTCTGATCGGATCCGGACCGCCAACGATTTGCCTCGGTGTTGGAGAGGCGGACATGGGCCAGTTGACCGATCTGGCTTTGCTCTCGGGGGGCTCGGCATTTCCGATTGCCGCTCAGGACGAGGCGGTGGCGGCCATCGGTTCATATCTGGTCGATAGGAAACAGACGCCGTTGTTATTCGAATATCAGGCCCCCGAAGATGGACCGACCTCACGCAGCCTTCGCCTTTCCGCGTCCGGCGTTGATGTGACCGTTTCGTATGACGTGCCGCCTCCGGTTGAGCGTCTGCCACCGGTGGCCCTGGCCGGGATCTACCTCCGGGTCAGGCTGGTCGGGGGCCAGGGTGGCGAGGTGCTCAGGACAATCGCCGGGATTCCCCACGAGGGGGTTACCAAGATCAGCGAGGTAACGCTCGAGATGCGGGCCGAGGTGAGGGAGGCGGTCCTGGGTGTCGCCACCCAGACAGTCGAGGGGGCGGCGCCGACCCTGGCGGCCTGGCTCGACGACATGCTCACCGCCAAACTCACTTTGCGACCGCTGGTGGCGGCGATGGTGGCCGACGACGGCCTTGCGTTCATGGACGGCCTCGCCGAAGCGCGCAATGTCCCGACCTCGTCTCTTGCCCTTCATCCTGCCCTGGTCCAGGGAACCGACTTGACGTTCGAGATCGGCCCTCGATTCGTTCTGTTGACTTCGCGGCCCGTCTTCGGGGTCGGCGGCATCGTTCCCTGCCCCTAGACCTCGTTCTTGTGACGGTTCACCTACCGCAGCGGTGGTGAACCGTCACAAGAAGTGTCAGATGAACAGCTGGACGTCGGCGGTGGCCGCGTAGTCGAGGAAGGCGGCGGCTCCGGCGATCAAGCAGCCGTCGATCAGGTCCTTCTCCTCGACTCCCATTACACCCATCGTTGTGGAGCATGCGAAGAACTTCACCCCGAGCCCCTGGGCCATGTCGATGAACTCTGTCACCGGCGGCATCTTGGCGTTGCGCATCCACTTATTCATCACGGCTGTCGCGGCCGCCGTCGCTCCCGGGATCGCTCCCAGAAGGTTGGGTAGCTGGATCGGTCCGGAGGGGTTGGCAAGGGAGGCCATCTTGAGGCGGCGCGATCTCTTCTTGTGGATGAGGTCCAACCCGTAGAAGGTGAAGTAGATGCCTGCCTCCCAGCGAAGGCTGGCCGCGGTGGTCGCCAGGATCAACGGTGGGTAGGCCTGGTCGAGTGTCCCTTTTGCCGCGACCAGGGCTATCCGCTTTGGTTTGGCTTCGGTCTCTTCGGCCGCGGCCACAGCTCCGGGGTTCTCGGCGAGGATCGTCATTTGGTGCTATCTCCTTGGATCGGGCCCTTCTTGAGCCAGAACAACTGCTTGGTTCCCTTGTTCTCGAGGCCAAGCAACTGGTCCCCACGCTGGCGGGCCAGAGCCGGGATGTCCTCCAATGAGCCCGGGTCTGTTGTGATCAGATGCAGGACCTTTCCGGTCTCGAGGCGATTGAGAATCAGCGCGGCTTGGTAGACCGGCAGCGGGCACAGCAGCCCGGATGTGTCGAGGGTCTCGTCAACAACGATCGTTTCGCTCATTGCTTTATCTCCATACTCTTGGTGGGTTGGCTTCAGAATTGCGGGAGGCCCTCGTCGCCAAGGCGGTCGACGAAGAAGGATGCGTATTTGAATCCGGAATCGGGTGAGATTCCAACGGTGAGGCCGGGGTCCTCGAGACTGGTGGCCGCGGCAACTATCGCCCCCGTCGAGGGCCCCACGATCAGGCCTTCCTCCCGGTAGAGGCGCTTGGTGACACCGTAGGCAAGGTCGTCGTTGATCCGGACGACCTCGTCGATGACCGAACGATCGAGGATCTCCGGTTCCCGGGCTTCGGCGAAGGACTTCAGTCCGGGCAGGCGGTGGCCCTTCTGCGGCTCAACGGCGACGATGCGGATGTTGCGATCTTGCTCCTTGAGAAATCGCCCGACGCCCGAGAGTGTGCCGCAAGTGCCGAATCCGGCGACGAACGTCTGCACCCTGCCTTCGGTCTGGCGCCAGATCTCGGGCCCGGTGGTCTCGTAATGAGCCCTGACATTGTCCGGATTCGAGTACTGGTCCGGCCAGAGGAAATTCTCACCGCCGACGCTTCCGGCGATGGAGCGGGCGAGGGCGATCGCTCCATCGCGAGGGTTGTCGACTGGGCACAGGTCGTCGGGGGTCTCCCAGACTTCGGCCCCGAGCATCCTCAGCAGCACTTTCTTCTCCTGGGGGACGCCGTCGGGGATGGTGATGGTGATCGGCAGTCCTTCCAGAGCCGCCATCGCCGCCAGGGCGATGGCCGTGTTGCCGGACGACGCCTCGACCAACTGTTTGCCCTGCAGCGAGCCGCGGCTGGCAAGACCTTCGAGCAGATAGGACGCGGCCCGGTCCTTGATCGAGCCGAAGGGGTTCAGCCATTCGAGCTTGAGGTAGATGTCGAGGCCGGGAGCGATGCGATTGAGCCGGACCAGGGGAGTAGGTTGATCCACGTCCGGCAGCAACTGACGGATGTCGTCGTAGCGGCGGACGTCGCGGTCTGTGCCAAGCCGGCTTGCCTGTTGTGTTCGTTCGAGGTATGTCGTCATTGATTTGCTCCAGAAATACAAAAGACCCGCATCCGTGTGGGATGCGGGTGGGAATGTGACGCCGTCGTTGGTCTGATCTAGGAGGTCACCTCACCGGGCCGCACCCGGGTAGCACAACACGAACAGAGACAGGTGTTGGACGGGGCGGTGAAGGTGGTCACTGTGGGTGAGTCTAGATCGAAACCTGAGGTTATAGGCCGTGGCCAAGTCGATTACTTGGGCGGCTTATAACCTTGGGTTTCGTGAGGGTTATCGCAGGGAGTGCCAAAGGGCGGCGGTTGATCGGCCCGGACACGCGCGAGACGCGGCCGCTGACTGACCGGGCCCGGGAGGGCGTTTTCTCCGCGCTGGCCGGTTTGGTCGACGAGGCAGAAGTGCTCGATCTCTATGCCGGCTCCGGCAGCATCGGCATCGAGGCCCTCTCCCGCGGCGCCAGACGGGTGGTCTTCGTGGAGAAGGGCCGCGAGGCGCTGGGGGCGCTTCGCCAAAACCTGACCACTCTCGGCTTCGGAAACTTCACCGTTGTTGGTCAGGATGTCGGTGAGTTCCTGCGAACTGCAACGGGGCGCTTCGACCTGATCTTCTTCGATCCGCCCTGGGCCATGGACACTGCGGCCCTGGCTAAGCAGATGAAAGAGGCCGACCGCCTGGCCGACGACGGCGCCGAGCTGGTCGTCCATCGCCGCCGGGCGGACCCGGCGCCGCCTGCCGCGGGCTGGCGCCTCCTCACCACTCGTCGCCACGGCGATGGCGTGATCTATCGATTTGAAAAGTCATCCGCGGATCCCCTCGACGAGGAGCAGGATCCCGAAGACGACGAATAGGAGTGATGCCCCGATCTTGATGGCCCGTTCGGGGAGCCGGGTTCCCAATTGCTTTCCGACGACGATGGCAATTGCGTCGGCGGCGACCATGCCCAGCGTCGATCCCACCCAGGTGCCAAGCCAGGCTTCGGTCGTGGCCAGAGTGACGGTGGCCAGCATCGTCTTGTCGCCGAGTTCGGCCAGAAAGATCGCGAGCGCGACAGTGGCGATCGGGAAGCGGGTCGATGGCTGCTCCCGCGTTTCCTCTTTGGCGTCTGTCCATGCGCCGCGAACAGTCCAGGCGGCAAGCGCCAGGAAGGCGACTCCAGCCGCGATGTTGATGGCCCTGGTCGGCAGGCTCACTGCCACCAGGCGTCCGATCAAGACTGAAAGGCCGAACAGCGGCGCAGCGGCGGCAGTGATGCCGATCAGAACATGGCTCGCCTTGTAGCGGGCAGCGAAGGCCAGTGCCATCAGCTGACTCTTGTCGCCGAGCTCTGCGATGAAGATCACCCCGAAGCTGAGGAGCAGGCCGTCCATTGTCTCGATGTTGGGACGGCGGGGGGTCAGACCAAAATCGCGGGAGGCCAAAGTCACCAATGAGAAATCGTGAAATCAACACCCCCCTCGCCGGACACGGCACAATGGGATAAGCACGAAGGAGCCTTTCTGACCGCCGCTCTCTGTCCTGGCAGCTTTGATCCGCCGACCAACGGACACCTCGATGTCATCAACCGGGCCATCGAGGTGTTCGACCGCGTCGTGGTCGGAGTGGTCCACAACCCGTCCAAGACGCCGTTCTTCGGAGCCGAGGAGAGAGTGGCGCTGCTCGACGAGATGGTCGGTGGGCGCGCCGAGGTCCAGGCCTTCGAAGGCCTGCTGGTCGACTTTGCCCGGGTCAAGAACGTGGATGTGGTGGTGAAGGGTCTGCGGGCCATCAGCGATTTCGATTACGAACTGCAAATGGCGCAGATGAACTACACCCTGGCGGGGATGGAGACTCTGTTCATACCGACGAACCCGCAGTGGAGCTATCTGTCCTCGTCGTTGGTTCGGGAAGTAGCTCGTCTCGGGGGCGATGTCGATACGCTGGTACCGGACAACGTTGCCAAGGCCCTTCGAGCCAAGGTGGGCAAAGAATGAGTGACGAACAGGGCTCTCCTGATCCCGGGAACACCGACGTCTTCGAACTGATCGAGGCACTGATTGCCGAAGTTCAAGAAGCCAAGTCGGTGCCACTGTCCGGCAATGTGCTCCTCGATCGCGACTATGTGATCGAACAACTGCAGAAGTTGCAGGGAGCGCTTCCCGACGAGCTCCGGGCGGCAAGGTGGATGGTGCGCGAACGCGAGGCGTTCATCGCCCGCACCAATGAGCGGGCCCGGGAGATCACCGAGAGGGCGCAGTCCGACTCGCGGCGGCTCGTCGCCGAGAGTCACATCGTCACCGAAGCCGTCGAGGAGGCAAACATCCTCGTGCGCCGGGCCGAGGGGGAGTCACGGAAGATGCGGCTCGAAGCCGAGGACGAAATCGACGGTCATCTCTCTCGTGTCGAGACTCTCCTGACTGAGTTGCTGGGAAGGGTCCACTACGCCCGTGACGAGTTCCATCGGGCTCGACCGAAGAGCCCAGAAGTTCCGATCTAGTCAGAGTTCCGATCAAAGTCGCATTCGATCTAGCGAATCACGATTATCTCCATGGTCAACGAAAATGGGAGCATGCTCCGATATCAGGTGACCGATCTTCTCGGGCATCCCGGTCTCTCTCGCCCTGTCGGCGGGGAGTTGCCCCTCCAACTCAAGGTCGGCGAAACGGTTGTCGACGATGTGGCGGAGGTCATTGCCCAGCTCGACTCGATCCCCGAAGGCATCATCGCCCGGGGAAGCGCTAGCACCGTCGCCCATCACGTGTGTGCCCGCTGTTTGATGGAATGGGACGGTTCGATCGAGGTCGAGTTCACCGAGCTTTTCGCCGGTTCGGGCACGAAACTGGCTGACGAGGACCTTCTGCGGGTCAGCCACGAGGGCTTCATCGACCTAGGCCCGCTGGTCCATGACGAGGTTTCCCTCTCCCTCCCGGCGGATCCCCTGTGCAAGCCCGATTGCTTAGGACTTTGCCCAACGTGCGGAGCCGACTTGAATATGTCCCCTTGCGCGGGCCACGGCGACCAGTCGAGCTCGCCTTTTGCCGCGCTGAAACAACTGTTCGGATCCGAAACCTGAAGGAGTGCACCATGGCGGTGCCCAAGAAGAAAAGCTCGCGCATGCGAACCCATCACCGGCGTTCGGCCTGGAAGCTCACCAAGCCGTCGATTTCCGTCTGTCCGCAATGCCGTGCCCAGAAACTGCCCCACCGGGCCTGTCCCCAGTGCGGGACCTACCGCGGCCGTGAGGTCCTCGAGACCGAATGATCCCGATCGCCCTCGACGCTATGGGCGGCGATCGAGCCCCGGCCGAGACCGTGGCGGGTGCGGTGCTCGCTGCAGGCGACGGCGTCGATGTGGTGCTGGTTGGGGACGAGGAGACACTCAAGCGGGAATTGGCCGCGCTGTCGGCATCACTTCCGGTCGTGCATGCCCCTGAGTCGATCGAGATGGGAGCCGACCCGGCCCGTGCCCTCCGCGAGAAGCCCGAGTCGTCGATAAGCGTCGCCGCCCGCCTGGTCCGGGACGGTTCGGCGGGTGCATTCGTCTCGGCGGGGTCGACCGGGGCGTCCATGGCAGCAGCGGCCATCCTGATTGGACGTGCCCCTGGAGTCCTGCGGCCGACGATCGCCTCGATAATCCCCACTCCCGGAACGTCCACCCTGATCCTCGACTCGGGAGCAAATCTCGACGTCAAGGCTGAACACCTCATCCAATTCGCAGTGATGGGGTCGGTGGCGGCAGAGGTGTTCTTCGGCATGCAGCGACCCCGGATCGGGCTTCTCAACAACGGTGAGGAACCTGGAAAGGGGAGAGCCGTCGAAAAGGAAGTGCACCGACTGCTCGCCACTGCACCGGTGAACTTCATCGGCAACGTCGAAGGACGTGATCTCGGTGCGAACAAGGCCGACGTTTTCGTGACCGATGGGTTTGTTGGCAACATCACCCTCAAGACCATCGAGGGCGTGGCCGCGATGGTGATCGCGATGGTGCTCGAAGCCTTCGAGTCTTTGGACGGAACTGTGCGTGAACAGGCCGTCGAAGCAATAGCGGCGATTCGGCGGACCCTGGATTATGAGCACACCGGTGGGGCCTACCTGCTGGGGGTCGACGGGGTTGTTGTCATCGCCCACGGTTCGTCGTCCCGGATCGCGGTGGCCAACGCGCTGCGACAGGCGAGGGACGGGGTCGAGCGCGATCTGGTCGGCAAGATGACGGCCCGCCTGGCCCAGACATGATGTCGGTGACCCGAATGAGCGAGCCCTGATGGGCGCCAGCGACGTCGATCTCGAGGGCCAGTCATTGGCCCCATTGGAGGACGCCCTGGGGCACAAATTCAGAGATCCGGAAATCCTTGCGTGGTCTCTGATCCACCGCTCGTATCACGCCGAGCATCCCGGCGTTGCCCACAACGAGCGGTTCGAGTTCCTCGGTGATGCCGTCCTCGGCCTGGCCGTGACCACATTCCTATTCAACGAATTCGGTCACATGCCCGAAGGTCAGATGGCCAAGGTCAGGGCCGCCGTCGTCAGCCGGGAAGAGTTGGCGGAGGTGGCGCACGTGATCGGCCTGCCCGCCTTTATCCGACTGGGGCGTGGGGAGGACATCACAGGTGGCCGCAACAAGCCCTCGATTCTGGCCGACGCCATGGAAGCGCTGATTGCGGCCGTCTATCTAGATGCCGGCTATGACCACGCCGCCGCGGTCGTGATGACCCATTGGGCCGAACGCGTCCGAATGAGGGCCCAGCGCCCGGGAGACGCCGACTACAAGACACGCCTCCAGGAGGTCCTGGCAGCACTCGGCCTCACTCCCCGCTACGAGGTGGCCGGCTTCGGCCCCGATCACGCCAAGCAGTTCACCGCCGCCGTCATGGTGGACGGGACGATTCGTGGTGAGGGCCGCGGGGCCTCCAAACGCGAAGCCGAACAAGAGGCCGCTCGGGCCGCCCTCAAGGAGATGTTGGCCGGCTGAACGCGGAGTGTTCGGAGGGGCCTTGGGTCAGACCGGCGTCGAGGCGAGGAAGAGACGTTCGGCGATGAACGATCCGATCCCAACCTGATCGGCCCGGTTCACTTTCACGGTGAGCGTGCCGTCCGGCGTCTTGGCGATGAGCTCGACTTCGGCGCCCGGTCTCAGTCCGGCGTCGTCGAGAAAACCCATGATCTCGGAATCGAGCTCTAGCTCTTCCGAGATGCGATGGAGGACTAACGAATCCGGGCCGAGTTGGGCCATCCGGGTGAGGTTGGGCTGGCGATATCCGGCGCCCGGGATGGGATTGCCGTGAGGACAGGTGGTGGGCTTGCCCAGTTTGGCAAGCATTGCCTCCTCGACGTCGTCGGAGATGATGTGTTCCCACACCTCGGCCTCGGCATGGACCTTGACCCAGGGGAGTCCGAGTTCCTCGGAGAGGAATCGCTCGGCCAGGCGATGCCTGCGAACAACGACTTCGGCGAGGTGCCGGCCCTTGTTGGTAAGCCTGATTTCCCCATCGGAGGTCACGAGGCCGTCGGCATCCATCCGCTTGATCATCTCCGACACCGACGGTCTGCTCACGCCCAGCCATTCGGCCATCCGGGCCTGAATGACCGGCAGGCCCTCCTCCCCAAGTTCGTAGACGGCCGCAACGTATTCGCGAAGCGTCGCGGTGTATGAGCTGGCGTCCATTTCCACAGGTTACCGACGGCACGGGTCCGCGGTTTGATCCCTAAGATTAGGGTTCCCTAACGACTGTCGTAAGGTGATTTGCACTATGGTGGTAGTGCAAATAGGGTGGAGGAATGAAGTACGCGATTCGGGTCCTCGCGGCCCTTCTAACAGTTCCAATCCTCGCCGCCTGCGCTTCTTCGACCGCGACGACGACAGCTGCAACCACCGGTTCGACCGTGGCTGTCTACGGCGTTGTGACCCTCTACTCCGGACGTACCGAGGAGTTGGTGGCGCCACTTGTCGAGCGCTTCGAGGAAGCTTCGGGGATCGACGTCGAAGTGCGTTACGGCAGTTCCCCGGAGATGGCGGCGACCCTTCTCACCGAAGGAGCCGATTCGCCAGCCGACCTCTTCTACGCCCAGGATCCGGCCTCGCTTGGTTCGGTTGCCGATCTCATGGTCCCGCTGCCCGAGTCGATCCTGTCTCTGGTGTCGGCAGCTTTCCGGGACACCGACGGCCTATGGGTGGGGGTAACCGTGCGGAGCAGGGTTCTCGCCTTCAACCCCGACCTGGTACCCGAAGACGGGCTTCCGGTCAGCTACAAGGACCTCGTCGACCCCGAGTGGTCGGGGAGGGTCGGGATCGCTCCCACCAATGGCTCCTTCGTCGCCTTTGTCTCGGCGATGATCCTGACCGAGGGCGAAGAAGCCACACTCGCATGGCTTGAAGGGCTGGCCGCCAACGATCCGATCACATATGACGGAAACACTCCGATTGCAGCCGCCGTCGATGCCGGTGATGTCGACGTCGGCCTGATCAACCACTACTACCTGCTCCAACTCGGCGCCGAGCAGGGCGGGACCACCGGCCAGAACCACTTCTTCGATGAGCCCGATGCCGGCTCCCTGGTGATGCCGTCGGGGATCTCCATGCTCGCCACCGCCCAAAACCCCGCGGGTGCGACCGAGTTGATTGCTTTCCTGCTCTCGAGGGAGTCCCAGACCTACTTCGCCGAGACCAACTTCGAGTATCCGGTGGCATCGGATGCTCCCGCTCCGGCCGGAGCCCCCGTTCTGGATTCTCTGGTTAGCCCTTTGCTGTCGGCGACCGATATGGCCGACGTTCTCGACCGCGCCACCGACATGATCACCGAGGCGGGACTTGTTTAGCGGATGGGGAGGGACCCCCGCCAGAGCATGCGGATGGGGAGGGACCCCCGCCAAAGCAAGACGAGGGGGGTGATCCTGACTCAGTGACAACCGCCACCAGCCCGGTGCCCTCCTCGGCCCTGCTCGTCCCGGAGCGAAAGCATCGGGCACCGGCGGGGCTGGTGGCGTTCACGACGCTGATGGTCCTGCCGCTGGTATTCCCACTGGCCTACCTGCTTTGGAATGCAGCCTTCGGGGGGGCCTGGGTCGGTGTCCTTCCGGCCGGTCGCCTGGTCGAGCTCGGGCTCAACACGGTCCTGCTCGTCGTGACCGTGGTCACCGGTGCGACTGTCATTGGCCTGAGCACTGCCTGGCTTACATCCCGGACCAACCTGGCGGGACGACGCCTTTGGTCGACGCTGGCAGCCCTGCCGCTCGTGATCCCTTCTTACGTCGGTGCCCTGGCGCTCCTGGGGGCCACCGGGCGCGAAGGAATGGTGTCCGAGCTCATCGCCCCGTTTGGCCTGGGCCCGATTCCGATCCCGCGCGGATTCTGGGCGGCCTCGCTGGCCCTGATCCTTTTTACCTATCCCTATGTTCACCTCACGCTGGTTCCGGCGTTTCGCTCGCTCGATCCTTCACTGGACGAGATCGCCCGCGGCCTTGGGGCAAAACGTCGGCGTCGATTCCGAACGGTGACTCTGCCTCAGATCGCCCCAGCAGTGCGCAACGCAGGATTGCTCGTGGCGCTGTACACCATGGCCGATTTCGGGGCCGTGTCGCTGCTTCGCTATGACACCTTCACCAGAGCGATCTTTCTGCAGTACGCCGGTCGCCTCGATCGAAGGCCGGCGACGGTGCTCGCCGCGGTACTGATGTTCCTGGCTCTCGCGGTTCTTTTGGCCGAGAGGAAGAGCCGCCGTCGAATGGAGATCAGAGGAGGCCGCACGGTGCGGCCACAACCACCACTAATGCTCGGGCGGGGAGCCAAGTTCAGCGCCAATCTATTTCTTGGGGCCGTTTGCCTCTTTTCGATGGCCCTGCCCGTTGCGATCCTGGTTCGATGGTGGGTACGAGGCACCCTTGCCGGGCGCGAGACCGTGGCTGTGTGGGGTGAGTTGGGACGCTCCCTGACTGTCTCCGCGCTTGCGGCGTTGTTGATCGTCCTGGTAGCCATGCCGTTGGCGGTTCTCACGGTGAGGTATCGAAGCCGGGTTGGTCAGGCAGTCGAGACGGTGGCCTGGACCGTCTCCGCGTTGCCCCACATCACCGTCGGGCTGGCCGTGCTTCTGACCGGGGTTAGCCTCTTGCTTCCGTTCTATCAATCCTTGCCACTGTTGTTGTTCGCCTATTTGATGATGTTCCTCCCCCAGGCTCTCGGTCCCGCCCAGGTTGCCCTCCGCAAGGTTTCCCCGAGCCTCGAGGAAGCGAGCCGGTCGCTGGGGCGGCCACCACTCACCACTGCATTCAGAGTGACGCTGCCCCTGATGGGGAAGGGGTTGCTGGCCGGTGGCGGGCTGGTGTTCCTCACGACGATGAAAGAGCTCCCGGCCACCCTCCTCCTGCGACCGACCGAGTTCGAAACCCTGGCGGTGCGGATCTGGTCGACGACTTCGGAGGGCTTCTACACGAGGGCTTCGTTTGCCGCACTCGTGCTCATCGCAGTCTCGGCGGTGCCGCTCCATCTCCTGATCACGCGTGACCTCCATGACTGAGCTAGCGATCGAGGCAACCGGGCTTAGCAAGACCTTTGGTGAGGTGGCGGCACTGGCGGGATTCGACATCGCCGTTGAGGAAGGTCAGACGCTGACTCTGCTCGGCCCATCGGGTTGCGGCAAGACCACCGCCCTTCGGGTGATCGCCGGCTTCGAACGGCCCGACGCCGGCATGGTCTCGGTCGGGGGTTTGCCGGTGGCCGGACCCGGGTTGCACGTCCCCCCGGAGAGACGCAGGGTCGGCATGGTGTTTCAGGACTACGCGCTGTTCCCGCACATGAGCGTTGCCGCCAACGTGAGCTATGGCCTCGTCAAGCGGGCTCGGGATCGGAAGGATCTGAAACGGGTTGCCGAGGTCCTTGAGCTAGTGGGCCTGAGCGGAACCGAGAAGCGACTGCCCCACGAATTGTCAGGCGGGCAACAACAGCGAGTCGCGCTGGCCCGGGCCCTGGCTCCGCGCCCTGCCGTGATCCTGCTCGATGAACCTTTCTCCAATCTCGATGCCTCCCTTCGACAAAGGGTCCGCCGCGAGCTCAAAGAGATTCTGGCGGAGGCCCGGGCCACTGCATTGTTCGTGACCCATGATCAGGAAGAGGCGCTCTCACTGTCTGATCTCGTCGCTGTGATGAGGGAAGGACGCGTGGTTCAGGTCGCCACCCCTCCCGACCTCTACCGCGTCCCAGTGGACCCGTGGGTGGCGGGGTTCCTCGGAGATGCCGACTTTGTGCCCGCCACGGCGGGCCAGGGGCAGGTGGAAACGGCGGTCGGTACTTTCGCCACCGAACACAACGGCAAGGTGCTCGTCATGTTCCGGCCCGAGCGAGTGCTGGTGACCCCCCACCCCGAGGGTGAGGCGGTCGTGGCCAGCCGCGAGTACTTCGGCCATGACCAACTCGTAACGATCGTTTTGGCCGACGGCAGCCGGATTCGGTCCAGGCTCGGACCGGCTCCCGACCTCAAGCCGGGCGAGCGAGTGGCAGTCAAGATCGAAGAAGCAACGGCCTTCCCCGTCTGAAACGGGCGATGGCAGGTTTTGGCGCCGATTGGCCCGATCCGAACGTTTTACGTTGTACGTTTTACGTCGACCCGCGCCGAGACGCAGGTGGCGGGTTCGCCGTAAAACGTAGAACGTAAAACGTACAACTTAGAACGGGGTTCATGTGGTGCTCAAGGTGGCGGTGCCGGAGGGCCTGATCAAAGGGGACGCAGATGAGGGATTCGGACGCGTTGCCGACGTCTTTCGATCCAACTTCACCGATCGGCATGAGATCGGCGCCGCCTGCGCCGTCTACCGGGGCGGCAAGAAAGTGGTCGACCTCTGGGGTGGCTATCGCAACGGGGTGACGAAGGCGCCGTGGGAGGAGAACACGATCGTGCCGGTCGCGTCGACCACCAAAGGGATGGCGGCAATGGCCATCGCAGTCGCTCACTCTCGGGGACTGATCGACTTCGACGCGACGGTGGCCTCCTATTGGCCGGAGTTTGCTGCGGCCGGCAAGGGGCAGGTGACGGTTCGCCAGCTTCTCTCTCATCAAGCCGGCCTGTGTGCGATCGCGACACCGCTGGAGTTGAGCGACCTCGCCGACCTCGATCGAATGGCAGAGGTTCTGGCTGCCCAGGCGCCGGCCTGGCCGCCCGGCACCCGCCAGGGATACCACGGGATCAGCCTCGGGTGGTACGAGGGTGAGCTGATCCGCAGAGTCGACCCTCAGAAACGCAGCCTCGGTCGGTTCTTCGCCGAAGAAGTCGCCGCTCCTCTGGGCATCGAGTTCTACATCGGACTTCCGACCGACGTGTCCGACGATCGTCGGGCCGTGTTCCACGCCTACAAGCCGCCGGAGATGCTGCTGCACCTCAATGAGTTCCCTGCCAAGTTCGTGGCTGGCTTTCTCAACCCGCGCTCCATTACGTACAAGACCTTCGGCAACCCGCGCGTTCTCGGCTTGCTCGACAACTACAACCGGCGCGATGTTCTTTCGATCGAGGTCCCCGCTGCCAACGGAATCGGACAAGCGCGGGCGATCGCCGGCGCATACGGAGAATTCGCCACCGGTGGCGAAAGGCTGGGGCTCAAGAGCCAGACTCTCGATGCACTCAAGGATCCAGCGGCCGCCCCGAGCGGGGGACTGGTGGACGTCGTCCTCCGAATCGAGTCGCTCTTCTCGCTCGGGTACGTGAAGCCCTTCCCGCGATTCAGGTTCGGGACCGACCGCGGGCTAGCGTTCGGCACCCCTGGCGGAGGGGGGTCTTTTGGGTTCGCCGACCCCGACCTGGGACTTGGATTTGCCTACGTCATGAATAGGACCGGATTCCGCCTGTACGACGATCCTCGCGAGGTCGCCCTCCGCGATGCCGTCTATCGCAGCCTGGGAGCGACGCCCCAGATTTGACGCAGCTTTAGGGTGAGCCCGTGCCCGAGCTTCCCGAAGTCGAGACAGTGCGCCGGTACCTGGCCCCTGTGGTCGAGGGTCGGCGGCTAGTCGACGTTCAGGTCCGGCATCCCCGCACCGGCCGTCGCAACGTCAATCCTTCTGATGTGATCGACCGCCTCCGGGGCTGTTTGGTCGAGCGTCTTGACCGGCACGGAAAGTTCCTGCTTGGTCGTCTTGATTCCGAGATGGTGTGGGTGACGCATCTGGGGATGTCCGGCCGGGTGGTCGTTACGAATCCCGGAGCGGAGGAGGCACTCCATACCCATTTCGTTGCCCGAACTGATGACGGGGCCGAGGTTCGCCTGGTCGATCCGCGCACCTTCGGATTCGTGGCCGTGTTCACGCCCGATGAACTCGCCGCTCACCTCAACCTCGGGAGGGATGCGTTCTCCGATCTGCCCCGGACCCCGCAGCTGGCAGCAGAACTCGAGGGCCGCACGGCACCCATCAAGTCGCTCCTGTTGGATCAAAGGATCCTCGCCGGGCTTGGGAACATCTATGCCGACGAAGTCCTCTATCGGGCCCGGGTGCGACCGACCAGGCCCGGGGGATCTTTGAGCCCCCATGAGATGACAAAGCTGCGTGGGTCGATCCGTCCATTGCTGGAGGCGGGAATTGCCGCCGGGGGCACTTCACTAAACGACCTGGCATATCTGCTCCCCGACGGGCGCGCCGGGGAGTATCTCGACCGCCTGCGGGTGTACGGCCGGGAAGGGCAGCCATGCCAAAGGTGCGGTACCGCAATCCAGAGAGTCGTCGTCGGTGGACGGTCGTCCTTCTTCTGCCCCCAATGTCAGGTTTGAAATCCGTGCGGGATATGAAGGCCCAAATATGAATGCAGTGTCATGAAGGCGGTCAAGGCGGTGGTGCGAGGACGAGTGCAGGGAGTCGGCTATCGCCAGGCGACCCGAGTCGCGGCGCGGGCTCTCGGACTCCACGGTTGGGTGCGAAATACTGGGGAAGGGACCGTCGAGTTGTTTGCCCAGGGTGATGACGATGCGGTGAATCGTTTGGTCGACTGGCTCTGGCTAGGCCCGACCGGAGACGGAGTATCGGGGGTCGAATCCGACGTAGTCCCGCCCGACCCTCAACTCCACGACTTCTTCATAAGGCAATAAAGAAGCGTTTTACGTCTTGCGTTCTACGTTCTACGTCGAGCCCGTGACGTGCGTCCGTGGCGCGGGATCGACGTATGACGTAGAACGTAAAACGTAGAACGTGCCTGGACCGATTAACCTCAGAACTCCCGAATCACATTGCTGTAACTATGTACCTCAAGACTCTCAAGGTTGTCGGCTTCAAGTCGTTCGCCGATCGGACCCGGCTTGAATTCAGGCCCGGCGTTTCCGTTGTGGTCGGGCCCAACGGGTCGGGCAAGTCGAATCTGGTCGATGCCATCCACTGGGTGATGGGCACCCAGGCCCCCAAGTCGCTCCGCACCCAGAAGATGGAAGACGTCATCTTCGCCGGCACCGCCACCAGGCCTGCCCTCAATCGGAGCGAGGTGACGGTCGTCTTCGACAACGCCTCCCGGATGCTTCCACTCGACCTCGATGAAGTCTCGGTGACGAGGCGCCTCTACCGGGACGGGTCGTCTGACTATGAGATCAACGGTGTCGATTGCCGACTGCTTGACGTTCAGGAGTTGCTGGCCGACTCCGGAGTGGGAAGGCACCAGCACATCATTGTGAATCAGGGCCAGGTCGACTCGGTGCTGAGCGCCGGTCCCGACGAACACCGGGCGATCATCGAGGAGGCCGCAGGAATCCTCAAGCACAAGCTGAGGAAGGAGCGGGCCCTGCGACGCCTCGAGAGGACTGACGAGGACGTCCTGCGCCTGAGCGACGTGCTCGGCGAAATCACTCGCCAGATGAGGCCCCTGAAGCGTCAGGCCGAAGCTGCCGAACGTCACCTATCGGTTGTCAGCCAGGTTCAGGAACTCACTCTCTTCATCGGTGGCGAGGACCTCCGGTCCCTCGACTCACGACTTTCGGAAGGGCGTGCGGAGCAAGCCAACCTCACCGCCCGATCAGGGACAGCACACCAGGACATTGGTGAACTTGCCATCGAGTTGAGACGGCTCACGACTGAGGCCTCGGTGCTCGGTGAGGCGCTCGATCGCGACGGGGCCGCGGCAGCGCGCCTGGAAACGACTCTCGAACGACTGCGCCGGGTCGCCCAGGTCGCCCGGGAGCGACATCGCACGCGCAAGGCGCGCCTCGAGGGCGCCGATGAGCGCCGCAAGGATCTCAAGGAAGAGCTCGAGTCCTTACAAGCAGAACTGGAAGAAGCAGCCCTGGCCGAGACCCAGGCCGGAAGCATGGCCACGCAGCACGAACAGCGATTCCGTCTGCTGGAAGACGAGGAACGGTCGATGGCCGACCAGGAGAACCTTTCGGCGGAAGGAGCTCTAGCCGTGGTCCAGGGCGACCTCTTGTCGGTCGGGGCCGGCGACCAGCGTGACCGGCGCGAGTTGGATTCACTTTCACAGAGGTTGGTGGTAGTCGGCGAGCACCGCGCTGCGGAAACGACAGAGAGGACTCGTCTCGGAGATGAGATCCAGGCGCTCGATGCCGAGGTCGGAATTGCCCAGGCGAACTACGAGAGTCTGGCGGCAGCGAGACGGAACGACCAGGAGTCTTGGGAAGCAGCGGAGGTTGCCCACACCGAAAAGCGCCTTGACCTGGCGGCGGCCCAGGCCCGAGTCGAAGCATTGATCGCGGCCGCCGAGGGTTTTGGTGATCCCGAAGCCCGGCGCATTGTTGAGGAGACCCCGGGCGTCCTGGGATCAGTAACCGCGTTGCTCGATGTTCCGAGCGAACTGGCTGCGGCCGTAGATGCAGCCCTGGGCGCATGGGCGGGGGCGGTGGCATTCACCGACGACGAGAATCTGGCGGAAGCCGTCGGCCGCCTCAAGGCTTCGGGGCGAGGCGGGGTTCCGATCGTCGGTCAGGCTTGCGCTGGTGGAGATATCGCCAGAACTGTGGCCAGCGCCACGGGCCTGGAAGCCCTGGTCGACCGACTCGGACCAGGGGCCGACCACTCACTCGCATGGGCTCTCCTGGGCGATGTCGTGATCGCCGAAGGCTGGGCGGCAGGATGGGCCGTGGTTCACCGCCATCCCCAGGTCCGGGCCGTCACTCCCGAGGGCGATCTCATCTCCGTTGCCGGGATCAAAGTGTCGCATCCCGACGGAGCGACGCCTGCCATGGTCGAAGCGGCAGCGATAGAGGTCGACCGGGCGGAACGCGAACTGGCCAGGGTCGTCAGCCGTTTCACGACCGTGCGACGCGAGTTCGATCAAAGCCGGCAAGCCGAACGGACCGCCCTCGAAGCCCTCGAATCGATCGAAGCCAAGCTGGCCGGCGCAACCGAAGCTTTAGGACGGTCGACCAGGACCGCTGCCGATCTCCAAGCCGAACTGGGTCGACTCGACGAGCGGCACCTGGCTCTGACCACGGCCATCACCGACCGCCAGGGTCAGATCAGCCGGCTGACGGCGACCATCGCAGCTCTGGAAGGCGAGGAGGCCCAGAGACAGCGCCTGCTTGATCAGTGGTCGCATCGGCGTCGGAGGGTCGCCGAGGACAGAGAAGCGTCGCGGGCCTCGTGGCAACAAGCGGCCTCCCAGGCCTCGGCCGCCGCCGAGCGACGAGTGCTGATCGAGGCCCGATGCCAGGTGGTCACCGACGAAATCGGAGTTGACCATCGCAAGCCGGTTTCCCCCGGATCGCTGACGCGGCTCGCCTCGATCGAAGATCTGGCCAGAAAGGCGATCGAAGCGATCAGGGTCCACGTCGACGCCATCAGGGACCGCCAGGACCAGAGCCGCCGGCAAGCACGGTCAGTGGGGGAAGCACTGGCGAAGGTTCGTCAGGATCACGAGAACCGGCAGAGCGAGGTCGAGAGTCACCGGTCGCGTCTTTCGAGCCTGGCGGTCGAGCAAGCCGAAGCTCGGGTGCGAAGAGAGGGCGTGGTCGAGGCTCTGCGACGCGAGATCGACGCCTCGGAGGAGACGGCCCTGGCAGCGCCAAGGCCTGTGACCGAAGAGGGAGCCTCCCTGCACGAGCTTCTGGCGATCCGCCAGGCCGAACTCCGTCGAATGGGACCGGTCAATCCCCTCGCGGCAGAGGAGTATCGCGAGCTGTCCGAGCGGCACCAGTTCATGACGGCCCAACTGACCGACCTCGAAAACTCTCGGGCCGAGCTGCGAAAGGTGATGAAGGCGCTCGACGAAGAGATCCAGGTGCAGTTCCTGGCGGCCTTCGAAGAAGTGGCGGCGGCCTATCAGGAGCACTTTGTGGTCCTGTTCCCGGGAGGCAAGGGCCGCATCCGGCTCAGTGACCCCGATCAGCCGCTGACATCGGGAGTAGAGATCGAAGCTCAGCCGCTGGGGAAGAAGGTCGGGAAGCTGTCTCTGTTGTCCGGCGGGGAACGATCGCTGGCGGCACTGGCTTTCATGTTCGGGGTCTTCAAAGCTCGACCTTCTCCGTTCTACATCCTCGACGAGGTGGAGGCAGCGCTCGACGACTCCAACCTCCGCAGGTTCCTTCGTCTCGTCGAAGCGTTCAGAGGTGCCAGCCAACTGGTCCTGATCACCCACCAGCAGCAGACGATGGAAGCCGCCGACGTCCTGTACGGGGTGACGATGGAACCGGGCGGTTCTTCCCAGGTGATAGCCAAGCACTTGGTACCGGTCTCTACCTGATCAGCTCGACTTGATTGGGCGACGGTTAGCCTCGGAGAACCGTGGACCTGATTTACGTAGTCGTCGGCATCGCCTTGCTCCTTGTCCTGACCGGGGCGTTTTTCTACTTCCGCCGCCCTGATCGGCCGGGGCCGGTCGGAACAGTCGAAGGGCCCGCATCCTCTCGGCCCGCATCCTCTCGGCCCGCATCCTCTCGGGTCGCGGTCGAGGTCCACAGGGCATCGGTCGGCATTGACGGCCGCCTGGGCAAATCCCGCAGCGCCCTGGGAGGTGCTCTCCGGGGTGTGTTCGGGCGCAGCGCCCTCGATACTCAGTTCTGGGAGGCGATGGAAGAGGCTCTCATCGGTGCTGATGTCGGCGTCGCCGCGTCGGCCGGTGTTGTCGAGCGGGTTCGCAGGGCTAAACCAGAGACCTCGGCCTCGGCCAGAAAACTGCTCGAAGAGGAACTCAAAGCGGTGTTCGCCCATACCGAGCGCGGCCTCAACCTCGATGGCGGGCCGGCGGTCATGCTGATAGTCGGGGTCAACGGGGCAGGGAAGACCACGTCGATCGCCAAGCTGGCCGGCCGGCTGATCGGGGAAGGTCGCAAGCCGCTGCTCGCCGCGGCCGACACGTTTCGGGCCGCGGCCGACAGCCAGTTGCGGGTGTGGGCCGAGCGGGTCGGGGTCCCGGTGGTGACGGGCAAGGAAGGTTCCGATCCCGCCGCGGTTGCCTTCGACGGCCTCTCGGCCGCCAAGGCCCGGGGGAGGGACGTCGTGATCGTTGACACCGCTGGCCGCCTGCACAGCAAGCAGAACCTGATGTCCGAGCTGGCCAAGATTCGCCGGGTCCTGGAACGGGACGGCGGCACGGTGGGGGAGTCGCTGCTGGTCCTCGACGCCACCGCCGGTCAGAACGGCATCGCTCAGGTAAGGGAGTTTGCCAACGCCATCGGTTTGACCGGAATCGTCCTCACCAAGCTCGATGGAACCGCCCGGGGAGGAATCGTGGTGGCGGTAGAGCAGGAGCTCGGGATTCCCGTAAAGTTCGTCGGCGTTGGGGAAGGAGTGGATGACTTGATGCCCTTCGACCCCGATGCCTTCATCACCGAACTCCTGGCGGACTCATGAGCCCTGAAGAACTGCTTGCCCTGGCCCGGAAGGCAGCTGAGAAGGCATACGCTCCCTACTCCGGGTTCAGGGTCGGCGCTGCGGTGCTCGACGACGACGGGACTGTCTACACCGGTGCCAACGTCGAGAACGCCGCCTATCCGAGTTCGAGTTGCGCCGAAGCCACTGCGGTCGCACATGCCGCCTCGGAGGGCATGCGCAAGATCAAAGCAACGGCGGTGGCCTGCATCGATGCCGCTTCGCTCGAAGGTGCCTATCCCTGCGGGCGTTGTCGTCAGATATTGAACGAATTCGGAACCGAAATGGTTTATGTGATGGCCGCCGGTCCCGAGTTCCGTGAGCACACCCTGGCAGAACTTCTTCCCCACGGGTTCAAGCTGTAGAAAGCACTTCGCCGCGGGTGGCCTGTGCTGCGGCTTCATCGGCGGCCCGGAACCGGTCGGCCGGGTTGCCGGCCGCCAGGGCCTCCTGCTGCTGGCGCAGCGTGCCCAGTAGCCTCCGGCGCTCGCGCGCCAGGTCGATGCCCTGACTGAGGAGGTTCGCCATGCGGCTGGCAATGGTGGCCTGGGCCGGAGCTGGACGGGAAGCCCGAGTGCGCTTCGTCCGGGATCTGACGGTTGACGGAACCGGCTGGCCAGCCGATCGATGAGTTCCGGGTCGTGCGGAGGTCACAGCCTGGAGGACCGCTGGCAGACTGACGCGCTCGTACCCGAAGGAGACGCATGGCGAAGCTCATCTACTCGATGATCACCTCGCTCGACGGTTACGCCGAAGCGGCAGAGGGCGACCTCGGCAGGGGGGCCGAGGACGAGGAGGTACACACCTTCATCGGCGACGCCTTCCGCCACGTGGGCACGTACCTCTGCGGCCGGCGGATGTACGAGACGATGGTCTTCTGGGAGACCGTGCACACCGAGCCCGACGTGCCGCCGCACATCCTGCAGTACGCGGATGACTGGAAGGCCGCGGAGAAGATCGTCTACTCCACGACGCTGGAGTCGGTGTCGAGCGCCAAGACCAGGATCGACCGGACCTTCGACCCGGACGCGGTGCGCAAGCTCAAGGCCGAGTCCAATCACGACCTCTCCGTCGACGGCCCGAACCTCGCCGCCCAGGCGATCGCGGCGGGGCTGGTGGACGAGTACCACCTGTTCATCACCACGACTGTGGTCGGCGGCGGCAAGCGGTTCTTCCCCGACGGCGTGCGCCTCGATCTCGAGCTGGTCGAGGAGCGTGCCTTCGACAGCGGACTGATCTACGCTCAGTACCGGACCCGCTGAGCCGCACCGGTTGGTGAGGCTGCCGGCGGCCGAGCCGGGGCAGGTGAGACTGGTCGCGTGGACAGTGGCAGAGCGATCTCCTTCGTCACCCTCGGCACGCGCGACCTGCCGACGCTGCGGTCGTTCTACCGTTCGTGGGGCTGGACCGAGCGCGACGCCGGTGACGAGTTCGCGCAGTTCGACGCCGGCGGCGTACGGCTCGCGCTGTACCCGCTGCGCCTGCTGCGCGATGAGGCCGCACCCGACAGCGAGCTGCCGCCGGAAGATGCCGGGAACGGCGTGACGCTCGCGATCAACGTCGCCGACCGCGATGCCGTCGACACCAGTACGCCGCTGCCGTGGCGGCTGGCGCTCGGGGCGTTGGTGCGCCCGTGGACCGCGAGTGGGGCGCTACTCGGGCTACGTCGCCGACCCGGAGGGCAACCGCTGGGAGATCGCCTGGATGCCCGGCTACCGGTAGCCGGGCATCTCCTGCTGCATCGCTGCGAGTCGCGTAAGGAGCCGGTAAGCCGATGATCCACGGAGTGGTAGGTGATGAGTAGTGAGTCACCATCTCCCGTCCATCTGACGGTCATGCGTTCCAGGTTCCTCGCAACTCCTTGCGGACCACGAACCTCAAACCTGACCAGACGTCATCGATAGCCGCGACCTTGTTGTCCACCATTCCGGTCGGCAGGAAGAGGTCGCGAAGCAAGTTTTCGGTGATGTCGGTGGGCACCTTGGAAGCTCGCTTCGGCCATGCACACCAGATCGCACCATCCGGTGGAAGAGTCGCCATCGCCTCGATGAACCGTTGCTCGAGATCGTCTCCTTCGGTTGCGAAAATCACGACTACGACCGAGGTCCCCGGGTCAGCGTCCGGTCTGTCCAACTCAGCGGCTAGTGCGGCCGGGGCGTTGACCAGGTGCAGCCGGGTATCGGTTCCGATTCCGAGCTTGCGGGCGAGCGGAGTTCCCGAGTATCCGGCCATCAGGGGTGCTAAATTACCGGTCGGCGATGCCCGTCGCCTAAGCCCTACGTGGGTGCCTTCGCCACCCGCCGCCGAAGCAATCGGATTTGAAGGGACAAAGGGGATAACGTCCCCGGGCGAGAAGTTTTTGGGCGATGTCTTCATGCCGCCTCGTTGGATGCGCAGGGTCGAACGCGGCAGCGGAGGAGACATGACGCAGAACAAACACTTCAATGCCCATATTCGAGCCCGCATGCCCAAGACCGGCGAGAGCTATTCCATCTCGAGGAGCCAGTTGCTTGGCACCCTCAGGTTGATCAAGCCCGAACTCGTGGCGGAATTCAGAGCACACGATAAGCACGTTGCGGCCATCGCGTTTGTCCCCGGACGGCCGAGTTGATCTCGGGAGGCTTCAGTGGCCAGGCCCGGATCCGAAGCGATCCGAACTGGCCACACTCGGCACCCACTCCAAACCGGTGGTGGCGGTCGATCTGTCGGCCGACGGCAACCTGGCAGCGACGGGATCACATGACGGGACGGTCCGGATCTGGTCCCTCGACGACAAGTCCGAATCAAGTCGGATCAAGATCGGCGAGCGGGTGGGATCGGTGGCGTTCCACCCGCTCAAGTCCTGGCTGGCGGTCTCAGGTGCTACTTCCGACGTTGGTGTCTACGACCCCGACGGAACCCGGGTTGCCCTGCTCAACGCGTCGACACCGGTGACGGCAGTTGGTTGGACCGGTGACGGCGAGTTCCTGATCGGGGTGGGCGGCAACGCCGTGCGATTGTGGTCTCGCGACGATTTGGAAGGAGGTCAGGTCGATCGAGGTCGAAGTCAAATGGGTCGCTCCGTTTGCAACCAATCACGATTCATCGCTACTGGCGGTGGGCTGGGAGCATCACGTCGGCATCTGGAAATTCGATGACGACAAACCGGTGGCGGTCATCGATGGACCGAAGAAGGGGCTTTACAGCCTCGAGTTCTCCGAGGACGGAATACTCGGGCTCGGTTGTGCCGATGGGCGTGTCCGGGTCTGGGCTGTGTGAAAAGCCGATGTGTTTGGGGCCCGCCGGGCCCCAAACACATCTCCCCGATTTCCTCGTACTTCTAGTTCCTTGTACTTCTGGGCCGATCCGGCCCTCTGTTGTTGGCGGTCTCAGAAACGCTTCACCGGAGTGGAAAGGAACGAGAACATGGCACTAGTCGCACATCCGGATCGTGACAACGTCTGGGTCAAGCCCGAATTGATCAAGCCGGAGTGGATAACTCAGGAGTGGATCCGTCCCGAAAGCGGTTTCGAGTTCCTATCGAATGAGCCCGCTTGGAAAGGGATCGTCCGGGCTGGCTATGACGGATCGGCCGTGAGTGCAACCGACGCGGACCGTGTTTCCGTCACGATCGATCTCCGACCGATCTCGGTGCAAATCGGGTAATTCAAAGGTGCCCACGGCGCCTGTCTGCTGGCGGCTTTTTCAATCTGGAGCCGGAGGCTGGTAAACCCTCGGATGAACCATGAGGGTCATGTTTCTGATAATCGATGCCTTCGACCCGACCCGGCTGTCGCCCCGCCTGACTCCTAACCTGTGGCGGTGGGCCAACACCGACGGGGCCGCGGCCGGCACCGGAGTGTCGGTGATGGCCTCTTGCACATATCCGAATCACGCTTCCTTTGCCACCGGTGTAGGACCGGAGCACCATCGCATCCACACCAATCACGTGATTCGTGATGGTGACGTCAGAGGAGCCTGGGAAGTAGGACCGGGGTTGCCCACCTTGTTCGACCGACTCTCGCACATCGAGACGGCGGCAGTTCTCGGCGACCACCATCTGGTCGGTGTGATGGGAGCTACCGGCGCGGCCAGGCATTGGCCACCGGATGGCGACGTCACAGTCGTCGAGGAACTCGACCTGCTCGGCTATCCCGATGACACCGCCGTGCTGCCGAGGCTCCTCGCTGAGATCGAGTCTGGGGCCGAGTTTGTGCTCGGGTACTTCGGGTCGATCGATACTTTTTCGCACGTCTACGGCCCCGGTTCCAAGGAGGCGACCGACGCCTATCACCGGATCGACCAGAGAGTCGGGGAGGTCGATGAGATGCTTCGGCTGCGCTGGGAGGATTGGGTACTCGTCGTCGTGAGCGATCACGTTCAGGACACGGTCGACGGGCCTGGCATCGACCTGCGGGCACACCTCGACGGCGACTCGATCGTCGTGGACGAGGGAAGTGCCGCGTTGGTGGCGGGCCTCCTCAATCCGCAGGTTCTCTCTGACATCGATGGGGTGGAGGGTTGGACGCTCCTCGCCGATGGCAATGTCCTGGCGTGGTGCGAAGTCGGCCGCTACTTCGGCCCCTACGAGTCGCCGATCCTCCGGGGCGCCCATGGCGGCGCTCACACCCGGGAGCAACTGGCGCTCGTCAGCGGGGGACACCATGGAAGAAGGGAACTGGCGTCTGCCGTCGCCGCCGGTCCGGTCCCGGCCACCTACTGGGCCGGAGGGGTCGCCGGGGCATTCGGAGTCAAGTTCTAGCCGACCGGCAGACCGGCTACTTCTTCTCGAGTGCTTCGATCAGCTTCGGCAGCACTTTGTGAACGTCACCGACGATTCCGAGGTCGGTGATTGTGAAGATCGGTGCGTCGGCGTCTTTGTTGATGGCGATGATGACTTTGGAGTCCTTCATGCCGACCAAGTGCTGCATTGCTCCCGAAATTCCGGCAGCGATGTAGATGTCGGGTTTCACCGTCTTGCCGGTCTGCCCGACCTGCTTGGCGTACGGCACCCACCCGGCGTCGACGATTGCCCTGGTGGCGCCGGTGGCCGCCCCGAGAAGCTTGCCGAGTCTTTCGATCAACTGGTAGTTGTCGGCCGACCCCAGGCCGCGGCCGCCCGACACGATGATCGCGGCCTCTTCGAGCTTTGGCCCCTCCCGCTCCTCGACGTGAGTCCCGGTGATCCGCGCCGCGGCTTTGCCAACATCGGGCAGGTCGAGCTTCTCTACCGCCGGCGTCGTTGCCGAGGTGGTCGGCGTGGCGGTGAAGGATTTCGGCCTGACCACGACTAGGTAGGGAGCAGGTCCGGTGAAGGCGGCCGTGGCCAACTGCGTTCCACCGAAAATCTCGTGCGTGGTGGAGGCGGTGCCGCCGGCGAGGTCGACGTCGATAGCGTTGGCGATCACACCGGCCCCGAGCCGGGCTCCGAGGCGGCCGGCGACGTCGCGGTCGTCATAGGCCTGCCCGAAGAGGATCAGGTCGGGCGGAGCGCTCGACACCAGACCCGACAGCACCCGGGCCACCGGGGCACCTGCCAGGCTGTCACCCAGGTCGATGTGGACGATTTTCGAAGCTCCGAACTCCCCGAGCCTGGCAAACGCCGTATCAGATCCGGTGCCCACGTAGATGGCCGTGACGTCGCCGAGATCGCGGGCCTTGGTGAGGAGTTCGAGGCCAATCGAAGACGGACCACCGTCGGCCTCACGGACGAAGACCCAGATGCTTGCCATCAGATCACCTTCTTCTGGGTCAGCAACTCGACGATCTTGAGATGGGCCTCGCCGTCATCTTCGATTTTGGCTCCCGCAGTTCGGGCCGGTGCTTGCGAGATGGCAGCCACCTTCTGACCTACAGCTGGGTCCACACCGAGTTCGGTCAGAGTCGGGTTTTCCACCGGCTTCTTCTTGGCGTCCATGATCCCTTTGAAGGTCGGATAGCGAGGCTCGACTACTCCGGCGGTGACGGACACGACCGCGGGGAGCGATGCTTCGACCACCTCGTAGCCCGTGGTGGTCTGACGGTGGATCGTCACTTTTCCATCACCGACTTCGATGTGAGTGGCGTAGGTGAGCGCGGGCACATCGAGCAGTTCGGCGATCATCTGAGGAACCACGCCTGAATAGCCGTCGGTCGATTCGGTCCCGGCGATTACGAGGTCGAATCCCTCCCGGGCAATCGCGGCGGCCAGGACCCGCGCGGTGAGAAGAGCGTCCGAGCCGCGCAGAGTTGAGTCATCGACCACCACGGCTTTGGCGGCTCCCATCGCCAGGGCCTGGCGGATTCCCTGCATGCTTCCGGCCGGTCCCATCGAGACCAGAGTCACGGTGCCGTCGTTGGATTGCGCCAGTTGCAAGCCCATCTCGACGCCATAGCGGTCGGTGTCGTCGAGGACCTGCTCTGCCGGCCTGATCAACCAGTGAGAGTCCGGTTCGAGGCGGTACGGCGTAGCCGGATCCGGAATCTGCTTGGCGAGTACCACTACCTGCATGCGGAGGATCGTACCCGGGGCCCCCAAGTCGCCGACAATCGGTATCGCCGACAATCCGGCGCCGGCCGCGGCCGACGTGACTGCTGGCATGATGCAAACCGTGTCGGCAATCCTCGCCCTGCTCGCCTCCATTACCTACGGCGCGGCCGATTTCCTCGGAGGAATGATGGGTCGCCGCATCCCGACAACCATGGTGGTGCTGTGGTCGCAGTCGATCGGGCTGATGCTGGCGGTGGTTGCTGCCCTCGTGTTTCCCGCCGACCAGATCGAGGTGGCGGATTTCGCTTGGGGAGCCCTGGCCGGGGCGACCGGAACCGTTGGCCTCTACTTTCTCTACCAGGGACTCGCCCAGGGGAGGATGGCAGTGGTCTCGCCCGTAGCCGCTCTGGTCGGTGCGTTGTTCCCTCTCAGCATCGGTTTGTGGCTGGGTGAGCGTCCTATTCCGGTCGAGTGGATCGGGATTGCCCTCGCCCTGCCCGCGATTTGGCTTGTGGCGGCGGTAGGCAAGATCGAGGGCCCCAATGGATTTCTTCATGGGGTAGTGGCCGGCGTCGGCTTCGGGAGCTTTTTTGCCGCGATCGCACAGACGGGGGAGGGATCTGGCTTCTGGCCACTTGTTGGGGCGAGAGTCACACAGGTGGTCGTGCTTGCGGTCATGGCCCGCAGGCAGGGTTTGGGGCTGCCGCCGCCGGGCACCCGGTTGGCGGTTGTCACTCTCGGCGCGGCCGACATGCTGGCCAACGTGTTTGTCCTTCTCGCCTTCCGTTCCGGCTTGCTGACCCTGGTGGCTGTACTGACCTCGCTCTATCCCGCGGTCACGGTGCTGTTGGCAGTGTGGATCCTCTCGGAGCCCATCGGCCCACGCCAGAAAGTCGGCCTGCTCCTGGCCCTGGTAGCAGTGGCCCTGATCGCGGTCTAGATCCTGAAGAGTTGGCCGGGTATGGGTCCCCCCGCTTGCGAAGGGGGTGCGCGAACTCCCGACGTATTCCTACCTGAAACCGCCGGCCCGGTCCTCATGGTTCACCTGCCGCTGGGGTTCGCGTACCCCCCTCGATCGCCCAAGGCGGCGATCGGTTCCCTCGCAAGCAGGGGGACAAGCCGTCTCGAAAAGCTGGGCGCGCGGCGCCGCCAGTGGGACGACTCGGCCATACCTATACGACCAGCGGTCTCCCACCCTGAACCCCGCGTGTGGACTACTCGACTCGTTCGAGTATCAGGGGCTTCGAGTCGGGTTTCTCATCTCCGATATCGATGGCGCCGTCGAGGACCGACAAAGCCTCTTCCAGCCGGGCTGGATGGCGATAGGACAGCCGCAGGATGGGCTGACCCGCCTCGACCTCTGTCCCCGGCTTGGCCAACACCGTGATCCCGACGGCGGGGTCGATCGTGTCTTCCATGCGTTCCCTTCCGGCACCAAGGCGCATCGCGGCCAAGCCGACTTTGAGAGCGTCGAGTCCTTGAACAAACCCGGCCTCCGTCGCGGTGACGTCGGTCCGATGCGGCGACCGGGGCAGGATCAAACCCGGATCGTCGGTCACCCTGGGATCGCCGCCCTGTGCTTCGATCACCCGGGCGAAGACCTCCAGCGCCTTGCCGCTGGTACGGGTTGCCTCAAGCATCGTCCTGGCCCGATCGGGGTCAGTCTCGATCCCGGCTAGCGACAGCATCTCGATTCCGAGCGCCAAGGTCACCTCGACCAGGTCGGACGGGCCTTCGCCACGCAGAACGGCGATCGACTCGGCGACCTCGTTGGCGTTTCCGACTTCGTTGCCTAGAGGTTCCTCCATCGCTGTGAGGAGCGCCACGGTTTTGACCTCGTAGGCGTTACCGATCCCGACCATTGTCTCGGCCAACTCCCGGGCCCGCTCCCGGGTCTTCATGAACGCACCCGATCCAACTTTGACGTCCAGCACCAGGCCGTCGAGGTCCTCGGCAAGTTTCTTTGACATGATCGAACTCGATATCAGGGGAATTGACTCGACGGTGCCGGTGGCATCGCGGAGGGCATACAGCTTGCGATCCGCCGGTACCACTGTCTCGGACTGTCCGGCCAAAACGAGGCCGCAGCTGTCGAGTACTTCGCGAAAGCGCCCGGGGTCGAGGGCCGTCGTGAACCCAGGAATGGATTCGAGCTTGTCGAGTGTGCCGCCGGTATGTCCGAGACCGCGTCCCGACATCATCGGTATCGCCACTCCGCAGGCTGCCACCATCGGCGCCAGGGGAATCGAAACCTTGTCACCGACGCCGCCGGTCGAGTGCTTGTCGACCTTGGGGAGTGTTATGTCGGAGAAGTCGAGGACATTCCCGGAGTGCAGCATGGCCCTAGTCCACTCCACCAGTTCGGACGGTTCGAGTCCGTTGAGAAAGACCGCCATCGACATCGACGCCATCTGATAGTCGGTGACGGCTCCGGAGGTGTAAGACCGGATCAGCCAGGCGATCTCGTCGTGGGTGAGGACGCCTTGATCGCGCTTCCTCTGAATCAGTTCGACGGCGTTCACGCAATGTCCCGGAGGAACGATTCCCCTCGCTCCGGCATTGGAAGCCCCAGACCTTCGGCAATCGTTGCAGCGACGTCGCAGTACTGCGCCCTGGTGCCGAGGTTGACCCCGGCCGCCTTCATCCCCGCCACCAGCAGTGGAACGTACTCGCGGGTGTGATCGGTCGAGCCGTCAGTGGGGTCGTTCCCGTGGTCGGCCGAAAAGAACAGGAGATCGTCAGGCCCGAGAGCGCCTAGCAACGCGGGCACGTAAGAGTCGATGAGGCGAAGACCGGCGGCGTATCCCTCGGGGTGTTCGCGGTGACCATAGGTCATGTCGAGGTCGACCAAATTGGTGAAGATGATGCCCGGGTCGGTGTGCGTTTGCATCGCCTCAACGGTATTCCTCAGACCGTCTTCATCGCCCTCGGTGTGGATGGCCGTCGTCATCCCACGGCCTGCGAACAGATCTTCGATCTTGCCAATCGCAACGACGGATAGGCCCCCTGCTTTGGCGTGGTCGAGAAGGGTCGCCGAGTGCGGTTCCATGGCAAAGTCGTGGCGTTCGTAGGTCCGCTTGAAGTTCCCGGGTGATCCTTCGAAGGGTCGGGCGATGACTCGTCCAATCAGATACCTATCACAATGTTTGCGAGCGATGCGGCAGATTCGATAGAGGTCCTCGAGCGGGATCACCTCTTTGTGAGCGGCGATCTGAAATACCGAGTCAGCCGACGTGTAGAGGATCGGCTTGCCGGTCTTTATGTGTTCGGGTCCGAGTTCTTCGAGAATGACAGTTCCCGATGCGGCGTAATTCCCGATGAATTCGCATCCGGCTTCCTCCTCGATGGCTTTCACCAGTTCGTCGGGAAATCCGGTCTCGGTGAATGTGGCCTGAGGTTCGGTGGTGATGACGCCGGCGATCTCCCAGTGGCCCGTAGTCGAGTCCTTACCGGCCGACGCCTCGGTTAGTTTTCCGTACGCCATCGTCGGTGATTCCACCGACGGAACGCCCTTGATGCTGCCATGCAAGTTGCCGAGGCCCCCGCGCTGCAAGTTGGGCAAATCCAGCCCGCCAACCACCGACGCCGTGTGGCCGATGGTATCGGACCCCTCGTCTCCGTAGTCGGCCGCATCCGGTGCCTCCCCGGCACCACACGAATCCATAATCACGATGATCGCCCGTCTCATGGCACTGAGTATCCCTCACGTCGCAGCAGTGCTGCCTGCTCGGAGGGGTTGGGAGAGATCAGGCGGCCGCCGTGGCCAACCACTCTCCACCACGGGACATCCTCGTCCGTGACCCGGAGGATCCGCCCGACCCCCCTGGCGCGGCCCGGGTATCCGGCGAGTTCGGCTACTTCTCCGTAGGTCACGACTTCGCCGGGGCTGAGTGAGTGCAAGACCTCGAGGACGGCCTCCTCGAACGAAGTCATACGGTCCCGAACAACCTGTCGCCCATGTCGCCAAGCCCGGGCTCGATGTAGAAGTGCGAGTTGAGGCCACGATCGACAGAGGCGGTGACGATCCGGACATCGGGGTGCCGCTGGTCCATCACGGCGATTCCGTCCGGCGCCGAGACCACGCAGACCGCTGTGATGTCGGCGGCGCCCTTTGCCTTCACCTGATCACAGGCCCACGCGAGCGATCCACCGGTGGCGAGCATCGGCTCGAGGATAAGGACGCGGGCGTCGGTCATCTTCGGGAACTTGGTGTAGTACTCCATGGGTTCGGCGGTCTCCTCGTTGCGCTGGACGCCGGCATAGCCGATCCGTGCGTTGGGCAGAAGGTCGATGGCGGCGTCGAGGAGGCCGAGGCCGGCCCTGAACACCGCGACGACCACGATGGGCCGGCCGATGGCGGTGCCGGTGGTTGCCTCGAGAGGTGTCTCGATCTCCTTGTCGACCATGGGGAGGTCGGAAGTCGCTTCGGTCACCAGCAGGTATGCCATGCGGCGGGCGGTTTCGCGAAAGAGGGGAGTGGACGTGGTCTTGTCCCGCAGGGTGGTGAGATAGTGCTGGGCGAGAGGGTGGTCGACGACTGTCACCGGCATCAAAGCGAGGGTAGCGACAGGATCGTTCAGTTACCCTGGCCGCATGTTGCGTCCTGAAAGCTGGACAGAGCCAACGGGTGTGAGTCCCGTTCGGGTAGTGGCCGGAGAGCCCGGTAGCAGGCCCCGGTTCGTCGGAGAGGTCTGGCGGGCTGAGCGGGGGGTCGAAAGCCACTTTGGTGGGAGCA
>DATLEZ010000040.1:0-92723 GCA_035525055.1 Acidimicrobiia bacterium | reverse complement strand
GAGGTCCCCAGCAAGTAGTACCACTCGTAAACGGCGCTGGCCCGAATGGCCGGGAACACGGCGTCGCGTACGAACTCCTCACGCAGGTCTTCGACGACGGCTTCGACCGCACCGGTCGCCAATGCCTTCGCGCGAGCTTCCTCGACCTCCTCGCCCTGGCCAACGTCGGCGGTGTAGGTGACGACCTCGGCCCCCTTCTCTTCGACGAGCCAGGCCAGAATCACTGAGGTGTCAAGACCTCCCGAATAGGCGAGAACTACTTTCATCTGGACTCTCCCATCTCTTCCAATTTGCGCCGCAACTCAGGTCCACCGTCGACGGCCGCCGCGATTACGAGGACGGTGTCGTCACCTGCCACCGTCCCGATCACACCCTCCAACTCGACGGCGTCCAGGGCCGCCGCCACCACCTGGGCAGCCCCCGGTGGGGTTCGCAGGACAACGAGATTGCCCGACACGGCAATCGACTCGACGTAGGTGGAGATGGTCCGGGCGAGGTGGCCGTGATCGACCTTGCGCCCTCCGAGAACGTATCGCAATCCGTTCTTGGAAACTCCCATGGCGGCCAGGTCGCGGGAGACGGTGGCCTGGGTCACATCGAACCCCTGCTCTTGAAGCGCCGCAACCAGTTCGGCCTGGCTGTGAACCACACTCCCACTAACCAACCGCCGAAGCGCCCGCCGCCGAGCCGCCGTGTCAGCCACAAGAGGCTCGCCTTCGGCTCGCCGTTCTACGTTCTACGTGGTACATGGTGGGTTCGGTGCGAGCGCGACAGATCGACGGAGTCCGAAAGAGCACCGAAGGAGAGGAGTGGCTTCTTTGGCATGTGGGCGTCGCTCTGTACCTTCTTTGGCCTGTGAGCGTCGCCGGGGAAGCTGTGGCGCCAAAGTACGTTTGGATCGACGCCCACGCGCCAAAGAACGCTAAATCACCCGGCGGGAAGCACTCCTTCGGTGAAGCACCACCTTCGACGTCACACCTTCGGCCGCAGCCTGAACGACCTCGAACCTCAAACCACGAGCCTGGAACCGATCCGGAACGTACCACGTACCACGTACCACGTACCACGTGCTTCACGATGCCTCTTGCATCGCCGCGGCAAACCGTTCTATTGCGATGTCTACCTCTTCCGCGCTGATCGACAAAGGGGGGGCGAAACGGATTGCGTCGGGGCGGACGGCATTGACGATCAGACCTAGCCCCCGGGCGGACTCCGCAACGGCTCCCGCTCGCTCGCTCTCGAGCACGGCGGCCAGCAGTAAGCCTCGTCCTCTCACTTCGACAACACCGCGGAGCGATTCCAGACCCGCCCGCAGCTGCTCCGACCTTGAGCGGCAGTTGGCGAGCAAGTGCCGATCCTCGATCTCGTCGAGAACCGCCAGCGCCGCTGCACATACAACCGGCCCTCCACCGAATGTGGTGGCGTGGTCGCCCGATCGAAAGGCACCCGCCACCTTCTCCGTGGCCAGACAAGCCCCGATGGGAAGGCCGTTGGCGAGTGCCTTGGCAATCGTGGCGATGTCCGGCTCCAGGCCCAGCGATTGCCACGAGAACCATTCGCTGGTACGACCGATTCCGGCCTGGACATCATCAAAGATCAGAAGGGTGCCGGTTTCGTCACACAGGCGCCTGACGGCCTTCAGATAGTCGGGATCCAGCGGCATCACACCGCCCTCCCCCTGCACCGTTTCAAGCAACACCGCCGCGGTCCCCGCATCGATGGCCCCTTCCAGCGCACCGATATCCCCGGCTTCGACCTGATGGAAGCCGGGCGGGAGCGGAGCGAAAGTTGCCTGTTTGGTTGGTTGGCCGGTTGCCGCGAGGGTTGCCAAAGTCCGGCCGTGAAAGGAATCCAGGAGCGAGACGACCTTGTAGCAGTCAGGCCCTCGTGTCGTCTGCCCGTACCGCCGGGCGAGTTTGATTGCTGCCTCGTTGGCGGTGGCGCCGTCGTTACAGAAGAACACGCGGTCCAATCCCGACAGCGTCGTCAAGCGTTCAGCCAGACGAACCATCGGTTCGGTGAAGTAGAGGTTGGAGACGTGGACCAGGCTCGACATCTGGGCAGATACCGCCGCTGCCACCCTCGGGTTTCCGTGGCCCACCGCCACCACCGCCAACCCCCCAAGGCAATCGAGGTAGGTCTTGCCGTCGGCATCGGTCAACCAGGAACCATCACCGGAGACGAAGGCGACGGGTTGACGGCCGTAGGTCTGCATGACCACTGCCCTCTCCCGATCGATGATCCCGGCCGTTGCGTTCATGGCGTCACCATCGTGCCGATCCCCTCGGGCGTGAAGACTTCGAGCAACAAGGCGTGCTGGATACGACCGTCAAGGATGTGGGCCTGGGCGACTCCACTCCGGAGAGCCTCGACGCACGAGATCAACTTCGGTCGCATCCCGCCTTCGATCGACGTGCCGTCGAGCATCTCTTCGAGTTGGACCAGGTTCATCCGTGACACCAGCGAATCGGGGTCGTTGCGATCGCGCCGGACCCCTTCCACATCGGTCAGATAGACCAGCTTCTGCGCCCCAAGAGCCCGGGCAAGGGCGCCTGCGGCCGTGTCGGCGTTCAAGTTGTATACGTAGCCATCCTCACCTGTTCCGAGCGGGGCGATGACCGGCACCAAACCGTCCTCGATGAGGTCTGAGATGAGCTGGACGTTGACCGCCGCCACCTCGCCCACATATCCGAGGCGCGGATCCTTGGGGACGGCCGAGAAGAGGCCGCCGTCGAGACCGGTCAGCCCAACGGCAGGACAGCCGTGGCGATTGAGGAGGTGGACGATATCCGGATTGATCTCCCCCGCCAGTATTCGCTGGACCACCCTGATGGTGGGGGCATCGGTGACTCGCAACCCTTCGACAAACTGCGGAACGATCCCCTCCTTCGCCATCGCCGAGGAGATCTGGGGTCCGCCGCCATGGACGATGACGGGCCGCAAGCCCACCATCGCCAGGAGCGTGATGTCACCGGCGAAGCTCTGATGGAAGCCGCCCTCCTCCATGGTCGAACCGCCGTACTTGACCACCACGGTTCGTCCTCTAAATGCCTGGATGTAGGGGAGGGCCTCCATCAGGATCTTGGCCTTGCCCATTGAATTGGCGATTCGGCTCTTGGCAAGATTGGGGGCGCTGTGACCGGTGGTCATGACCGTTCTCCGTTGAACCGGACGTAGTCGGGCGTGAGATCGGTCGTGAGGATTTCGGCGGCGCCATCCCCTCTGCCCACTGCCACGTCGACGACAAAGTCACCGGTCAAGAGCTTGGCGAGCTTCTGGTCGTCGAAGGGATAGGCAAAGCCCCGATCGGCGACCCGGGTGCCCTCGTATGCAATCGACACGTCGGACGGTTCGACCTGACATGCCCCCAGGACGGCCAGGATGCGGCCCCAGTTGGGGTCGCCTCCGTAGAACGAAGACCTCACCAGAGCCGAGTCGGCGATGGCACGGCCGAACCGCCGGGCGGACTCGTCGTCGGCTGCGCCGCTCATCCGGAGCTTGACCACCCTTGAGGCGCCCTCGGCATCGGCCGCCATCTCGTAGGCCAGGTTGCGACACGCCGACTCGACCACACTGCCAAACTCGTCCCTCGCGATCGGAGCTCCTCTCCCGGAAGCAAGCAGAATCACCGAATCGTTGGTCGACTCGCATCCGTCGACGTTCAGCGAGTTGAAGGTGGTGGGAACTGCGCCGGCGAGCGCCACACTCAAAGTTGCCGAGTCGACCGCCGCGTCGGTGGTGAGCACGCACAGCATCGTCGCCATATCGGGTCGCAGCATTCCGGATCCTTTGGCCATGCCGCCGACCACGAAGCCTTCCCCGTGGACCACTGTCGTCTTAGCGCGGGAGTCGGTGGTGAGGATCGCCTCGGCGGCGTCGGATCCACCGTCGCTGCTGGCCGACCCCACCAGACCGGGGAGGGCATCGATCATCCGACTGACGGGAAGCCGTGGACCGATTGGTCCGGTCGAGCACATCAGGATGAGATTCGGATCGGCTCCGACCAGTTCGGCCATCCGCCCGGTGACGTGCTCAGCGTCGGTCATCCCATCCGGTCCGGTGCCGGCGTTGGCCGAGCCCGAGTTGAGAACTACCGCCCGGGTCATTCCCGCCATCAGTCGGCGACGACTCAGGGTTACAGGAGCCGCGGCAGCCCGATTCCGTGTGAAGACTCCCGCAGCGGCAACCGCTTCGTGGGCGATTACCACCGCTAGATCGAGGCCCCCCGATGGCTTGATGCCAGCGGCGGCGCCGGCGGCGACAAAGCCCGGAGCTGCGGTCACGCTCATGGCATCCATCCCGCCGTGGGCAGACCGGTCGTCTCATCGAGGTTGCAGACGATGTTGGCGGCCTGGATGGCTTGTCCGGCCGCACCCTTCAAGAGGTTGTCGATGGCACATTGGGCGATCACGACGCCCTGGCGGTGGTCGACGAACGCGGCGACGAGGGCTCGATTCGAACCTGCCACCCACCGCGTCTGGGGCGGACGGTCGATCACTTCGACAAAGGGACTCTTGTCGTAGGCAACCTTCAACAGATCGGATGGCAGAACATCAGTGGCAGCCAGGCGGGCCGTGACTGTTGCCAGCAAGCCGCGCTGGATCGGAACCAGGTGGGGAGTGAAAGTGACAACGGTGGTCGTGCCGGCATAGTTGTCGAGCGCCATCTCAATCTCGGGACGATGACGATGGGTCGTCACCCCGTAGGCACGCACACCCTCGGCCACCTCGCCGAACAGCAACTCCTCCTTCAGGGCTCGGCCGGCTCCGGACACTCCCGACAGGCAGTCGGCCACAATCCCGGTCGGTTCGATCACTCCTTCCCGCAAAAGAGGGGCGATCGCCAGCAGCGTGGCAGTGGGATAGCACCCAGGCGAGGCGACCCGGTCGGCGCCGGAGAGATCGAACAGTTCCGGCAAGCCGTATTTCCAATGGCCCAGCTGGGTTGGAAGCGGATGGGGCGAACCATATGCCTCCTCGTATCGAGCGGTCGTATCAAGCCTGAAGTCGCTGCCCAGATCGACCACCTTCACCCCGCGGTTGGACAGCTCTTGGCCGATGGCGGCCGAGGCTCCGTGAGGCAAGGCAAGAAAAGCAAGGTCGATATCACCAGCGACGACCGGGTCGATGGGCCCGAGCGGACGGTCGCCTTCAGGGAGCTGCGGATGCACCTCTCGTAGAACCCCCCCGGCATGAGAGTGGGCACCGAGATAGACCAGATCGAAGCCGTCGTGGCTGTCGATCAGCTTGACCAGCTCACCACCGGCATAGCCGGAAGCGCCAAAAACCGCAGTGCGGATACCCATAAGGTCACCAAGTATACGCATATGCGGATAAGGCGTGGTACGTGGTACGTTCTAAGTCAGAACCGAATAGACCTTTCGGCGGCGGGTTCAACGTAGAACATACAACGTTCTTCACGTACCACGTACCACGTACCACGCTCTTCCGACCTAGAGCCCTTTCTCTTTGGCCCACTCCTTGACGATCTCGTATGCCTTCTCTTCCGTATACGGGCCATCTTCGATTCGGCGTTCGTAGAGCATCTCCATCACTTCACCGATGAGGGGGCCGGGAGGAATGTTGAGAAACTGCATCACTTGATGGCCGTTGATCGGCGGCCGCAGACGGTCGAGTTCCTCGCGCTCGGTCAACTCGATGATCCGTGCTTCGAGATCATCGATCCGTTGATTGATGGTGTCGGCCTTGCGCTTGTTGGCTGTGGTGACGTCGCAACGCACCAGTTCGTTCAGTCGCCCGAGGAGGGGGCCTGCATCCCGCACATACCTGCGCACCGCCGAATCCGTCCAACCCATTTTGAGGGTGTGCGGTCGCAGGTGCAGAAACACGAGACGGGAAACCATGTCGACGACATCGTTGGGGAAGCGCAAAGCTCGCAAGCGGTCCCGTGTGATTCGCTGCCCCACTACTTCGTGATGGTGAAAGGTGACGCCATCAGGCCCGAAGGATCTCGTCGCCGGCTTGCCGACGTCGTGCATCAGCGCGGCGAGGCGTAGCACGAGGTCGGGCGTGGTCTTGTCGACGACCGCAATGGTGTGGGCAAGGACGTCCTTGTGCTGATGCACAGGATCCTGCTCCATGGCCAGAGCCGGAAGCTCCGGGAAGAAGTAGCCCGCCAAGCCCGATCTCACCACACCCGCCAGGGCCTGGCCGGGGCTGGGAGCGACGACCAACTTGGAGATCTCATCACGAATCCGCTCCGCCGAAATGATCGAGATTCTCTCTGCCATCCGGACGACTGCCTCCTCCGCCCCAGGGTCCATCTGAAAACCGAGGCTGGCTTGGAAACGGAACAGACGGAGCATCCGCAGCGGATCATCCGAAAAGGAGATCTCTGGATCGAGCGGGGTCCGCAACAAACCCTCCGCCAAATCGATCAGACCACCGAAGGGATCGACGGCCTCGAGGTCGGGTACTCGAAGAGCTATCGCATTGACTGTGAAGTCGCGGCGGGACAGGTCGCTCTCGATATCGCTGGAGAAGGTGACGGTCGGCTTCCGACTGTCATCGCGATAGATCTCCGACCGAAATGTCGTGATCTCAGCAAGAAACTCCTCCTTGCGAACTCCGATGGTCCCAAACGCCTCGCCGACCCGGTAGACGGCATCGGCCCAATTGGAGACGAGAGCCCTGATTTCGGCCGGCGTGGCATCGGTGGCGAAGTCGAGATCCTCGTGCTCGCGATCCAGAAAGGCATCGCGCACCGATCCACCGACGAGATAGAGGCTGTGTCCGGCCGAGGCGAAGAGGGAAGCCAGTTCGAGTGTGGGGCTACCCGGCTCCACCAGCCAACGAAGCCGGGCTGGGGTCATGGCCAGAGGATACGGCGCAGCGGACGTCCCACGGCCCAAGTCTCTTTCCCCGCCGAGGGCCACCCTCCTATGAAGTGCCCCCTGATCCTAGGGATCGACGTGCCACGGACCACGTACCACTCGCCCTCAAGGCACGGGTTTCCGGCGCCGATAGGGAAAGCGTAAACCGGGAAGGGATCGCGGCTTCATGGACATCTCGATAGAAGAATTGCTCCAGCGCACTGTGTCTGCTGGCGCGTCGGATCTGCACCTCAAGGTGGGCGCACCGCCGGTAATCCGGGTTGCCGGCGAGCTGAGACGGCTGCACGGGCTCCAGACGCTTCGTCCCGAAGACACCGAGACCTTCGGCCAGCAGATCTTTACCCAGCGCGCCGTTAAGGAATTCAAGGACCGCGGAGAAGCCGACTTCGCCTTCGGACGCCCTGAGCTCGGACGCTTCCGAGTGACCGCCTTCCGCCAGCGTGGTTCCGTCAGCCTGGTCATGCGCCGGGTCCCGTCAGAGTCACCCAGTTTCGAAGAACTTGGCCTTCCCGCTGTAGTCCGTCGGCTGGCGAATGAGGAAAAGGGAATGATCCTCGTCACCGGTCCCTCCGGATCGGGTAAGAGCTCGACCATGGCCGCGATTGTCGATCACATCAACAGCACCCGTCCGGTCTCGATCATCACCGTCGAGGACCCGATCGAAATCCTCCATCCGGACAAGCTTGCGATCGTCGCCCAGCGCGAGGTCGGGGTCGACACCTCAAACTTCGCCGAAGCGGTACACCGCGCTGTGCGCCAGGACGCGGATGTAATCGTCATTTCGCACATCGACGACCACGAGACCGCCCGGGCGGCCATCAATGCCGCTGAGACCGGTCACCTTGTGATCTCCTCGATGCACACGGTCGATCCCTCCGACACCATCACCCGCCTGGTCGGATACTTTCCGACTTCCGAGCACGACCTCGTTCGGCGCCAGCTGGCTGCTCACTTGAAAGTAGTCCTGAGCCAGAGACTCCTCGAGACCAGCGACGGTGGCTCCCGGGTGCTGGCCACCGAGCTTCTCACCACCAATGAGCGAGTCCGCGAACGTGTGCTCGATGTGACGTTGACCGCCACAATCGATGAGGTCATGAAGGAATCCGAGTTCTTCGGAATGCACACCTTCGACCAGACCCTCCAGAACCTGGTCCTTTCCCGTCGAATCGCGGTTCGCTCCGCTCTCCCCCACGTCCGTAACCCTCACGAGTTGCGAGCCCGAGCCCTGGAAGCCGGCCTAGAGGTCTGAGGCCTGAAGAGCGTTTTACGTTTTACGTTTTACGTCGAACCGCCGCCTCCTGAACGTAGAACCTAAAACGTATTACGGACTCCCTGGAACAGAGAGCACCGATCCTGGCGGAGTTGCCCGCGCCATGTTCGTGAATTGTCCCACTCCGTTTGGTAGCACCCTCACATCGGTGTTGGAACAGCCACCGTCTTCTTCACGCTGATAGGTGATACTGAATGTCTCCGGTCGCCATGGCCGACCGTCGACGGTGACGCCGGCCGGGTCCGACCACACTGCCACAGCCGACGGTGCGTCACATCTGGCGAATACCTCTGACCACACCATTGCCAACGTCAACCCTTCACCGTCGGAGCGAAGACGTCGGACCACCGTTGTCACGTTTGTTGCGAGGTCGGTCACCTCGCCGGCCCACCATCCGGGTTCATCGCCGCGGATGCGAAGGCGGTACTCCTGGCCCGGCGCCCACGGATAATCCCGCGTATTGACGTTGCCAAGGGTCGAAGGAAGCAACGAGTCGGACCCTTCGAGTATCGACCCGTCCCCGCGATATCCGCCCCAGTTGACTGCACCCGACGCCGGGTATGCAGGGTGCCATTGCAGACCGAGATGGGCACCGCCACTGATGCCGGCCGGCCCAGTGAAACTCGCCTGAAGCGCCCAGAAGTACAACTCGGCCACGGCGGGTGCAACCGCTACCTGAATCATCACCGAAACCTCAGAAAGCACGTCCCGGGGTCCCCAATGCAGATGAAACGACGACGCCCGATTCGACGACGTGGGATATCCGCGGACCCGGCCCGCGTTCATAGGGACCAATATTGGCTAGCCACTGCTTTTGCTCTCGCAACGCTTTGAAAGGCATCGTCAGAGGAACGGAACTCCCTGCCGGGTTCGGGCGTCTCCCCGAAGAGCCCGCGCAGCGACGAGGTCACCGACGTCGTTAGCGCCGGCAAGTGGTAGCCGCCTTCGAGGAAAAGCATGACCGGTTTGTTGCCGCGAACTTCGTCAAGACGAGAAGCCATCCAGCCAAAGTCGCCGGCTTCCAGTCTCAACTCCGCCAGTGGGTCCTCGGAGTGAGCGTCGTACCCGGCGCTGACCAGGATCCAATCAGCCTCGAACTGGGTCAGAACCGGGAAGACGATCTCGTTCCAGGCCATCTGATAGGCGTCGCCGGCGGTCCCGGCCGGAACCGGGATGTTGACGGTGGCGCCGACCCCGGGTCCCTCGCCTACCTCCTCCGCCCGGCCCTCGTAGGGGTAAAACGGGAACTGGTGGATGCTCAAATAGAGCACCGACGGATCCTGATAGAACATGGCCTGTGTGCCGTTCCCGTGATGAACGTCCCAGTCGACGATCGCCACCCTGGCGCCCTGGGACGACAACAGGCCTGCTGTTACCCCGATGTTGTTCAGTAGGCAGAAACCCATGGCACGGTTGGGTGTGGCGTGGTGGCCCGGCGGCCTAAGTGCCAGAAAGGCGATCCTGAGGTCGTCCGATCCGGCGATCTCCGCCGCCGCAGCCGGACCTGACCCGGCGGCCCGCAACGCCGCCTCCCAGCTTGTGGGCACCACAACCGTGTCGGGATCGAGGTGCCCGCCACCCGCCACACAGAACCTCTCGACCGCGTCGAGGTACGCGGGGACATGAACCAACTCGAGCACCTCGCGTTTCGCTTTCGGAGGGCTCAGCCTGCGGACCGGAATGCCGGAGTCCTCCACCCCGTGCTCAACGGCCCGAAGGCGGGCGGTCCGTTCCGGGTGGTACGGGCCCGTCTGATGCTGACTGAAAATGGGATGGGTTACGTAGAGCACCGCTGCATCACGAGAGGCCGGCACCTCCGTACTCTCCCACAGGTGTCACTCAGAGGACGAATGGAACGGCTCCGGGTCCGAGGGGCCTGGCCGGGTCGCGTAGAGGTAACCGCGGGCTGGGCCAAGGCCACCGTTCGCCCATGGAATGACGACATCAATGCCGCATCCATCCGGCTCGAACGAGGCAGCGCCCGTTTCCTCACCTCCTGCGCACGGATGGCGGCCGAGTGGTCTCCGGAGGTCTTGTCCCCGGCGACGCTGCCGTCGGCGATGACGCTGTGGCGGGAAGCAGGCTTCGTCGAGACCGACCGGCTTCTCTTGATGGAGCACGACCTGACCTCTGTCGAACGTCCGACGGCTGTGATCGATTCCGGAGGAGTGGAACCGATCGAGGAGCTTCAGGCGATCGACACTGACGCCTTCGCTCCCCGGTGGAGATTGGGACGACTGGGGCTGGCCGAAAGTGTTGCCGCGACCAACCGGTCGGTGGTGTTCAGGGTTGCGGTCAACGACAGGTGCGCAGGTTTCGCGATTGCGGGCGTCGCCCTCGGGGCCGGGTATCTCCAGCGACTCGCGATGTCGCCGGCGGCCCGCGGGCAGGGACTTGGTTCCGACCTGGTCCGTGCCTCCCTCCGCTGGGCGAGGGGACACGGCGCTCGCTCGATGCTGGTGAATACCCAGACCGACAACCTGGCGGCCGCCTCGATCTACCGGCGCCTCGGATTCAACGACGTGCCGGGTGGTCTGTTGTTGTTCAAGTATGCCCCTTCCCGGCGGGGTGATTAGTGCCTCCCCCTCTTCCGCCGCGCTACCGCCTCGAAGTGAGATTGGGTCGCGACCAGGACATCGAGGAATGGTTGGCGACCGATCTCAACCTGGACCGGCCCGTGCTCATTCGCATCCTCGGGCCCGATACCTCCGAGAAGCGACGTCACGAGTTTCTCACGACCGTTCGAGCCGCGGCGGCCGTCATCCATCCTCATCTCGAGCCGATCTACGCGGCCGAGGAGGTTTCCGGCGGCGCGTACGCGGTCTCGGAGTGGAGCGGAGGCTTGACCCTGGAGAGCAGGCTGGCAGGTGGTGACACCCTGGATCCATCTGAGTTCGCTGCCAACGCAGCCGGGCTGGCGGGGGCGCTGGCAGCCCTCCATGAAGCAGGCCTGGTGCACGGTGCCATCGACTCGGGTTCGGTCATGTACACCGTGGCCCGGCCGGCCCGCCTGGGAGGTTTCGGCCGGCCCCCGCGCTACCTCACCACCCCGGTGGGCGATGTCACCGACCTTGCCGTCGTTCTCGAGCAGGCTCTGACCGGTTTCGCTCATGGAGGACCACCTCCCTCGGAAATGGTCGATGGTCTGCCCAGGGCCGTGGACCAGGCCCTAACCGAAGCCCGGGAAGGGAGACTCGATGCCGAGGGTCTGGCCGTGGTCCTCGAGGCAATTCCCCGCCCTGCTCCAGTCGAGCCGGAGGACTCCCAACCCTGGAAACGGGTGCCGCTGCTGGCCGCCGCCCTGATCCTCGTCGCCATCGGGCTCATCGCCCTGGGGCGGGTTCTGGCAGGTGATGTCACCATCCCCGTGATTCCAGGGCCTTCGGCCTCGGCCCCGACCTCGTCGACCACCTCCTCGACGACTACCACCACAGAGCCGGGGTCGCCCGTCCCTGTGCTGATCGCGGCCGCCACAACGTACGACCCCTACGGCGAAGGCGGTGAGAACGACGGCTCGGTGGGCCTCGTGATCGATGGTGATCCTGCCACGACATGGCGCACCGAGAGGTACCGAGACCCGATCGAGCTCCTGAAGCCGGGGGTCGGGTTGACGATTGCAGTAGCCGGTACGCCCGGGTCGATCGAGCTTCTCGGGCTCAGCACCGGGGTCGTCTTCCAGATCTTCTGGTCAGAGGCGCGGCCACCGGAGCCCTCACAATGGGAACAGGTCGTCTCCGGCCGTTTCGAAGGTGCTCCGCTGACGATTCAGCTTCCCCCCCGTGACGGGGGCAACTGGCTGGTCTGGTTCACGTCTCTTCCCGCCCAACCGGACGGTGATTACTGGACAACCGTCGGAGAGATACGCTTCTCCTGATGACCACCGGCCCGGACGATGCCGCCCTGCTCGTAAGGGTCGTGGAGGGAGATCACGACGCCTTCACCACCCTGATGCATCGCCATGAGGACCGCGTTTTTGCGGTCTGTCTCCGAATCATGGGCAACCGCACATCCGCCCTGGATGCAACCCAGGAAACTTTCCTAACCCTCTACCGCAAGGCGAACCAGTATCGGGCCACCGCGGCCGTCGGCACCTGGCTTTACCGGATTGCGGTCAACACTTGCTATGACCTCCTCCGCAAAGAGAGAAGGCGACCATCAGAGGCGATGCCGAGCTACCTCGACCCCGCCGATCCGCATGCCGAAGACCAGTACACGTCCATCGAACTGCGGCCCTCGGTCGAGGCCGCACTTGCCACCTTGACGGCTGATTTCAGAGCGGTGGTCATCTTGTCCGACGTCGAGGGAATGAGCCTGCCTGAGGTCGCTGAAGCCCTCGAGGTTCCTGTGGGCACCGTCAAGTCACGGCTTTTTCGGGCTCGGCGCCAACTAGCAAGCGTTCTCGGGAACCTTTCCGATGGTTCCGGGCATCCAACCGGTACAGAACCATGACCACGCCACAGGACCCACGCCGCCGACCGGGAGACCAAGACCATCGTCTCCATGATGTCGATCTCGTCGCTGCTTACGCCGGCGAAGATCCCGAAGTCGACCGGAATGCCGCCGCCGCGTTGGTGGCAGCCTGTCCGGATTGTCGGTCCGAATTCTCCCTCCAGCGCGACGTCGCAATGTGGATGTCCGGTGCTCCAGTCGTCACATTGGACGACCACGAGCGCGCAGTCCTCCATGATCGAGTCGGAAGCGGAATTGCAGGGTCCGCCGTCGTTTCACTCACCGATCGCCGGAGCCGCCGCCAGCCCGGTCAGATCCTGTTCCGGATCGCAAGCGCCGCGGCGGCAGTGGCCGTGGTCGCAGGGCTGGGCGGCGTTTTCGGCAACGTCGGTGGCGACAACGATGGCGGGGACTCCTTCCAGACCGTTTCGGCCGAACTTTCCGCCGCCTCAGAGGAAGACGCCACTACCGCAGCAGCTGGGGCAACCACGACGATCGCCATCCCTTTTGGGGCCGGAGGTTCGTTGGAGCGGGCGATGTTGGCCGGCGGAGACGCCGAGGTTGTGAAGAGAGAAATCGAAGAGTTGATTGCTCAGGCGGTTGACGCCAATGCCGACCTCGGAGTGCCCGAAGAAGCCCAGGCCGACGAGATGAACGCTACCCCTCCCTGTGCGAGCTCGGTCGAAGGTCGCCAAGTCCTGCTCACCGCGGAGTCGGCACTCGACGGCGAACCCATCATTGTTTTTGTCGTCAGCGCAGACGTGGCGGCCGGGACCAGCCCAGATGTCGAAGCCGAAGCTCCCGAAGCACTCGTCTTCAAGATCGCCGACTGCTCCGTAGCCGACCTCGGCTGAGGCCCTCGTAACTCTCTGGGCCTAGTGCCGGGGTTCGCCCATCGACTCCAGGGGAGCAGAAACCCGCGCCAAAACCGGGATTAACCTGAGCGATATGGAGGACTTTCCCACTCGTTTCGCCGATCTCTTGGAGTCAATCGCGAAACGAGTCCGGGCCCTGACGACCGATCGGGTCAGTAAGTGGATCCGCATGTCCTCGCTGGGACTGGTCGCAGCCACCCTGGGAATGACGGCCGTCATCTTTCTGTTGCTGACGATATACGGCGCCCTCGCCATCCCTCTCGGCCCCGACGGTGCTTTCGGGCTGCTCGGGGGGTTGGTTCTGGTGGCCGGCATCGTTCTCTGGAACAAGAGGAGCAAGGTGACGTGACATCAACCCCGGACGGAATCGACGAGGCGCCCAATGAGTCTGCTGTCGAGGACGTGATCATCATCGGCAGCGGCCCTGCCGGGCTGACCGCTGCCCTCTACGCCGGCCGGGCCGATCTCAAGCCCCTCGTGTTCGAAGGCATCCAGGCCGGCGGTCAGTTGATGATCACGACTGACGTCGAGAACTACCCCGGGTTCCCGGACGGGATTCTCGGTCCCGAGTTGATGGATCGATTCCGCAAGCAGGCCGAGCGTTTCGGAGCACGCCTCGTCGCCTCAGATGTCACCAAGGTTGACTTCACAACCGATCCCAAACGGATCTGGGTCGGTGCCGACGAATACCTGGCTAGGACCGTGATCGTCAGCACCGGCGCCACCGCCAAGTGGCTGGGTATTCCCGGCGAGGAGCGTCTGACCGGTCGCGGCGTATCGGCCTGTGCCACCTGTGATGGCTTCTTCTTCCGTGACAAGGAGCTTGTGGTGGTTGGTGGCGGCGACTCCGCCATGGAGGAGGCTCTTTTCCTCACGAAGTTCGCTTCCAAGGTCATCGTGGTTCACCGCCGCGATCAGTTTCGGGCCTCGGTGATCATGGGCAACCGGGTCACCGAACACCCCAAGATCGAGATCATCTGGGACACCGAAGTCGTGGAGATCCACGGCGACAAGGGTGTTACCGGAGTCACCCTGTCCGATATGAAGACCAGCAAGAAGCGCCACCTCGATATCGACGGTGTGTTCATCGCTATCGGGCATGAACCCAACACTTCGATATTCAAAGGCCAGTTGACCCTCAACCCGAGCGGCTATGTCGTCCTGGCCGGTGACGGCACCACCTCCACGGGCATTCCGGGGGTATTCGCGGCGGGCGATGTCAGTGACGCCCGCTACCGTCAGGCCGTCAGCGCAGCGGGAAGTGGGTGCATGGCGGCCATCGACGCTGAGCGTCACCTGACCGAGCATGTCCAAGCGCCTCCCACCGACGTGCTGGCTATGGCGGTCGCCGCGGCCAAGGACGGTGAGGGAGTGCGGAATGTCCCGGGCGCCGCGGGAGTTGGAATTGATACGAACACGAGAGGAGCCAGGGATGAGTGAAAACACCGTCACCTTGAACGATTCCAATTTCAACGACCAGATCGCCGCAGAAACGCCGATCCTCGTCGACTTCTGGGCCGAATGGTGCGGACCATGTCGGTTGGTTGCGCCGGTTCTCGACGAGATCGCCAAGGAGTACCAGGGCAAGATCTCCATCGGCAAGCTCAACGTCGATGAAAATCCCCGCCTTTCGGCCACTTTCGACGTTATGAGCATTCCCACCATGATCCTGTTCAAGGACGGGGTGGAGAAGAAGCGGATCATCGGAGCCCGGCCCAAGCATTCCATCGTCAGCGAGCTCTCCGAGTACCTCAGCTAACGAACGACCATTTGCCGCGGTTGGGAGCGGCGTCTTGCGCCTCTATCGACTTACCGACTCAGGAGAGCCGGTCCGGGACATCCAGGACCGGCTCTTGGCGTTGGGCTACCGGCCCGGTTCCGACGCCCGGGGCGAGTTCGGCGAGGCCACTGATCAAGCAGTTCGTGCCTTTCAGCGCGAGCGTGGCTTGACCGCCGACGGAGAGGTAGGGCCAGAGACCTGGCGGTACCTGTATGAGGCCGGCTACCGGCTGGGTGATCGCCTGCTCTATCTAAAGCGTCCGATGATCCGCGGGGAGGACGTGCTCGAGCTTCAAAACCGCCTCAGCCAGCTCGGATTCGATCCCGGCCGCGTCGACGGCATCCTCGGACCTGACAGCGAACGGGCCGTCCTCGAGTTCCAGCGCAACCGGAACCTGACTGAGGATGGCGTCGCCGGCCCCGAGGTCATCACCGAGCTTCGGCTCCTGGTCCGTGGGGCGATCGGAGCGGGACGTGAAACAGTCCGGGAGCGCGAGTGGCTCCGCAGCCTCCCCGGAAGCCTGGTCGGGGCGAGAGTTTTCTTCGATCCGGCCTGCCGCTCCCCCGAGGAAGCGCAGACTGCCTGGGCCGCTGCCAGCACCGCCGCACTTGCTCTGCAGGACCGCGGCGGGCTTCCGATGCTGGCCCGGGCCAACGACATAAGCCTCCCCGAGAGGGTTCGGGCGGGTCGCGCCAATCGTCAGGGAGCAGAACTGGTCGTCTCATTCCAGCTTTGTCATGGCGAAACCGAAGAGGCGGTCTATTTCTACGAGCGGGGAGCCAGTCGTTCTGAAGCCGGGGCATTGCTAGCCCAGCGCATCGCAGAAGCGATCGGCGGAGAGACGCTCGGCATGGCAACTGCCATCCTCCGCGAGACCCGTGCCCCGGCGGTGATTGTGGCCAGACAGGTGCTGACAGCCGAGACCGGCCGCCAAGTAGTGAACGGCCTCGAAGCGTTCTTCACGCAGCGGGAGTGAAGCGCGTTTTACGTTCTACGTTTTACGTCGAACCGCGACCAGAGCATCACGCGCGGGTTCAACGTAAGACGTACAACGTAAAACGTAGAACGAGCTTCTAGCCCATCAACTTTCGGTAGATCTTCTCCAGGTCTTCGACGGATCCGTAGTCGATGTGGAGCGCACCGCGGCCGCTCCGAAACTCGACCCTCACCTTGGAACTGAGGCGGTCCGCCAGACGGTGCTCTAGTTCGATGATCTCGGCGGGCCTGATCTCCCGCACCCGGGGGCGCCCGCCCCTGGCGGGTTCCTCCCCGCGGCGCAGTCTCACGGCCTCTTCGATCTGGCGGACGCTCCAACCCTCGTCGACCGCCCGCCTGGCGACATGCTCGGCGAATGCCCGGTCATCGAGGGCAGCTAGGGCCCGGGCGTGACCGGCCGATAACTCCCCTCTCTCGATCATTCCCTGGATGGAGGCCGGCAGTCCGAGGAGTCGCAGAGTGTTGCTGATTGCCGCCCGGCTCTTCCCGACCCGTCTGCCAACTTCATCGTGGGTCATGCCAAAATCTTCCAGGAGCTGCTGGTAGGCGGCGGCTTCTTCAAGCGGAGTGAGATCCGACCGCTGCAGATTCTCGACCAGAGCCTCGGTCAATGAGGCGGCGTCATCACCGGAGCGGATCATCGCCGGAATCTCCGTCAAGCCGGCTCGGCGGGCGGCTCTCCACCGACGCTCCCCCGCCACCAGCACATAGCCGCCGTCCGGGTTACGACGGAGAACCACTGGTTGTAGGACGCCGACTGTCCCTATCGAGTCGGCCAGCGAGGCGAGCCCCTCCTCGTCAAAGTTCGCCCGCGGTTGTTGAGGGTTTGGGCTGATCTCATCGAGGTTTACATGGGCGAAGCCCGCGTCGGTGACCGCAGCTGAGGGAATCAGCGACTCCAGGCCCCGGCCCAACCCGCGTTTGGCAGCCCCGCTCTTGGCCGTCCTTGTTGTCACGTTCCCTCCTCAGTCAAGGTGATGCCGGCGCCGGAACTCCCGTCCCAGTTCTCGATAGGCGATGGCCCCACGTGTCATCGGATCAAACGCCTCGATGGGCTCGCCATAAGAGGGAGCCTCCGAGATCCGAACCGACCGAGGGATCACTGTCCGATATGTGTCCTCGACAAAATGCTTGCGAACCTGATTGGCAACATCCCTTGAAAGGTTGGTGCGAGCGTCGTACATGGTGAGGACGACCCCCTCCACTCTCAATGCGGGATTGAGTTGGCGTTTGACCAATTCGACGTTGCTCAGCAGCTGACTGAGACCCTCGAGGGCGTAGTACTCGCATTGGATCGGAATCAGGACCTCGTCGGCAGCCGTAAGAGCATTGACAGTCAACAACCCCAATGACGGCGGACAATCGATGAAGATCACCCGGAAATCGGCGGTGATGGTGGCGAGCGCCGCTTTGAGGCGTCCTTCGCGAGAAAAGGCGGGCACGAGTTCGATCTCGGCACCGGCCAGGTCGATGGTGGCCGGCACAACGAAGAGGTTCTTGACCGATGTAGGCTCAATAGCGTCCTCTATCGGTATATCCTTTAACAGAACGTCGTATACCGAGTGGATAATAGCACCGCGGTCGACCCCGAGGCCGGAAGTGGCGTTACCTTGCGGGTCCAGGTCGACGATGAGGACACGTTGTCCTTGAAAAGCCAGAGCCGCGGCGAGGTTGATTGCAGTCGTGGACTTGCCTACTCCTCCCTTTTGATTAGCGAGGGCGACGATGGTGGCAAGGGAGTCGCCCGAGGAGGATCTGCCCAAAGAGGATGTGCCCTGTGTGCTCACTTAGCCCGCATCATAAGGAGTCTCGCTCTGTGGTCAAGGATCCCGGCCGGAACCGGCATTTCTTCGTAACCGGGGACGTCAACACCTGATCCGCTAACAACCGCCGCGCCCCCGGACGCCAGCAGTCGTCGAAGGTGGGGCAAAAGAGCAATGGCCGGCATCAAGGCCCGGCTGACAATGGCCTCCATCGGGCCCTCCAGGCTTCCAATCGAGGCAACCCGGGTGTCGACCTCGATCCCAACAACCCTGGCTGCCCGACGGACCAAATCGATCTTGCGGGCCGAGCGATCCACCAGCGTGAATCCACACAGCGGCCAGAGGAGAGCCAGCACCAATCCGGGAAGGCCGGCACCGGTTCCGATATCCCAGCAATATCGAGGTGGTACCGCCCAGGCTGCCGCGTACACGATCGAGTCGGCCAGGTGGCGATCGTCGATCCGGGGGCCTTCCGACGGGCCAATTCCTCCCGCGGGCAGGGCCTCAACCCTCAACCAGTCACCAAGTTCCTCGAGTTGGGCGACTTGACTCTCGCTCGGGTCGATGCCGGCGAAGGCCAAACTGCGCTCAAGTGAAGGATTCACGTGAAACTTGAGGGTTTAATCCTCATCGTCGTTATCGGCGGCCTCATCGGTGGTGGCGATGACCACATACCTGCGCGGCGGCTCACCTTCCGAGTAGGAGCGAACCCCTTCGCGTTCGGCCACTGCGTCATGGATGACCTTGCGATCCGCCGCACTCATCGGCTCGAGCATGATCTCGCCGCCCTCTCCAAGAACCTGGTCGATCAATTGGGCTGCGTAGATGCTTAGCGCCTGGCGTCGGCGCTCCGCATAGCCGGCAATGTCGATCCGAACTCGCGCTGTGTCGTCAACCTGGCGATGGAGCACTGTCTTCGTGATCTCGTGGATTGCTTCCATTACGGAACCACGCGGGCCAACCAATGCCTCGGTCTGCTCGCCGTCGATCGTCACAACGATCACCTCGTCCTCGACTGACACATTCACCTGTCCATCCAGGCCAAAGGAAGACACCAGACCGTTGAGAAACTCCTCAACCATTGGAGCCTGCTCGTGCGGATTGGCTGTGCTCACCCTTGCCTCTCTCTCTCGTGGTGGACCCGCGGAACGGCTCTGATTGTCGCGGCTGTCCCGCTCTCGGTGCCGGTCATTTCCGGGACGATTTGATGGCCGCTGACGGCTGACGTCTCCGGACGGCCGTGCAGGCCGGGACGAGCGCTGATCCTGACCCGTCGGAGGTCGGGCCTGGGAACGTCCGCGGCTTCCCTGATTGCTAGCGGTTCTGGACCCGCCCCGTGGCCCTTCACTCCGGTCACCTTGTGTCCTGTCATTCTGGGTTCGCGACCCCGAAGGGGAGCCCAGAGACGGTCGGCGATCGCCTTCACCCTCACCGCGTCCCCGGCGCCGTTTGCGATTCCTCCCCTGAGAACGGGGCTTTACGCGCACTATCGCGTCTTTGCCGCCCATTCCCAGAAAGCCCTTTTCGGGTTCTTGGATGACTTCGACATCGACTCCTTCACGATCGGCGATGGACAATTCCTGCATCGCCGCGGCGACGGCCACATCTACCGTTTTCCCTCTGACCTCTACCCACTCAACCACGATTTCACTTCCTCTTGCGACGTCGGCGCCGGTCGGCAGAACCAGGCTGCGGTCTGGCCGGCCTCTTCTCTTCGTCCACTTGCTGCTTCTCATTCCGCGGGGCCGATTCCTCCGAAGCCACCGGCATCTGGGGTCGCCCATCGATACGGAATATCACAATTTGCTGCAGCAACCGGAAAATATTGCCAGTCATCCAGTAGAGCACCAGACCGGCGGGAAAGTTGTAAGAAATGAACCCGATGAAGAACGGCATCACCTTTGTGACCATCTGAGTGGCGGCGGCCTGAGGATTGTCGGGCCGCACCTGACCGGCAGTGGCGTGCCACTGCTGAACGTATTGGGTGGCGACCATGATCACCAGCATCGACAGGTAGGGAATAGCCGTCCCGATTCCCAGTGCCACCGCCTCCGAAACCTTCGTCCCCAGGTTCATGCCGAGAAAGGTCTGGCCGGCATCGATGGCGGTCCGCAAGGCCGAACCCACGGGGATGTGAATAGACGGAGTGGGGAGTCCCCCTTCATTAGGAGTAACCGACAGAACCCGAAAGAGGGCGAACCAGATCGGCATCTGAACGATCAGGGGCAGCAGACAACCGCCCGGGGTGGCGCCGGCCGCTCGCTGGACCCGCATCAACTCCTTCTGCATCTCCTCGGGCTTTTCCTTCAGTTCCTTCTGGATCCGGCGCACTTCGGGCTGGATCGACTGAAAGGCGCGGGTAGATCGAGTTTGCTTGAGGGTCAGCGGGAAAAGCAGAAGATTGACACTGATGGTGAGGAGGATGATTGCCAATCCGTATGAGGGGACCAGGTCGTAGAAAAAGGCGAGGGCGCCACCCAGAATGTCCTGAAGGCCATCGAACAACTGACCCATCAGCGAGCCCTCCAGTTATCTGGCACGGGATCGAATCCGCCCGGATGGAGCGGATGGCAACGGCCAATTCGCTTGATTCCAAGCCAACTGCCTCGAAGAAGGCCAAATCGGGCGATGGAGTCCGACGCGTATTGCGAGCAACTCGGCTGAAACCGACAGTTGGGGCTCAGGTTGGGGCTTACCAATTTCTGGTAGATCTTGATTAGATTGATGGCGATGCGAGCTGGGACCCGGGCCAATCCAGACAGGGCTCGTTTCAAACCCGCCCCCAATCGGACCCGCTCTTACCTGCCTCGAAAGGGTTCGCTGCTTCTGAGATCCATGTAACCAGGGTCGAGAACGGCACCTCGGGCACGGTGGATCCGGCAATCACAACAAAGTCGTACCCCTCTGGCAGACCGGCCGCCCGGATGGCTTCACGAAGCCTTCGTTTTGCTCGATTACGTACCACTGCGCTTCCTATTCGTCGTCCGGTTACCAGCCCGAACCGGACATTTCCTGGCTGACCTACCGCCCCAACAATCACCAAATCTCCCGCCCGCCGGCGACGACCAGTCGTCAGGACGGTGCGGAAACTGGTCGAGGAGCGGAGCGAAACGGGCTTAAGCGGCGAGACGCTTGCGGCCTTTTGCACGCCGTGACTTGAGAATGGCGCGTCCAGCACGAGTCGTCATGCGATGACGGAAGCCGTGCTTGCGCATCCGTCGTCTTACCTTTGGTTGGAATGTTCTCTTCATGTGAAACCCCGGGAAAATCGATTGGATCGGCAGTGTTTGGACCTGGAACCGTGGAAACGGTCGACCTCTGAAGGTTATTGCGGGCGGGGGAGAAGGTCAAAGGCCAGGCTCCTTCGCGAAAAAAATGGTATCTCGCCTCGGATCGCGTCGAAGGATGTTGGTCTCCCGAACCAGTGGAAAAGTCCGATTCCGCTTGATGATCTGGGCCATCGCGGGCCGATCAAAGATGGAATCCGCGGTCTTGACTTCGCTTCTACGGCCCATCCATACTCGCTTTCCGCTGGAGAGCGATTTCGGGCTACTTCCCCTTGTCTACTGCGGTTAGTCGCGCTCCGGACGAGGTTTTTTTGAGGCAGATCTGTGCCCGGTTTCCAGGGCTATCCACAGATGTGGATGTGGCTGTGGAAACCGCAGGGGCAGGTCGCGGACTGTGGAGGATGGGCCGGTGCAATTTGTTACGCCTTTTGAGGGATGGCCGGACCGGTGGAGTGAGTTTCAGAGGACCTTGCGAGGATCTGTCTCGACCGCCAATTGGCAAAAATGGCTATCCCGGCTCGAACCTGACGTAGGGCCTAACCGGGTCACTCTGGTTGCCCCTAACGATTTCCACTTGCAGTGGGTGCGAGATAAGCACTCATCCCTCATCGAGCACGCCTTCAAGCAGAGCTTCGGTGACGCCGTCGAGTTGCACTATCTGAGCGCCAACGAACCGCTCGAGGCCCCACCATTGCCGCTCCTCGAGCACCGACCTGGAGTCGTGGAGAACGACACGTCGGTCTCGCTGGTGGGCCGGTATCGGTTTGACAATTTCGTAGTAGGGAGCTCCAACCGCTTCGCCTGGGCGGCGGCAATGGCCGTCGCCGAACAGCCCGGAACTCACTACAACCCCCTGTTCATCTACGGGCCGGCCGGCCTCGGCAAGACCCATCTCCTTCATGCAGTCGGACACCTCGCCCTCGAGCTCTATCCCGGGCTGGTGGTGCGCTACATCACATCCGAGCGCTTCCTCAACGACTTCATTGATTCCATCAGACGCAAGCGGGTCGACGACTTCAAGCATCGTTATCGGTCGACCGACGTCCTCCTTCTCGACGACGTCCAGTTCTTCGAAGGCAAGGAGCAGATCCTCGAAGAGTTTTTTCACACCTTCAACAGTCTCTATGAGTCGGGCAAGCAGATGGTGATCAGCTCCGACCGCCATCCCCGCAACCTGTCGACCCTCGAGGACCGACTTCGCAGCCGGTTTGAATGGGGGCTTCTAACGGACATCCAACCGCCCGATGTCGAGACCCGCCTAGCCATTCTTCGTCGCAACGCCGAGTTCGCGCCCCGGCCGGTCCCGCGGGATGTTCTCGAGTTCATCGCCAGCGTGGTCTCCGACAACATCCGTGAACTCGAAGGCGCTCTCACCAGGGTGACTGCATACGCGGCCCTCACCCATCGGAACATCGATCTGGTGATGGCCCAGGAGGTTCTCGGAGACCTTCTACCGAGTCAAGACGGGAAGGCGCTGGCGGCCGAGGACATCATCAGGGCCACAGCCGAGTCGTTCGGCTTCTCAGTGAGCGAGGTCGAAGGCCCCAGTCGCCGCCAGCCTCTGGTCTTGTGCCGGCAGGTGGCGATGTATCTGTGCCGCGAACTGACCGACCTATCGCTGCCGAAGATCGGGCACCACTTCGGAGGTCGCGACCACACGACGGTCATCCACTCCGTCGACAAGGTCAAGCGCATCATTCGAAGCGACCGCACCGTCTTCGATCGTGTGCACAGCCTTTCACAGCAACTGAGGAAATCCTGATGGTTATCAACGCCTCCGACGGAGACCTGCGCGTTCCCGGGGAAAACCGTCACAATGTCAACACCCCGTTGGGGACGCGATCACCCAACGTTTACCGTAGGTTTCCTCAGGTCTCCACATATCCACACTGCCTACTACAACTACTTACTCTTTAAATACAAAGCCATAGATCTAGAAGGGACGCTTCGTTGTGAGAATCCGAGCCGAGCGCGATGACCTTGCCGATTTGTTCTCGCGAGCCAACCGGGCGGTCGCGAGTCGAACGGCGCTTCCCGTGCTACAGGGAGTTTTGTGTGAAGTCGCGGCCGGCCGGTTGGAGGTAACCGGGACCGACCTGGAGATCACGGTCCGTACGTCCGGCCCGGTCGAGATGATGGAGGAGGGCAAGGCTGTCATCCCGGGACGGCTGCTGTCGGAGGCGGTCAGAAAGATGCCGGTCGGGGTGGTGACGGTCGGGGTCAGTGATGGCGAAGTCGAGATCCTCGGCAAAGGCCCGCGCTTCACCCTGCGAACGTTGAATCTCGATGATTTTCCATCCCTTGATGACAAGCCGGTGGACGGGGTGGAGGTAGACGGGGATGAGTTGACGGCAGCCCTGGCTCAGGTTGTGGTGGCGTCGTCCTCCGATGCGGCCCGTCCGATCCTGACCGGGGTCCTGTTCGAGTCCACCGACGAAGGCTTGCGTCTCGTGGCCACCGACTCCTACCGCTTGGCCGTCCGTGATCTGCCGGGAATGGGCATCACCGGCCAGGGTCTGGTGCCGGCGAGAGGCTTGCGTGAATTGGGCCGGACCATCGGTACGGCCAAAGTGTCGGCCGGTCTGGCCGACCGGGAAGCAGTGTTCACCTCGGACCGGGGTTCGTTGCGGATCCGCCTGATCGAGGGCGCTTTCCCTAAGTACCGATCGCTCCTGCCGGAGACGTATCCGACCCAGGTGGTTATGGAGAAGGAGGCCGTGCTCGAGGCTCTGGGCCGGGTGGCGCTGGTGGCTGAGGACCACATTCCAGTTCGCCTCAAGATCGGCGAAGGGGGAGTCGAGGTCAACGTCACTCGCCAGGACGTCGGAGCCGAAGTCGAGCATCTCCCTGGAGAATTCAGCGGTGCCGACGAGATCCTCATTGCGTTCAACCCTCGGTACCTGGCCGATGGTGTGAGCGCGATCTCAGGTGACAAGATTCGCATGAGGCTGATCGATGGCCTCAAGCCGAGCGTGCTCGATAACGGCGACGGAGGCTTCCTCTACCTCCTAATGCCGGTGAGGATCTAGCGTTCTACATTGTACGTTCTACGTCTTACGTAAGAACTCCCGCCTAGGTTTGGCGTAGAACGTAGACGTAACCGAATAATGCTGAACTGGATTGCCCTCGCTGACTTCCGGTCCTATTCCGAGCTGCATTGGAGTCCGGATCCGGGGATCAACATCCTGGTTGGCAATAACGGGGCCGGTAAGACCAACCTCCTCGAGGGAGTTGCGTACCTGGCCAGTCTGAGGTCGCTGCGAGGGGCTCCCGATGAAGCCCTCGTCGCCGAGTCGGCAGTCTCCGCAGTGGTTAGAGGAGAGGTCACGAAGGGGGAGGGGACGGCGCTGGTCGAGGTCGAGATCAAGCGACGGGGAGGGCGCCGGGCCCGGCTCGACGGCAAGAGCCTCCAGCGGACTGCCGATCTCCTTGGAATTCTGCGAGTGGTGGCTTTCCTCCCCGAGGATCTCGATCTCGTAAAGGGCGCACCTTCGGGCCGGCGAGATCTGCTCGACGATCTGGCCGTGCAGTTGTGGCCGGCCGCACATCACGATCAGTCCGAGTACGAGAGGTCGCTTCGCCAGCGCAATGCATATCTGAAATCCGGCGAGCGAGATCAACTGACTCTCGACGTATGGGATACCAGGCTGGCTCAGGCCGGAGCTCGTCTCATGGCCCGACGGGCCCGGGCCGCGGCGGCATTGACGGCTCTTGTGACCGAGGTCTACTCGCGGGTTGCTGGCCGGGAGTCACAAGTCGCGATCGAATACGAGTCAGATTGGGGTGGATCACTGGATCCATCCACTCCACCCAGCGATTGGACTGCGGCCCTTATCGAGGCGCTGGCGGCTCGCCGTCGAGTCGATCTCGAACTGCGACTCACCGGTGCCGGCCCCCATAGAGACGATCCTGTCCTTCATCTCGATGGTCGCCCGGCTCGCCACCAGTCGAGTCAGGGTGAACAACGGACGATGGCGCTGGCCCTCCGCATCGCGGCCCACCATGCGATCGCCGACCAGGTCGGGGTCGATCCGCTGCTGTTGCTGGATGACGTGTTCTCGGAGTTGGATCCGTCGCGAGCCGAGGCGTTGACGTCGGCGCTGCCGGGTGCGCAAATAGTGATCACAACGACTCGCCACGAAGAAGTCCCCCTGGAAGGAAAAGTATGGCGGGTAGAACCAGGACTCGTCAGGTGAGGAGTCCCGTCGTGCGTGGCGAGTGGTGCGCGGTGCCTAAGAATCAACGAAGGAACAACGAGTCCTCTCGTGCATTGTCCCGAGCCCAAATTCGGTCGCTGACGCCCACTTTGTCCGTAATTCGGTCACACAGCTCCGGTACTCGTTCGCCTATGACCAAATTTCGTTTCAGGCGGTCGCCTATGACCAAATTTGGCGTTAAGCCAACGACGGCCGTCGCTTCCTGCTCTTCGGTGATTCTTCAGTTTCCGAAACGAAGGCTCCCTTGCCACCCTCCCGTCACCCCACTCTTCCATGCCCACGTACCACGTACCACGTACCACGCTCTTCGCCATGCAACCTGAACCTCTCGAGGGGGTGCTTGAGTCACTCTTGGCCCGGCTCGGCTTGCCTTCTCCTTCGGTCAGTAGATCGTTGGACGAGGGGTGGGACGAGATGGCCGGGGCGCCTTGGTCCGGGCAGAGCCGGCCCCTATTTATTCGCGAGGGAGAACTGGTCGTCGAGGCCATTTCACCCGCCCTCGTGGGCATGCTCCGGTACGCCATCGGGGACCTGATGAGGCGCCTCGATGAGCAACTCGGCGAGGGCGTCGTCGAGACTGTCAGAGTGGTTGGCCCCAATCAACGCTGAGGTTTCTCGCCCATCCAAAAATCGCCCATAACTATTGGCCTTTCGGCTCATCCAGGGTTGCCCGGAATGGCCAAATCTGTCACCGGTTGAGCTATAATTACAAACATGAAATCGGTGGCCCGGAAGGTCCCGAACGGGGGTCCCGATTTCATAACTCAGGTTCCATAATTCTTCCCCCTGACTCTCCGTGGAGGAGACTTTGAGCGCTATCGGAAACACGTCGTACGACGCCCGCGATATCACGGTCCTCGAGGGCCTCGAAGCAGTGCGCAAACGGCCCGGCATGTACATCGGGTCGACCGGTCCGCGCGGTCTCCATCACCTTGTGTGGGAAGTGGTCGATAACGCGGTCGACGAGGCCATGGCCGGGTTCGCCACTCGCGCTGAGGTCACCATCCTGGGCGATGGGGGCGTCAGGGTCATCGACAACGGTCGGGGCATCCCGGTGGACTATCACCCCAAGACCAAGCAATCGGCGCTGACCACCGTTCTCGGCACTCTTCATGCTGGCGGCAAGTTCGAACAGGGCGCATACACCGTGTCAGGCGGGCTTCACGGCGTTGGAGTCTCCGTGGTCAACGCTCTGGCCGAGCGTCTTAACGCCGAGGTGCGACGCGACGGCTTTGTCTGGGCCCAGAGCTTTGAACGCGGTAAGCCCGTGAGCAAAATCGAAAAGGGCAGGCCCTGGAAGAAGAACACCGGCACCACGATCACGTTCTGGCCCGACCACCAGATCTTCACCGAAACCACCGAGTTCGATTACGACACCATCGCTTCCCGCTTGCGGGAGATGGGATACCTCAACCGCGGGCTCGAGATCGTGTTCCTCGATGAGCGAACCGATCCTCCCCGCACCGAAACCTTCCTCTTCCGCGGGGGCCTTCTCGACTTCGTCAAGCATCTGAATACGAACCGCGAGCCGATCCATCCGCACATCGTCGAGATCGTCGATCGCGCCGAGGAAGCCGAGCTGGAACTGGCGATGCAATGGACCACTTCCTACACCGAGTCCGTTCTCTCCTTCGCCAACAACATCAACACCCATGAGGGTGGCACTCACGAAGAAGGCTTCCGCAAGGCCCTGACCAACGCCATCAATACATTCGCTCGGTCGAAGGGGCTTTTGAAGGAAAAGGACGAGAACCTAACTGGTGAGGACATTCGCGAGGGCCTCACCGCGGTCCTCTCGGTAAGGGTTCGCAACCCCCAGTTCGAGGGTCAAACCAAGACCAAGTTGGGCAACACCGAGATCCGTTCCTACGTTGAGAAGGCGCTCAACCGCTACCTGCCGGAGTGGCTCGAGCGCTATGCGGCTGAAGGCCGCAAGATCGTCGACAAGAGCATCAACTCGGCCAAAGCCCGAGAAGCTGCTCGCAAGGCCCGCGACCTGACGCGCCGCAAGTCAGGACTCGAATCGGGAGGGCTCCCAGACAAGCTGGCCGACTGCTCGTCGCGCAACCCCGAAGAGTCGGAACTCTTCATCGTCGAGGGCAAGTCAGCGGCGGGCCCCGCCAAGCAAGGTCGCAACTCCCACACTCAGGCCGTCCTCCCCATCAGGGGGAAGATCCTCAACGTCGAGAAGTCCCGGCTGGCCAAGGCCCTTCAAAACACCGAGATCCTCGACCTGATCCAGGCGGTCGGCACCGGGATCGGTGACGAGTTCGACATCGACAAGGCTCGATACCACAAGGTGATCCTGCTGGCCGACGCCGATGTCGACGGCTCGCACATCCGGACCTTGCTTCTCACCTTTTTCTTCCGTCACATGCGTGCGTTGATCGAGACCGGCTACGTATACCTGGCTCAGCCGCCCCTGTACCGGGTGAAAGTCGGCGCCAAGGTCCACTACCTCAAGGACGATGCGGCGTTGAACGAGTTCAAGAAGGACCATCCCAAGGTGCGGCCCTCCCGGTTCAAGGGGTTGGGTGAGATGGACGCCGAGGAATTGCGGGTCACCACCATGGATCCGGAGACCCGGACCCTCCTCAAGGTAGAGGTCGACGACCTCGCGATGGCGGACGAGATTTTCACGACTCTGATGGGGGACGACGTGGCCGATCGCAAGTCGTTCATTCAGCACAAGGCCAAAGACATCCGCTTCCTGGACATTTGACATGACCGACCGACCTGACACACCTCCCAACGGTTCCATCGGGACCATCGACATTCGCGATGAGATGGAGCAATCCTTCGTCGACTACGCGATGTCTGTCATCGTGTCGCGAGCGCTGCCCGACGTCCGCGACGGCCTCAAGCCGGTCCAGCGCCGGATCGTCTATTCGATGTTCGAGAACAACATCGGTCCCACCACCCCTCACCGCAAGTGCGCCAAGGTGGTCGGTGAGGTCATGGGCAACTACCACCCTCACGGCGACACAGCCATCTATGACGCCCTGGTGAGGATGGGTCAGGACTTCTCGCTCCGCCATCTCTTGATCGATCCGCAGGGGAACTTTGGAACCATCGACGACCCACCGGGGGCCTCGCGGTACACAGAGGCCAGGCTGACCCATCTTTCGATGCGCCTGCTCGACGGGATCAGAGAGCACACCGTCGACTTCGTCGAGAACTATTCGGGAGAGACCGAAGAGCCGACCGTCCTGCCTTCCCGGTTCCCGAATCTGCTCGTCAATGGCAGCCAGGGGATCGCCGTGGGAATGGCCACCAATATTCCCTCCCACAACCTCGGCGAAGTCATCGACGCAGCCCTCCACTCCCTCGAGAATCCCGATGCCGACTCAGAAGAGCTGATGCGCTTTGTCAAAGGCCCCGACTTCCCGACGGGCGGCTATCTGGTCGGGACCACCGGTCTGCGCGAGGCTCTGGCCTCTGGTCGGGGATCGGTGAAGATGCGGGCCGTGGCCGATGTCGCTGAGGTTCGCAAGGGCCGGACCGCCATCGTCGTTACCGAGATGCCCTATCAGGTGTCGATCGAGCGGGTGATGGAAAAGATCCGCACCCTGGTCGACGACAAGAAGCTCTTGGGCATCGCCGATCTCCGGAATGAGTCGGACAATCGCCGCGGCATCCGCCTGGTCATCGAGTTGAAGAAGGAAGCGGTTCCCCAGGTCGTCCTCAACCAGTTGTACAAGAACACTCCACTCCAGGAGAGCTTCGGGGTCAACATGGTGGCGCTGGTCGACGGGATTCCCCGCACCCTCAATCTGGCCGACATGATCGGTCACTACCTCGATCATCAGATGGAGGTCATCGAGCGCCGCACCCGCTTTCGCCTGGCGGAAGCCGAGGCCCGTGCTCACCTCGTCGAGGGCCTGATCATTGCGGTTGACAACATCGACGAAGTCGTGGCGCTGATCAGAGCGTCGTCCGATACCGCCGCCGCCCGCACGCGCCTGATGGAGCGCTTCGAGCTTTCCGAGATTCAGGCCAATGCCATCCTCGACATGCCCCTGCGGCGCCTCACCGCGCTGGAGGTCAACAAGCTTCGCGAGGAGTTGGCTGAGCTGATGAGGACGATCACCGAGCTCAAGGCGATCCTGGCCGATCCGGCCCTGCGCCGCTCGATCATTCGTGAGGACCTGACCGAGATCAAGGAGAAGTTCGCCACCCCGCGTCGATCACAGATCATCCTCGACGAGGGCGAGATGAGCCTCGAAGACCTGATCGCCGACGATGAGCTCATCGTCACCGTTTCTGCCTCGGGGTACGTCAAGTCGGTGCCGGCCAGTACCTACAAGACCCAGGGCCGGGGGGGACGTGGGGTCAAAGCGGCGGAGGTGTCGGGTGAGGACGTCGTCGCTCACTTGGTCCACACCACTGCCCATGCCTATCTGCTGTTCTTCACCAACAAGGGCCTGGTCCACCGTGCCAAGGCCCACGAGATCCCCCGGAAGGATCGAACCTCCAAGGGAGTCCTTGCCCAGGCGGTGCTCCCGCTGCAGCCGGAGGAGCGCATCGAGGCGATTATCGACACCCGCAACTACGAGACCTCGCGCTTTCTAGTGATGGTCACGAGGTTGGGTACCGCCAAGAAGACCTTGTTCCGTGAGTACGACAGTCGCAACCAGACTCTGGTCGCGATCAAGTTGGTCGACGACGATGAGGTCGTCTCGGTCCGGACCACCACCGGCGAGAACGACATGCTCATCTTCTCGGCCAACGGCCAGGGGATCCGTTTCCCTGAAGGCGATCTGCGCCCGATGGGACGCGCGACGCAAGGCGTGCGAGGGATCAAGCTGCGGGCGGGCGACGAAGTGGTTGCGGCCGCTTCATCGGCCGATGGGCCTGAGGTCCTGCTGATGACTTCCAACGGATACGGCAAGCGAACTCCCATCGAGCAGTTCCGGGGCCAGGGGCGGGGCGGGATCGGGGTCAAGGCGATCAAGTTGACTAAGGCCCGGGGCCGGTTGATCGGTGCCGTCGGCGTCAACAAGGGCACCGAGGTCTTTCTCATTTCCTCGACCGGGAGCGGGATTCGCCAACCAGTGGACAAGATCTCCCGTCAACGGCGAGACTCCACCGGGGTCAGAGTGATGAATGTCGGTGCCGGTTCCCATTTGGCGGCGTTCACCGTGGTTCCACCCGAAGAAGACGAGTGAAGTCGGGCTTAGCCTCGTCATTGGGTACAATCGTCGGCACATGACCACGGTCCGGCGCGTTCGCCGAATCATCCGCAAGATCGACCCGTGGACGGTCCTCAAAGTCTCTTCCCTCTTCAATGTGGTGGCGGCTTTGGGAATCGTCCTCGGTCTCGTGATGTTCTGGTCCGTTCTGATCGCAGCTGGCATCCCCGATCGGATCGTCGACGTCCTTGTGAGGATCACGCTCCTCGAGGAGGGCGAGAACCCGTTCGCCAACACCGAGAGGTTCCTGCGGGCAGCAGTGTTCGGTTCGATCGTCTGGGCAGTCCTTTCGACCGGCCTGATGACGCTCGCCGCTGTCATGTACAACCTGATCTCCGATGTGGTCGGGGGAGTCGAGTTAGTCGTGCTCGAGGAGTCGCTGGCACCGGTCGCAGTGCCCGCGAACCCTCCCGCTCCTCGCCGCTGGACTCCGGCCGCTCCCAACGGCGCCAAGACCGAACCCTCAGTGGTGGCGGAAACCCCGACCGAAGAAGTCCCCGCGATTTAGGGCTAGTCGCTATCTAGGGCTACTCGGTGCGCTTGGCAGCCACCAGGCCCATGCTCTGGGCCTTCGAGAGGTAGATGTCGGGAACATCCCAGACCTTCACGATCCCCGCCGGCGGTAGCAGGGCGACACCGGCCGCAAGGCAGATAGCTGTCAAGAATCGGTGCTCGTCAACGACGGCCTGATCTCCGGTGTTGGACTCGACAACGATTGCCGCCCATGGCTCCTGCGTCGACGCCGAGACCACTTTGAGAGGGGCCTCACTGAGGATCGTTCCGCGAGCCTTGCCAACCGGCGGAGGAAAGGCCATCCCGACCCCACCCAGCGTAGGACCGCCGGGATGGGCGATTGCGACACGCAAAACATCAGACCCGCCCGCTTCGAGGCGGCCGGCAATCGCGAGGGCCACTCCTAGCAAGGATGCGCCGGCGACTGTCGGGACCGGGCTGTCATCGACATCGGCCGCGGTGACTGCCGCGGCCCCGGCTCTCTTGGCAACCTCGAGGGCGGCAGCCGTGTAGCCGACCACGACGTCGATGCCGACAGGATCCTCGATTGTCGGGTATCGGCCAGACTTGGCACTTCCGTGTATCGAGACTTCCAAACCCTCGCCCGCCAGAACGTGGGCAACCCGCAGGTCTCCGTCGCCGTCAGCGAGCACGAGGGCCTTCACTGGAGCCTCACGAGTAGCTGACAGGCTCCCAGGACTCGGTCGGTTTGGCTTCCTCCACACGCTTGCGGGCCAGGGCTGCGAAGAAGGCCGCCACGGCCGCAATCACGATCAACGGACGCAGTTTCATCGATCCGAGTGTACGGCCCGCCTACGTATTTGGTTCCCGATATCGAAGTGATATCATATCGATACATCCACCAAAAGGAGCCGGATGTCAGGCGAGCGCCTAATCGACGCAAAGCCGCGACGGTCTCGAACCTGATGGTGATCCTTACCTCAGACCACAGGGGTAAGCCGATAGTCAATGCCGGCATCCCGGATGATTGATCGGAAAAGCTTCCTCCTCCGGCTCAACCCCCGGCTCCATCGGGTGCTGGAGAGATGGGCCGCCGACGACATGAGGAGCCTGAATGCTCAGATCGAGTTTCTGCTTGCGAACGCCGCGCGACGAGCGGGCCGTTGGGAGGAGGGAAGCCATCAAGCTGAGGGCGAGGGCGCATCCTGAACCCACCGGTTCCGGCTGCTAACACAGAGAACGCATGTCGAAATCATGGATGATGCGCGCCATGGTTCTGGCGGGCGGCCTGGTCGGCTCGCTGGCTCGTCATGCGGTTCAGCGAGTGGCTGACGACGGTGGCTTCCCCTTGGGAACTCTGTCGGTCAACGTCGTCGGCGCCTTCCTTCTGGGCGTGCTCACGAGCCGGGTTGCACGTTTCAGGAGACCGGAGTTGGCCGCTGCCTTCCTAGGAGTTGGAGCGCTCGGTGCATTCACCACCTTCTCGGCCATCGTGGGCCAGCTCGATGGCATGTCGGTTCCGAAGGCGATGGCGTACGCCTCTGTGAGCATTGTTCTGGGCCTGGCAGCCGCCATATCCGGGATCCGCCTCGGCAGAACGCCGGCATGAGGTTCATCTGGATCGGCGTGCTGGGCTCAGTCGGAGCTCTGGCCCGTTATGAATTGTCCCGCGCACTTCATCAACGAACGGAGCGTGGAGGATTGCCGACCATGGTCGTCAACCTCATCGGTGCGATCCTATTGGGAGCCCTGGTCGGCGTCGACGCTCGATCGCCGATAGAACCGGACCTGATGGCCGCGTTGACCGTCGGGTTCCTTGGAGGCTTCACCACCTTCTCGACCTGGATGGGGGACGTAGTGATTCTTGCTGAGGATGGGCAGCGCGGCAGGCGGCGGGCCGCGCTGAATCTGGTCATCACTTTGGTCGGCGGAATTGCTGGCTACGCCTTCTCCCAGATGCTGTTGGGGCTTTCGGTCTGAGCGGGGAATCGCGCCAAACCCGCGGGATCGAGGTCAAAGAAGCCACAGCGTGAAAGGAATCAAACCGAACAAAGCCGGAGGCCCGAGGAGAGCGACTGCGACTCGGGCGCTGTCACCAGTGATGAAATAGCGAACGATGAGCCAGGACAGGCCGATGGCCAGACCACACACCACGACGAACGCGATGCTCACGACGCTTACGACGTCCTGCCAATCCCCCGCGAAAGAGTTGATCGAGAGAAACCAGATGGCGATCGAAACGCCTACGACTGCCCAGAGTCCCAGTATCCAATGAATTGGACGGGGAATGAGTGGCCGGTGCGTCTGGCTCACGTTGGAGCGTCCGGGAGCATCAGTGGACCTTGATGCTAACGACGCCGTTCATCGAGACCACCGTCAGCGAAATCCCTCGAGCCTCAAAACGAAGCTGTTGATCCCTGGCGGCCAGGTGAGGGCAAGCAAAACGGTGGGACCACGTGGAGTTGAACCACGGACCTCGTCCTCTATCAGGGATGTCCGAGATTCTGCGCTGAGTCGGGAATGGCGATCGTCCCGTGGGCCGCGGCCGAACGCCGATTCAGCTTCGATAGGCCTCCCTGCCGAATCCCTGAACCGGAATGCCCTGCGCCGGGAGGACTTGGTGTTGGAGCGCGTACATGGCTGCTGCCGCCTGATCGATGTGCCGGGTGAAAGCGATCGACCCGGCCAGGATCGGAGCCAAATTTTCCTTCTCCTGAACGCGGGCTGGCGGGTACTCATGCTCGACGATCAGGGGTACCTTGGCAACATCGAGGTCGAGCAGTTCGCGAAGAGCCAGTTGATGGTCAAGCCAGTCGACAGTCCGGTTCTGGAGATACGCCAGAGGATCGTGACGGGCGGTGCCGGGCAATTCGTGCTCTGCCAGCGATGTTTGTATCAGCCACGCTTTGGCGAGATCGGCTGGGTTCGACGAGATCTCGCCATCGATCCAGTCGCCGCGTTGCACGGTCTGGCCCCCGTAGCCCCAGGCCGCCACCCCCCGGCTGTCGATGACCTGGCCCTTTACGTGGAGTCCGTCGATCAGGAACCCATAACCTTCGTCTGCCAGGTATTGGAACATCGATCGCGTGTCCTGGCCCATCAGGATGGAATGTGATGGGTCGTAATGAACCCGGAACTGGTCCCCGACTCCATGTTTCTCGGCGATTCGATGCAGGGCAATCCACATGGCAGGGGTGTAGCCGATGTTGTTGTGGTAGTTGTCGTTGGGAGTCCAACCCGGCATCGGGCACTGCTCAACCCGGTACACGATTCCCCGATCTTTGGCCGCCTGCAGAAGGGGGACGAAGCTGTCCTCGAACTCGATCAGGTTCTGGTCCATCGATCTGGTCTGGTCCCGGCCGACGAACCCGGCGACAGCTGGCACTCCAAGGAGCGTTGCCGCGTCCATGACTCCGAGCATGAAGTCATGCTTCTCCCGTCGAATGGCAGGATCGTCATGAAGCAGGTTGTCGAAGTAGGCGATGTCCGCTATGTAGACGCCCGAGCTGGCGACTGCCGCCTGCACTCGATTCGCCCGGTTCTGGTCGAATGGCTGGCGGAGGTCGAGAGTGTTGGCAACCGGGTCGAGCATCGCCTCGGGGGGAATGTCAGCAAGGTCGGGATGCACCGCAGCAGACAGCTCGATGCAGTCAACGGATAGCTCAGATGCGAAGTCGAGCCATTCCTCGACGGCCAGGTCGGGATCCGGGTCCCGCTTCTCTCGGGGCGTCAACTCTTGGAGGGCGGCGGTTAGAACGCCTACCGGCATAAATACCGGCTCGAATGGTGCTGCCTTGCTCATGTGGGTACCTCTTTCCTGTCTCAGAGTTGTGCAATGTCTACAGGGGTGTGCTCGCGAGCCGAGATGAGGGCCGCCGCCAAGACTTTCTGGGTCTCGAGTGCGTCGGCGAAGTCAGGCAGCGGGACCACGGGATCCTGACCCCCGATCACCCGAAGCATGTCGGCGGCCTGGTTGACGAAGGTGTTCTCGTAACCCAGGCCGTGACTGGCGGGCCACCACGCTTCGGCGTAGGGGTGCCCGTCGCCTCCCCTCGTCACATCAATGGTCGTCCAGCCCTGAGTGGAGGGTTCACCGCTGGCGTCGTAGTAGCCGAGCTCATTCATCCGTTCGAAGTCGAATCGGACAGCCCCCGTTTCGCCGTGAATCTCGATCCGGTTGGCGTTGTGGTAGCCAGTTGCCAATCGGGTCGCCTCGAAGCTGGCCAATCCGCCGCCCGAGAGACGACCGATGAAGAGAACGGCGTCGTCGACCGTGCTTTTGCCGGTCGCGCCCGAGGTCGTGGCGCCTGCTCCAGCGATCTCACCGCCGGCCCCACCCTCGAGGAGAGCCCGCTCCTCAATGAAGGTGTGCTCGATCGCACCGTCCACGGTGGCTATCTCCTCACCCGTGAGGAAACGCACCGCGTCAATGATGTGTGCGTTGAGATCGCCATGGGCACCCGAGCCAGCTACGTCGCCCTGGAAACGCCACAACAGCGGAGTATCCGGCCCACCCCAACTCTGGAGATAGGCTGCCCGGGCGTGATATATCCGGCCCAAAGCGCCCGCTTTTACAAGTCGGTGGGCCAGGGCGAGGGCGGGGACCCGCCGGTACATGTACCAGACGAATGCTTTGCCTTCGGCTCGCGAGGCGGCCTCTGCCATCGACTTGGCGCCCGCTAAGTCTGCGGCCAGCGGCTTCTCACAGGCCACGTGCTTGCCTGCCTCGAGGGCCGCGATCGCCTGTTCGGCGTGGACGTGGTTCGGGGTGGCGATGTCCACCAGGTCGACCTCTGAATGCGCTACGGCCTCGCGCCAATCCGTGGTCCATGATGACCATCCCCATGTGGTCGCGAATATTTCGAGGTCCTCGGGGTTGCGAGCCGAGACCGTATGAAGGTTGGCGATCCCGGCCTCGGGGAAGTACTTGCCAACGCTCATCCAGGCGTTGGAATGGGTTCGTCCCATGAACTTCGAGCCCAGGAGGGCGACATTGGTGATGGTCATCTATAGGGCCTCTCTCTTCCGTACCAGGACTTAAGCGTCGACACCCAGGTACCGGCGTTGCAGTGTGGGGTTGTCGCGAATTTGGTCGGCGGTGAGCTCTGCTTCGATCCTCCCGGAGACCATTGCCAGCTGGCGGTTCGCCATTGCGGTCGCGGCATGGATGTTCTGCTCGACGGCCAGGACCGCAACTCCTTCGGCAACGAGGGTATGGACGGCCGCTATGAGCGTCTCCACGATCGTCGGGGCGAGGCCCTCGGATGGCTCGTCCATCATGATGAGGCGACTGTTGAGCATCAGGGTCCGGCCGACGGCGAGCATCTGCTGCTCTCCACCGGAGAGCAAGCCTGCTCGGCTCTGGCGCCGCGCGGCAAGGCGGGGGAACAGCTCGTAGACGGTTTCGGCGTTCCACCGCTTCCCGTTGGTCCGGCTTGACAGCATCCGCAGATGCTCATCGACGGTCAGGGATGGAAATAGCCTTCGACCTTGAGGCACATAGCCCACGCCGGCTCGTGCGACCTTCTCGGGAGATATCCGGGTGAGGTTCTGCCCGTCGAACACGACGGAGCCGCGGGTCGGTCGAATCAGACCCATGATCACCTTGCACAATGTGGTCTTCCCCATGCCGTTTCGCCCGATGATCGCCACCGATTCGATCCCCATCGAGAACGAAAGCGAATCGAGGACCGTCGACTGGCCGTAGCCAGCCTCGAGCATGTCGACCTGGAGTAGTGGATCGGCCATCACTCCTCGCGGGGTTCCCCGAGATAGATCGCGTGAACGACCGGGTCGTCACGGATCTCCTCGGTCGAGCCGGAGGCCACGATTCTGCCGTCGGACATGACCACGATCTGTTCTGCTGCCCGGAGCGCCACATCCATGTCATGCTCGATGAGGACCAGAGTCAACCCGGGGGGAAGCCCGAGCAACAGCTCCGTGAGGCTCTCCCGCTCTCCTTGGGACAATCCAGACGCCGGTTCGTCCAGGAGCAGAATGAAGGGGTCGGCGACCAACGCCATCGCCACCTCCAACTGGCGCCGTTCACCATGGGAGAGGTCGTCGACCTTGTCCTCCTTGCGCTTGCCGAGCCACACCATCGTCGCTGCGGCAGCCGCCTTCTCGCAAAGCTCCTCATCCAGCTTCGATCTCCACACTGCCCTGTGCCGTCCGCTCTTGCCGGTCTGAGCGAGGTAGAGATTGTCTATGACGGTCAGTCCACCGAATAGGCGGGTGCGCTGATAAGTGCGAGAAACGCCCATTGCTGCGCGGTGGCGCGACGGAAGCATTGTGCAGTCCACCCCGCCGATCTTGATAGTCCCCGATGTCGGCCGCATGTCACCGGCGACCAGGTTGAAGAGTGTGGTCTTCCCGGCCCCATTGGGTCCGAGGAGACCCAAGCGTTGGCCGTGAACGACATCGAGATCGATGTCATCCACGGCCACCAGTCCTCCGAATGCCTTGGTCACCGACCGAATGCTCAGGGCATGATCCTGCTGTGCCTCGACCGGGACTACGGGATTCGGTATCAACTGTTCCTCACCTAGCCCTGGGGAACACCGTCGACGACCGGAATGGCGTTCCCGCTCCACGGGAGGTCTCTCGTCTCGCACGCCGGGAAGTCCCGCGAGGGGCCGGGGGTTTCGGTGCTGAAGGTGCCTCCGAAGGTCTGGTCCACCTGAGGAATCAGAGCCACGGTCTTCTGGACCACTTCATCGCCTTCGAGGACCAGCTGCGAGAGATAGACATCGACGATGCCGTGACGGTTCTCGTCGAGGGTCACTGGTCCATAGGGCAGCTCGAGCGTCATACCTGCCAGCTCGGCACGCAAGGCTTCGTGGTTGTTCGATAGATCACCCTCGACTGCATTCAGCGCGTTGACCAGGGCCACGCCTCCGCTGTAGTAGCCGTAGAAGAAACCGAACGCCGCCGCCACCGACGGTGGCGCAGGCTCATTGCCGCTCAGAGCTCCTGCCAGGGTCTCCCATGCTGCGTCGGCGCTTGCCAGGTACTCCTGGATCGCCGGTGTCGTCACATCACCCGGGGGCGTGGCGAATCCGCCGACGTATGCGCCTGCGATGCCTGGTCCGAGGGTTGATGCGAGTCCTGGATTGAAGAACAGGTTCCCGGCGTGCTGTTCGCCCGTGAGGTCGCCTTTGGCATTGATGAATGCCTCCAAAGCGGCGGTCGTTCCAGTGCCTCCGACGACCCAGAAGTAGCCATCGACCTCATCCGGGTCGGGTAGCTGCTGGATGAACGATGAGTAGTCGGTTGTGCCGAGTGGTGGAAACACCCGGCTCGTCACCTCGCCTCCGACTGCACAGAAGTCGGCGATGAACCCGGCCGTCGAGGTCCAAGCGAAGCTGTAGTCATCGGAGATGACGGCTGCTGTCTCCCACCCGGCCTCGTTGTACAGGAGATCGCCGAGTCCCGCATTCCACTGAGCACCGTCGCCGTGGAATCGGAAGTAGTTGGGAGCCTGCACATGAAGTGTCGTCTCCTGGGCTCCTGCGATGCCGCTGATGACCGTTATCTCCGGGTGGTCCTTGGCATAGTTGGCGACTGCAATCGACTCATCGCCCGAGAGCGGGCCGATGATTATCTCAGCGCCGTTCTGTTCGACCAGGGTTCGGATCTCCTGGATGATACGGTCGGGGGTGTCGTCTCCACATCCGGTGCCGACGAGTTCGATCTCGCGGCCGCCGGCGACCGCGTTGCTAAACCCGTCGAGGGCACTGGTGGGTGAGTTGCTGGTTGCGCCTGCATGGTTGATCAGGGCCAAGATCGTCCCGCCGACCACGTCCTCGTGGAAGGCGCCAAAGGCTCCCTCACACTCGCCAAGGATCCCGAGCTTGATCGGCTCAACTCCGGCAGCGGTCGTCTCGGTCGGGGCAGCGGTCGTCTCGGTCGGGGCAGCGGTCGTTTCGGTCGGGGCAGCGGTCGTTTCGGTCGTAGCCGGTTCCCCTGCACATGCTGCCAGGGTCATCGCCATTGCGGCGATGAGGGCCAGCCATCGGGCTGGCCTCGACCGTCTGACTTCGATTGCTCTCATATCTTCCTCCTCGTCGGCGAGGCATTCGCTCGCGCTCTTCTCTGTTCCTTCGCCAGGGCGAGCATCAATCGGCACCGACTCTGGCGATGGGAGGTGCCAAGGGTTTCATGCCTCGGGTCCCTCGACGGAGCCGGTCGATGATGCCCATGATCCCCTCGGGTGAGAGGACCATGATCAGCAACACGACAATCCCGATCAATGTGTTGAATCGAGCCTCCGTGATGCCGATCAGTCCGACCAGCGGGAGATTTCGCAAATAGATGTTGGCGGTGACATAGACCGCCGCTCCCAACCAGGCGCCCCCGAAGTATGAGATGCCGCCGATGACCGCGATGATGAGGAGGTCAAGGGTGGGCCCAATCGAGATCGAGGTGGGGTCGATCTGACCGTTCCACCAGATGTTCAAGATTCCGGCGCAGGCAGCGACGAATCCAGCGATCACGAAGGCCAGAGTTCGGTGTAGCGGGACGTTGAACCCGAGCGATGCCATTCGAACGGGATCGTCCCGGGTGCCTTGCAATGCCAGTCCGAATGGTGTCCGGGCGATCGATCTGAAACCGAGGTAGACCGCCAGTGATAGCCCGACGGCGACGTAGTACAACCGCCAGGGATGACCGGCGAAGAACGACGGCGGCGTGATCCCGGTGATACCTCCGAATCCCGACAGGTTCGTGACCTGACCAAAGAAGTAGTAGCCGATGACCGCGTAGGTGAGCGTCAGCATGAGGAAGTAGATCCCGCTCGTTCGGCTGGCCAGCGCTCCCAGGACCAAGGCGACGACCAGGCAGACCCCGAGAGCGAAGAGGGCGCCGACCCAGGGATCCCATCCGAGCTTCAGCCCTTTCGACCCTGCCTGACCGGTGGCGTTGCCGACCATGAAGCCAGCCACCCCGAAGATCAGGAACTGAGCCAGAGATACCATCCCGCCATACCGGAACAAGAACACGATCGAAGCGGCGGCAACGCCGAGGATGAGGATCCGAGTCACGAGAAACGAGGTGACGAAATCGGACGTCACCAGCGGCAAAACCGCCAACGCTGCAGTCACCGGTACCAGCGCGAGCTTGGACGATCTGCTCATTCGGGCCGGCCGAACAGACCGTGTGGCCGAACGGCGAGAACAACGGCCAGAAGCACAAAGGTGAGGATGATGCTGTAGAAGGTGAGGCCCTCAGGAAGGTAAGCGGGAGAAAAAGAGACTACGAATCCGAAGAGGAGTGAACCCGCGAGAGCACCCTTGAGCGAGCCCAGCCCGCCCACGATCACCACCACCAGCGAGTTGAGGAGCCACTGCCCGTCGGATCCGGGCGCCACCCCGGCGAACGAGGCACCCATCACACCTCCGACCCCGGCCAAGAATGCGCCCACGAAGAAAGCGACGGCGAACACGGCGAGGATGTTGATCCCGAGAGCCCGAACCATGTCGCGGTCATCGACGCCGGCGCGAATGATCATTCCCATCCGGGTCTTGTTGAGCCAAACCCACAGGGCGGCACCGACCACCATGGCGGCGGCGAGCATGAACAGTCTCGAGGTCGGGTAGCGCCGGCCGAGGATCTCGACGAAGTGGGTCACCGCTCCGGGCCAAATCATCCGCGTGGCCAACCCGCCAAACCAGGAGAGCATCTGGTCGGCGAGGATCACCGATACCGCCAGTGTGATCAATGCCTGGCGCAGCTCCTGACCTTCGTTCCATCTCAACAGGACCTGCTGAACGACTATGCCGATCACGGCAGCAACCAACGCCCCCACGAAGAGCGGCACGAGCCACGAGGCCATGCTCACATCCGCCGGTTCGATGTTCCGTGTCTTGCCAACCATCGTCTGCTGCAAGCTGATGCCGAGATAGGCAGCCAGCAAGAAGAGAGAGCCATGGGCCATGTTCACGGTCCGCATCAGACCGAATATGAGAGTGAATCCCGAGGCCACAACGAAGAACAGCCCGGCCACGGTGACGGCGTCGAGGAGCGTGACGAGAAACCTGCCGGGCTGTGCGACTGCCGGTCCGGCCGAGGTTCCCTGGGAGAGAAAGAAGATCCAGGCAATGAGGAAGAGAAGTGGGACCGAACCCAGGCCGATCAGTAGGCGACGCCTTAGCTCCGGTCGGTTCCGGGCGCCTCCCATCACTTCCGACCCTGCAGCTTTGACCACACTCATCTGCTCACCGGTCTGCACACCGCCGACGAAAATACCACGGTCCGGCGAGGCGCGTGTGTACAGAGCTGTATACAATTCTTGGCTAGTGAGCGGCGCCGGGTTGCTCCCAGTCGAGGAGGATGATCGATGCACCTGTCCATGCACAACTGGATGCGGGCCGAGCCGATCGAGGTAACGATCGCCCGATTGGCGAAGTTCGGCTATTCGAGTATCGAGATCAGCGGCGAGCCGGACATCTATGACACCAAGCACGTGAAAGCCCTGCTTGATGACGCAGGCCTCAAGTGCTGGGGTGCGGTGACCCTGATGCTTGGCGAGCGCAACCTGGTGGCCAAGGACGAGGCCCAACGGGCCGCCTCCGTGAAGTATGTCAAGGACTGCATCACGATGGTCAAGGAGCTCGAGGGACACGAGATCACCATCGTGCCCGCAACTGTCGGCAAGATCATTCCCGACGGATCGCCCGAGGAGGAGTGGAAATGGGCGGTGGAGGGCATGGCCGAGATCATGGCCCACTCTCTCGTCGAGGGCGTTCGTCCCTGTATCGAGCCTCTCAACCGCTTCGAGACCTACTTCATCAACCGGGGCGAGCAGGCCATGGCGCTCGCCGAGGCTACTGGTCCTGACTGCGGGGTCTGCCTCGATGCTTTCCACATCAACATCGAGGAGGCCGACTGGCGCCAGGCCATCCTCGACGTCGGAGATCGACTCACCGACTTCCACGTCGCCGAGAACAATCGGATGCCTCCAGGAATGGGTGACTACGACTGGACCGAGGTCATTGCCCTGCTCAGGCAGATCGGTTACGACGGTGCGCTGACGATGGAATTTGTGGCGCCGATCGACCGGACCCCTGCCAATCCGTATCCCAATGCGATCGACGAAAACCCCGCCGGTATCTCACCTGAGCAGCTCAAGTTCATCCAGGACCACGGCAGTTCGACCCTCAGCGAGGAGTTCTACGACTGGCTGGTTGAACGAGCCAGCGCTCATGTGCTCCCCTTGATCCAACACTGAGAAAGTGGCGCCCCAAGTCGTCATCGTCGGCACCCTCGACACCAAGGGTCCCGAAGTTGCCTATATCCGCGATCGCCTGATCGGGTTGGGATGTACGACCACGGTGATAGACGTCGGAATCCTTGGCGAGCCCCTCGGCATAGTTCCCGACATCGATCACGGGGAAGTTGCTCGATTCGCCGACTCGACCATCGGGGAGATCCGGCAGGCGGGCACCCGGGGCCGTGCTGTGGCCATGATGCGCCGCGCGGTGCAGTCGCTGATGACTGATCTGTACAGGCGGGGGCAAGTCGATGCCGCCATCGGCCTTGGCGGAGCCGAGGGCGCGGTCATAGGGGCGGCGGCTTTGATGGTCCTCCCGATCGGGGTGCCCAAGGTCGTCCTCAGCCCTATTGCCTCGGGGCGCCATGAGTTTGGACCCCTGGTCGGAACGTCTGACATGATGGTCGTGCACACCGTGGTCGACATCATGGGCCTCAACCGGGTGGCGACGACCGTGTTCGACAATGTGGTGGTGGCGGTTGCTGCGATGGCTGCCAACCCGCGCCGGCTCGTGACCGATGACTCCGACACGCGACTCGTCGGTGTGACGATGCTCGGCAACACCACCAAGGCGGTCATGGCCCTGCGTGACCGCCTCTCCGAGCACGGGTACGAGGCAGTCGTCTTCCATTCCAACGGTGTAGGTGGGCCGGCCATGGAAGACCTCGCCACAGCCGGGCACTTTGTCGGGATCGTCGACTTCACCACCAACGAAGTGACCGATCCCATGGTCGGGGGAATACACGACGGGGGCCCGCGCCGCCTCAGGACGATTGGTGAGCTGGGGTTGCCCCAGATCGTGGTCCCGGGATGCATCGACTTCAGCGTGTTCGCCAGCGGGCAGGTCCCTCCCGAGCTCGCCGACCGACCGACCTATGACCACAACCCCGAATACACCCTTGTCCGCACACCAAAAGCCCAGATGGAGGAAATCGGGCAACTCTTCGCAGAGCGGCTCAATCTGGCGACCGGCCCCATCGCCATAGCTATCCCCACCGGGGGCCTGTCCATCCCTAACGTACCCGACGGCGTGTTCTGGGACCCTGTGGCCGACGGAGCCTTCGTTGAGAGACTCCGAAGGGACCTCCGCCCCGACATTGCAATCCACAAGCTGGCGTATCACGTCAACGATCCATCCTTCGGAGAGATCGTGGCCGATCTGTTCGTCGAGCTTCTAGAAGACGCCACCGTACCTATGGCTCAATTGGAGAGAACGACATGACCACAGACAAACTGACAGAGATCACGGAGGCCGAGCGGGCGTTCCGCGAGCAGTTCGTCTCCTGGAACCTGGCGGAGCTTTCCTACGTGGATATACGGGCCTATCTCGAGGAGAAGGACTTGGTGCTGGTGCCCATGGCCAGCACTGAGCAGCACGGGCCACACCTGCCTCTCTACTGCGACACCATCACCGCCATCGAGATCTCGGGCCGGGTCTCACGGCTTATCGGCGTTCTGCACACTCCACCAATCTGGACTGGCTACTCACCGCAGCACATGCACCGTCCCGGTGAGGGACGCGGCACGATCACTGTCCGCTCGTCGACCCTTCTCGCCCTGATGGAAGACGTGGCGAGAAGTCTGATCCACCACGGCTTCAACCGAATCGTGTTCGTGAACGGGCACGGGTCCAATATCAAGGTGGTCGACCCGGTGCTGCGCAAGCTTCGCTATGAGACCGGCGCCCTTATCGGCCTTGTGAAGCCCTATATGGAGCGCTACGTGGGGGTGGTGGAGGGGGTGTTCGAGAATCCTCCCGAGGAGACGCCCGGCTGGCATTCGAGTGAGTGGGAGACATCACAATGTCTCGCATGGAACGAGGATCTGGTTCGTATGGACAGAGCTGAGCACACCCCTACCTCGATCCCTGATTTCCTCCCCGACTCGTTCAGGAAGTTCGACGGCGCTCCCGATGTGGAGTTCGAGGGCTATACCTACTTCACTTTCCCGATGGATCACCACGAGTTCACCGAGACCGGCGTTATCGGCAATCCGATGCGGGCAACCAAGGAGAAGGGCGAGGAGTCGTTCCGGAGATACTCCGAGCATGTGGCTCGTGGGGTGCTGGAACTGATGCAGGTCCCGGTGAAGGTCGAAAACCGAGAATTCGTCAACCGGGTGCTCTGATGGCAGAACCCGATCACTTCACCGTCACCGACCGGGCCTACATGCAGCTACGCGAGCTGCTTACCAGCGACAACGTCAGTCCTGGGGACCACCTGAGAGAAGTGGCTCTGGCTCGATGGCTGGGTATCAGCCGGACTCCGGTGCGGGCGGCGCTCCAGCGTCTCGAGCTCGACCAGCTGGTACGTCGAAGCTACAACAGTGGTTACTCGGTGGCTGGACTGACCACGGCTGAGGTCAGCGAGATATGCGATGTCCTTCGACTTGTGGACACCGCGATGTTCAGCCGCGCTTCGGAGAACCTGACTGAGGAACAAGGCATCGCCCTGCGCGACTGTGTCGACACCATGGCCGCCGCCGCAGCGAGGAAAGATCTGGACCGGTGGTCCGAGGGTGACCAGGCCTTCCATGAGCTCTTGCAGAAGGCCTCAGACCACGCCCTTTTCTCAGACATCGCTGCCAAACAACGACGCCGCCTCCACTGGTTCTGGACCTCGCAGCCCGGTCGCCTCGAACGGCTGGCCCTGTGTGCCGAAGAGCACGCTCTGATCGCCAGATCGGTGGCCGACTCGGACCACAAAGGGATAAGACGGCTGGTCAATGAGCACATAGATCACATGCAGGCCAGCCTCACCCGCCAGCTCGAGGTCGCGCGTCCGTTTATCTCGACGAACGGATCCGCTCTCGACCATGTCTGACCCCAGGGCCCACTTCCGGCTGAGGATGCTCCAGCATGAGCTCACTGACGTGGTCGGAGCCGAGCACACTTCTATCGACCCGAGCGAACTGACCCGGCAGGCGGCTGACTGGTCCTGGATGTCCCAGCTGTACCAGCTCCACGACATCGATCTCCCGACCGCCGACGTGACTGTCCGGCCTGGGACCGCAGAGCAAGTCGCAGCGATAATTCGCATTGCTACCGACCATCGAGTTCCGGTGGTGCCCAGGGGAGGGGGATCGGGCACCCAGGGTGGGACCTTTGCCCTCTATGGCGGAGTTGCCTTGGACCTCACCCGAATGGACAGGATCGTCGAGATCGACGAAGCCAGCCTGGTGGTGACCGCCGAGGCGGGGGTGACCGGGCCTAAGCTAGAGCAGGCCCTCCAACCTCTCGGACTGGCTGTTGCCCACGAGCCCGGTTCGTACCATTTCGGTGCCACCGTCGGCGGGTGGCTGGCAGCCCGAGGGTCCGGGGTCAGGTCGACCAAGTACGGCAAGGCGGAAGACCTCGTGCTTCAGGTCGAGGTTGCCCTCCCGCCAGGCAGGCTCGTGTCCACCCTCCCGGTCCCAAGCCACGCTGCTGGCCCCGGCCTTCTCCAGCTTCTGATCGGCTCGGAGGGCACGATGGGCGTCCTCACCTCCGCCACCCTGCGAGTCGACCCCATACCGGCGGCGCAGGCGTTCCTCACCTACGAGTTCGCAACAGTCTTTGACGGTCTCGAAGCCGGGCGACGGATCATGACCCGGCGTTGGCGCCCGGCTGTCATGCGTCTGTACGACGAGGCCGATCGTGACAAGCTCAACAGCATCCTGGGACTAGAGCTCACCGGCGCCCTGCTGGTGGTGGTGTGTGACGGTGACCAGCGTCTCGTTGACCTCGAAGCTGAGGCAATCACAGCGATCTGCACCGAGGTGGGCGGTTCGTTCATCGGTCCGGAGGGAGCCATGACCTGGTGGCAAGGCAAGTATGAGCCTTATGCGATGGGGAATGCCCCGACTCCTCCCATCATCTTCGGAACCACGGACACGGTCTGCTCGTTCAATAACATGCCCGATCTCTACCGGGCCAAGCGGAAGAATATCGAGGAGGGTTTTGCTGAGTACGGCGCCAAATACACCGCCCATTTCTCCCATTGGTTCCCTTGGGGAGTGATGGTCTATGACCGGTTTTATGTCTACGAGCCTCCCCCTGACCCGATGGAGGCACTCGAGCTCCACGATCGACTGTGGGACTCGGCGGTTCGCACCTCGTTGGCACACGGGGGCGTGATCAACGAGCATCACGGGGTAGGAGTCAAATTGGGTCGGTTCATGCGCGAGCAATACGGCGAGGCATGGCCTTACGTCCAGGCGATCAAGAATGCGATCGACCCGGATGGGATCCTCAACCCCGGGAAGCTGGGCTTTGGACCGCCGGCATGAGTGAAGGACAGCCGGCCACGTCACCGTCCCGCACTGCCGACTCCTCAGCCGGCCAGCCAACCACCATCGACACCCAGGACGGCCCCGGTCATGTAGGAGGAGGCCTCGGAGGCCAGGAAAACCGCGGCACCTCCGAGATCATCGGGAACACCCAACCGGCCCATCGGGATCCGCGAATGGACCCATGCGCTCAGCTCGGGATTCTGGAAAAGCCCTTCCGTCAGAGCGGTCCGAAAATACCCCGGGGCGATGGCATTGACCCGAATCCCGGAGCTCGCCCACTCAACCGCCAGCGTCCGGACCACACCCGCCAGACCTGCTTTCGACGCCGCATAAGGCGCAGTGTTGGCGATCCCTCTGAGGGTCGTCAGAGACCCGATGAAGATGTGGGACCCACCCAATCCAGCCTCGATCTGCCGTCTTCCGAACGCCCGTGACAGGAAGAAGGGAGCAGTGAGATTCACTGTCAGGATCTTCTCCCAATCCTTCGGGTCAACTTCGATCGCCGGCGCCCGGCGCTGGTGGCCGGCTGAGTGGAGCACGATCTCGATGGGCATTAACTCAGACCAGACGCCCTCCACCCACGATTCGATGTCATCGACCCGGGAGAGATCGAGCTCCCTTACGACGACATCGCAGGATTGGTCGGCGAGCTCCGCCGCGACCCGGCCGAGCTCGTCCCGGTCACGGCCTACCAGAACAACCTTTGCCCCCGCTTTGGCCAGCGCCTCGGCCATCGCCCGACCAAGCCCCCGGCTGGCCCCTGTGACCACGGCGGTCCGACCGTCGAGCCCGAACCTGTCGATCATCCCTCGACGACCGGGGTATCGCACATCCCGTCACCCTAACCCTCGCCGACGGCCGGCGTGGTTGGGTCAGAACACACGAAAGGAGAGCCCGTGTCCGACTTGCCAACCATCCTCCTGATGGGCACTCTCGACACCAAGGGCTTGGAGTATTCGTATCTGCGAGATCGCCTCCTGGGCGATGATGTGCAGGTGCTGGTCGTAGATGTCGGCGTCAATGAGCCTTCCGGAATCACTCCCGACATCACCCGGCACCAGGTGGCGGCGGCCATCGGCGCTGACGCGGACGCTCTCGCTGCTGCCGGCGACCGGGGCCAGGCCGTCGCCGCCATGACCCAAGCGGCTGCCGCAATGGTTGGGCGGCTATACGAGGAAGGTCGCTTCGATGGAGTCCTGGCTGCAGGTGGCTCGGGGGGAACTGCCATTGCGACTTCTGCAATGCAGCAATTGCCCGTTGGAGTCCCCAAAATGGTGCTTTCCACCATGGCCTCGGGGGACACATCCCGCTACGTGGGAGCCACCGACATCACGATGATGGCGTCGGTGACCGACATCGCTGGGGTGAACTCGATCTCCGCCCGGATTCTGGCGAACGCTGCTGCGGCCATCGCCGGGATGGTCAAGAAGGCGCCGGTCGAGCTCCACGACCCACGCCCGCTGGTGGCGGCCACGATGTTCGGTGTCACGACGCCCGCCGTGTCCCAAGCCCGAGCCAACCTGGAGAGCCGCGGCTACGAGGTCCTGGTCTTTCATTGCACCGGCACCGGCGGTAAGGCAATGGAGAATCTGATCGACGCAGGACTCTTCGATGGGATACTCGACCTCACGACTACCGAACTCTGTGACGAGTTGGTGGGCGGCGTGCTCACTGCCGGTCCTGATCGGCTCGGGGCGGCGGCGCGGGTCGGCACTCCCCAAGTGGTCTCGCTGGGGGCTCTCGACATGGTCAACTTCGGTGCCCCTGACACCGTGCCCGAGAAGTTCGAGGGTCGGACGATGTACCAGCACAACCCAGCGGTGACTCTCATGCGAACCACCCCAGAGGAAGCCGCAGAGCTGGGGCGACAGATCGCTGAGAAGCTGTCGGGTGCCAGTGGGCCAACGGCCCTTTTCATCCCGCTTCGGGGCGTGTCAATGATCGCCGTCGAGGGCCAGCCTTTTTACGATCCGGACGCCGACGCCGCGCTGTTCGGGGCGATCCGAGAGAACCTGTCCAGCTCGGTCGAGCTGATCGAGATGGACTGCGACATCAATAATCCGGCGTTCGCCACAGCGATGGCGGAGAAGCTGGATGCCTATATGAAAGGGGTGCGATGACCGGTGATGATGCCCGGGCCAGGCTCCTGGCGACTCTCGCGCGGGGCGATCCGATCATCGGGGCGGGGGCTGGCACCGGCCTCTCGGCGAAGTGCGCCGAGGCCGGTGGCGCCGACCTGATCATTATCTACAACTCGGGTCGGTATCGAATGGCCGGACGGGGATCACTGGCTGGCCTGCTCCCCTACGGCGACGCCAATGCGATTGTCATGGAGATGGGAAATGAGGTGCTCCCGATAGTCCGTGACACCCCGGTCCTTGCGGGAGTGTGCGGGACCGACCCCTTTCGCCTCATGCCTCACTTCCTGCGCCAGGTCATGGACGCAGGATTCGCCGGGGTGCAGAACTTCCCAACCGTGGGTCTCATCGACGGCACCTTCCGGACGAATCTAGAGGAGACCGGTATGGGTTACGGGCTTGAGGTCGACATGATCAGAGAGGCCGCTCGCCTTGGGCTGGTTACGGCACCTTATGTCTTCGACCCGGACGACGCGGTCTCGATGACCGAGGCTGGTGCAGACGTGCTGGTCCCTCACATGGGGCTCACCACCAAAGGGACTATCGGTGCGCAGACTGCCAAGACCCTCGACGAATGTGTAGTCGAGATCCAGGCCATGCGTGACGCGGCAGTCAGATTGAACCCCGAAATCACTGTGCTCTGTCACGGGGGCCCTCTCGCCGAGCCGGAGGATGCCCAATATGTGCTGGACCGCACCGAGGGCATCGTCGGGTTCTTCGGTGCCTCATCCATGGAGCGCCTGCCCACCGAGAGGGCCATGACCGAGAACATGCGTCGCTTCAAGTCCATGACGGTTTAGATGAGAGGGGAGAGGACCATGCCCGCCAAGTTCGTAGATCCGTTTGTGATCCCGACCTGGACCTTCGATTGGGGAATCATCAAGCCACTCATTGCAACCGACAACACGGAAGGCGGTGACTGCAGCCTGATGCATGTCGTCCTCCTTCCAGGCAAGGGACATGATCGGCACAACCATCCCGAGTCGGACGAGATCCTCTACATCCTTTCTGGGAGAGGAGATCAGACGATCGACGACAGTGAACCGAAGCCCGTCGTGCCAGGCGACGCCGTTTGGATCCCGAAGGGGGTGTTCCACTCGACACTGAACACCAGTTACGAGCCGATGGTGATCCTTGCGGTGTATGCCCCGGCAGGAGCGGAGGAGGTGTTGAAGACTCTCCCGGACTTCACTGAGGTCCCAGCCGGGTCGAACCCTCGCGTGACCCTCGGCTGATCCTCATCAGACCTGCAACCTCACGTTGTTTGCGTTGACCTCGCGACCCTTGGCCCCCAGGGCGCAGACTCGGCGCCGGAAGCTGTTCGGCCGGACCGGCCCACCTCGCAGAGTTTTGAACATCAGCTCGCCTGCGGCCTTGTCATCGAAGTCTGGCCATCTGCGGTGGTTCGCCTGCTAGCTGTCTTGTGGCCCTATTGAGACGTGGCCCTATTGAGACGTGGCCCTATTGAGACTAAGCGCGAACCCGCAACGGGATGGGCCTAAGGGGTAGATCGGTAGTTCGATCCTCTGCGCGCGCCCTCGCAACTCCCAAGGTTGCTTCTGGTGCTAACTCTAGATAGTGCCGCTGACCTGACCGGTCTGCCTTGGCAGTGGTATGTTGATAAAATACGATGAACAGACGTTCGAGTGAAGGGCTGCCTACCTACTTAGACGGTGTGGTTTGCTTAACAGTCGGACTGCGACCTATTACTTTGCGGAAGCCTTTTGCGGTCCCGCACTCTCGCACTAGGAGCTCTACGCACTTCGGGGTGTAGACGTAGTCGTTCCAGGCTTCGTAATAGCAGTATCGCTCATCGGTCTTCTGCCGTGCTTGCCCCTTGGTGGTAGTCGGTGGACGAACACGGAAATGTTTCCATGCTTGCGGAAACTCGGCTGAAGGTCTGAACCTGAACGGGATCTGTTGTTCTACCTGCAGGCAAGCCGCTTTTGGCCTGAGCCGGCCGAGGTTCGAGACGGGTCGCGACTTTTCCCGAAGTATGACCCGGCCTGTCTTGGCTAGAGCCTGATAGGCAGCCAGTTCATCATCTGTAAGGTCGCCCTCGTTTACGAAGCTGACAGACCGCAAGATTCCGCGTCGGACTTGGCAGTCCGTTTCTGAACGATCTCGACTCGGAACTCGAATCGACGGTCAGCTGCAACTTCCGGCGTTACGCCGGATCGATACTCAACGAAGAAGTCCTTCAGCTTTTGTGGGAGTTGCTGTTGGGCGGCGACTAGCCGAGCTACTCCCTCACGCGACAACGTGCTGAGTGAAACAGGTATGTGGACGTACTCGGCAATCGAATAGGTCGGACCAAAGTGGCTGACGAGCTCTTCCTCAAAATTAATGACAAGAGCTTGCGTAAACCCAGTGGCAGCCACCGTCAGCCCGGCCTCGTATCGATGCTCAATGCGATTGCGGAGCCGAATGGTCAATTCGACGTTGTTGCGGACAGGGTCCTGAGAATGTGGCCACCGTTTCTTGACGCAGTACTCGAGGTCCCAGGTCTCGCGTTCTCCGTCGACCATAAGGTATCGACGTGGCCGTTTTGGATCCCGTTAGTGATAATTGACTCCATCCCGGAGGAATTCGGCCTTATCGCCGGAAGCACCGTCGAGGACCAAAGATCTCCTCCAGCGGCTTCTGAGGTGTGGGTCGACCGTGACCGACCAGGAATCGGGTGCATGCCGCGCGCAGCTCGTCGAAGCTCGGTCCGGGATCAGACGTGTCCATCGGTCCCGGCAGGCTATAGGCGGCGTATCGCAGACGCGATCTGTCGATGCGTCAGAAGAGCTGGTCGTCGGGCCGATCCCGGCTGATGCAGAATTGCCATGGAGCGAAGCGGAGCAACGGGTTTGAGATGTTGTCGCAATTGCCTTCGCACTGGAGTGCCGGGTTGTCGGCGAAGAACCCACTCGGCTCCATCAGCGAACCGATGCAACCATCGGTGAGCCCGTCGCCGGAGTCACCGGGGTGCCCCAGCCCGAGGACGTGCCCCAGCTCGTGAGCCATGTGGGTCTGGTTCAGTGGTAGCTGATTGTCCGTCGAAACCACCTTGGCCGTGGCGGTGCCCGAGCCCCAAGTGGCCCCTCCACCCCACATGTCGACCGGGTCAAGTTCCCCGACGACGAAGACCTCGATGGCGTCGCTGACGTCGGTGCCGTTCTTGAAGGCGATCGCCTCGTTCTGCGTCGCCACCCGCCAATCCTGCTCGTCGACGTAGATGGGGCATCGGGTCACGAACTCGACGCAGCATCTTCCCCAAAGGACGTTGGCGTTGGCGAGCCCCGGGTAGAAGTCCTCGCCCGTTGGCGGGGTGGTCCCGGCAGCGGAGAGGAACACCGGCTGCAGGGTCAGCTGCTTGTGGGAAGTGAAGCGGATCCACCGGAGTGGGATCAGAAATTCCACCCGCAGTTCGGACATCCGGATCTTGTCTTCGACCTGAGGTGGCAACGCGATGATGAGCTCACCTTCGAACATCTCCACCCCGTACTCCACCGGTCGGAGTGTGCCCGGGAAGTGCCCTCGAATTTGGGCCTTGGTCGGGATTGCGAGAGGGCCGGGTGTGTCGGATTCCCGATCGCCCTCTTGCTCCTTCTCGGTCTCCAGTCGCAGGGCCGGGAAGTCGATCATGATCTCGAACCCGGATTCGAACTTCTGTGACTTCTGGTCGAAGTCGATACGTGGGCGTGAGCCGGGAGCTAGGCAGGCCGAAGGTGTCCCACCGGGGCCGAACACATCCTCGTCGGCATTGAGAACCAGGTTCATGGTGTCGAGGTAGACCACCGGCTTGTTGGGATCTGCCTCGGTCCCGAAGAGAAAGGCGATCTCGCCGCTGGCCCTTGCTTTGAGGACCTCCAACTCGAGGACAACCCGCCAACAGCCCCAGAGAAGGATCGCTCGGTGAAGTCTCAGCTGACGCAGAAGTGAATGACCCATTCGTTTCCCTCTTCGTGAGACCGGATCGACTCTCACCGACAGGTGTTCCTTGGGCGTCACCGATCCGTCACACCGGGATATCGTCGGGATCAATTCGGGCGCCGACAGCTCTCTAGAGTTGAGAAGACTGATTGGGGGCCACAAGTGTCGGCAGAGTCTTTCCGGGTCGAACTCCTCGGTTGCTTCAGAATCGTCGGAGGAAGCGACCCTCCCTCGAGCGGTTCCTCGGCGCACCGTTTGTTGGCTTTTCTGGCTCTGCGCCGGCGACCGATGCCACGGGAGCAGATCGCCGCCATGCTTTGGCCGGACGTGGTCGACACCCATGCCCACGGCCGACTCAGAACAGCCTTGTGGCGACTCGGATCGACACGGCCGCAACTGGTTCACAGCGACGGCGATCATCTCGAGCTGGCCGAGACGTGTGACGTCGACCTCCACGATGCGGAGACCTTGGGCCGAACGCTGCTGTCGGGCCGCTCAACACCGGTTGATGGGGAGGCAGTCATCGAGACGTTCAGCTATGACCTGCTTCCCGATTGGGATGAGCCGTGGGTGAATCCAGAGCGGGAGTGCTATCGAGAGACCCGGGTCCACGTCCTGGAAGCCCTCGCTGCGCGCTTTCTGGAGAGCAACAGCCATCTGCTGGCGATCAAAGCCAGCCTTGCCGCCATCGCGTGCTCGCCGTTCCGTGACACCTCGCATCGGCTCCTAGTGCGTGCCTACCGCGAGGAGGGCAACACCCTGGCCGGCCTTCGCCATCTCCTCAGCTACCGCGAAGATGTGAGAGAGCAGCTATGTCTCCCCGCGGACCGGGTGCTCCCGGACCTCTTCCAGGAGTTGGTCAGCTGATCGGCTGGCTAAACCCATCTGACCAGGGACAGCTGACCGGTGGCGTCCAGCCCGTACTCGAAGTAGAACCACTTCTTCGTGGGTGATCCGGCCTCGATCTTGAAGGCGGTGATCAGACGCTCGCCGTCCGTCTTCAGGTAGATGGCTCCCCAGACGAGTCGAGTAGTCGCACGTTCATCGAGTCACCTCGAAGTGTCACCACGACGATCTCGTCCTTCTTGCGGTTGCGGAGATCGAAATACAGGTAGTCCAAACGCTTTAGGACCGGTCGACCTACCAACGATGATTGGGTTCCTGGCGCTGGCCTGTGTTCGCACCGTCGTGGTCGATGAAGACCGGGCACCGTATATCCAATGGGCCTTCAGCGCTTACGCCACCGGCGAGTGGTCTATTCGCGACATCCAGATTGAACTGGCCGACCGAGGCCTGCGCACTCCGACCACGCCACGGCAACCGGCCCGACCGCTCACGACCTCCAACGTGGCCAAGGTACTAGCGAATCACTATTACATCGGCGTGGTCACGTGGGAGGGCGTCGAGTATCCCGGCCGCCACCAACCATTGATCGACGAAGACGTGTTCGAAGCGGTGCAAGCCATCTTGCGGTCGCGCCGCGAGTCGGGGGAAAAGGTTCGTCAGCACAAGCACTACCTCAAGGGCACCCTTTGGTGCGGTTATTGCGGGTCGCGCATCTCCTTTACGCAGGTTCACGGTAACGGTGGGGCTTACGCCTACTTCTACTGCAGCGGCCGGACTCGGCGCAACGGCTGCCGGCAGCCCTATGTTCCAGCCGGGGCCGTTGAGAGAGCCGTCGAACAGTTTTATGTATCGGTCAGCCTGAGTTCCGACGCTATGTCAAAGCTCCGGGACTTGGTGCTCGATCACATTCATAAGGCCAAGGCACTCGGGCGCAATGAAGCCGAGATCCAACAAAAGCGACTGGCTGACTTCGACATCCAGCGGCGCCGGTTGCTTGACGCCCACTATGCCGAGGCCATCCCGCTGGATCTCCTGAAAGAGGAACAAGACCGAATTCGACGCGAGGAACTGACGGCCCGTCGGCTCTTGGAGGCGGCGAGCTATCAGTTTGAAAAGGCAATCGAGGTAGTCGATTCGATACTCGAACTTCTGTCTGAATGCGCCTGGATCTACACAGAGGGCAATGACCTGACCCGCCGTCTGACCAACCAAGCCATGTTTGAACGGTTGTATTTGCTTGACGATCGGATCGGCGGGGCCGATCTTCGGCAGCCACTCCAGGATCTATTGGCTGACGATTTACCGCAAAGGCTTGAAAGCGAGATGGATCTGCTGTTGTCGCCCGACCATGCCTTGACATACACCCGTCAACACGTGATGGGGCGGCGTGAGCGACCGCACGGTTCGTTGCCCTGGGAGGCGAAGCAGCCTGTTTCTTGTGGCCATGGTTCGAATGAGACTCTCTTGGTGGGCCCACGTGGACTTGAACCACGGACCTCGTCCTTATCAGGGACGCGCTCTAACCGAGCTGAGCTATGGGCCCAATCTGGGAATCGGGAAGTGTATCGCGGTGGTCCTGGCACAGCGAGAGCCCCGGTCCCGGGGATACCGATCTCACCGATATCAAGGCAGCCGAGGGCTTTCGAAGGGTTTGCCCGGTCGAAATTCGGGGTACTTCAACGGTTGCCTCGAAAGGAGGTCTCAATGCGTAGAGCTGCATTCGTGCTTGCTCTGGTCATTGGACTGATGGGAGTAATGGTGCTCCCTATACAGGCTCACGATGGGTCTGAGGATTCGCGGGTCGATACCCGCAACGAATCGAACAGCGACGACCGCAATAGCTCAAGAGAAGCCTCCGTCCGCAGTCGGAGCGATGACAACACCAGCCTCAGCAACACCAGCGACGACCGCAATCGCGGTCACAGTTCCAGGCGCCTCATTCGACTCAGTGGAGCGAACGAGGTCCCGGCCGGTGATCCCGACGGCATAGGTTGGGCACGAGTCAGTGTCCGCCCTGACGAGGGGACCGTTTGCTACGCGGTCAAGGTGAAGCGCCTTGACGCGATTACGGCCGCCCACATTCACGTCGGTGCTGCCGGCACTAACGGTGGTGTTGTAGTCGACCTTGCGATCCTCAACGCCGATACCAAGGTGAGTGGGAACTCGACCCTCTATTCCGATTGCATCGAGGGGCTGGATGCCACGCTCCTCACCTCGATCAAGGAAAATCGCGCCGGTTACTACGTCAATGTTCACACCACGGTCTATCCCGCCGGTGCGATCAGAGGCCAGCTTGGCAAGGTTGTTTCCAGCTAGGGGTCAACCCCTAACCGACACGACTTGAACAGAACGAAAGGGGGGGGCCAACCGGCGCCCCCCTCTTCGTTTGGTGGCACCGAGGTAGCTAGCCAGGCGGGCAGGCGCCCCTGGGCTCAACAGCCCGATGGGCCTTAGGCGACCAGGGCCTAAATCCTCCACCGACAACAGGGTGCGGTGCCCTGGTCAAGTTGTGTCTGCCGGTGTCGATATTGAGGGGTGATGCCTAGGGACTTGCGTAATGGGGAACTAGAACGCGATCGCGAGGGCGTTGTTCCTGCCATCAAGAGGTTCGGGCCTGCGGTGATGGTGGGAGTCGTGGCGATCGTCGTTCTGGTTTTGACACTGGTGACCGCTGTTGGGTTCTGGTTCCGATCCGGATTGAGGGCCGACGGTGCGGTTGCCCAGGGCGGGGAGGTCGTGGTTGAAGCGCTTTCTGGCGCCATTGCCTCGGCCGAGGAGCGGCTGGTGGCAGCAGCGGGCCTCTTTCGGGCGAGTGACATTGTCACCCAGAAGGAGTTTGCCCTGTTTGCGGCCGATGTGGGTGTGGTGGAAGGAATGGGGGGGCTTGGCTTTATCGCACTTGTTCGGAGCGAGGACCTCGATCAATACATAGAAGACATCTCCCGTGAGATCCCGGACTATTCGGTCTTCGAAAGGGACTCCGAAGGCGGCCGAGTTTCGGTTGGCCCTCGGTCCGTTTACTACCCGGCGCAGTGGTTTGAACCAGCGGGGGCATTCGACCGACCGCATGGATTCGACTCAGGATCAGACCCGGTGCGCCGCGCCGCCTTGGAGCGGACCGCCGAGGCCGACGCCACCATCGCTACTCCGTTTCTGCAGCTGTTCTCTGAAGATGAAGACGACGGATTCATTCTCTATCGGCGAGTGGCCGACCCTGAGACCGGAGCTATCGAGGGGTTCACGCTCGCACCGATGGATCTAAGCGAGTTGCTCGCCACTCGGATACCACCCTCGATTGCTGAAGCGGTTACATGGAAGGTAGTCGACGTCACTGACCTCTCCACAGTTGCAGCCGACGTTGAAGGTGGCTGGGTTAGCCAGATATCTGTGGGTGACCGCATCTGGCGCGTCTCGGTGGATGTCAAAGAGGGGTCGCCGTATGCCTTCAACAGCGAAGCGCCGCTCCTGGTGTTGATGGCGGGCCTGACCCTGAGCGCGGCGGTGGCCACTGTTACATATCTGCTCTACCGCCGGAACGAAACCAATCGAGAGCTGCAACACCTGAGAGACCTGACCTCAGCCAAGGACCGATTCCTGGCATCGGTCAGCCACGAGCTCCGCACTCCTCTCACCGGGGTACTGGGGTTCGCCGAGCTCTTGCGAGATAACGACCCTTCGTTATCGCAACACGAGCGCGAGGAAATGATCACAGCGGTAGCCGATCAGGCCTTTGATCTCGGAAACATAATCGAGGACCTGCTGGTCTCGGCTCGGGCCGAATTGGACCAGCTGGTCATCGCCAAGGTCCCGGTCTGCGTCCAAGCCCAGGTCGCTCAAGTGATCGAGGCCTATGGAATTGAGGTCGTCGCAAGGGTCAAGGTGATCGACCACCTGGCCCCGCTGCTGCGAGCCGTGGGCGATCCGGGTCGCGTACGGCAAATCATCCGCAACCTGATCACCAACGCCCGCCGCTACGGGGGACCCTCCATCGAAGTGCGCCTCAATGAGGCCTATCACACGATCCAGGTGAATGTGGCTGACAACGGCCCCGCGATACCGGAGGAGGCTTCTGAACGGATCTTCCTGCCGTACCAACGGGCCCAGAGATCATCAGGCCAGCTCGACTCGGTCGGGATTGGCCTGGGCATCGCTCGGACCCTGGCACGGCTAATGGGCGGCGACCTTCAATACTTCCGACGCGGCGATTGGAACATCTTTCAGCTATCTCTTCCATCTGTCAGTCTGCAGGCAGTCAGTCTTCAGGCGGAGGCCGCTGCGGTCGGCGTCAACGCCATTGCGTAGCTCGCCGGGTCGCGGCCGATAACTCGATGAGGCAGGTTGCAGCCGCTAAACAGGGCTGATCATGGGACAGGACAAGCGCCCGCATAACTTTGATCACCTGTGGTCCGGGGACCGCCGCCTTCAGAACGCGGTGTACTCCTCAGTTTGGAAGAAAAGGTGAGGCGATCGGAGGTCTCGGGTGAATGGCGTTGATGAGTCAGTCCAGAGGTTCGTCGAGGGGATAGACCATCCGGAACGCCGTCGCGATGCCGAAACCCTGCTCGAAATGATGAGTCGCGTAACAGGGGAGAAGGCCCGCCTCTACGGAAACATCATCGGGTTTGGCCACTATCACTACAAGTACACGAGCGGGCGTGAGAGCGACGCGGCCGCGGCAGCTTTCTCTCCGCGGAAGGCGGCGATCAGCCTCTACGTGCCCGACGGAGTCGGCTCCCATACCGAACTGCTCCATCGCTTGGGACCCCACACGAGCGGAGTCGGCTGCGTTTACCTCAAGGATCTAGAGGCAATCGACCTCAAGGTGCTCGAAACGATCGTGGCGCGGTCGTATGCCACGCTGTCAGCTGGAACGTACGGGTTGCGGGCCCGCTAGGGCAAGCAATCCTTGGGCGGGCAATCCTGACGTGTTGTCAATCGATTGAGAAACGGACCAGGGGTGAGGTGGTTACCCAGTGGTCGAGATCGGCCCGAGCCACATCGGGATTGGCGCCCCAGCTTTCGACCCGGGCACGGAGGATGATCTCGCCCTTGTCCTCTGGGTTGGTAATTACTTCGGCGGTGGCAGCCAGGTCGGCTGACACCCCGCGTTTGAGGTGGAGTGTCATTCGCGGGTCAGCCGCGAGATTGGCGACCCAATCACGCGGAAAGCCGGGTCGGCCGGTGAGGTAGAAGACGCCATCGAGATTGTGGAGGTAGATCTCGATGCGCCGAGCTTGACCGCTCTTGCGGCCGGTCGTGGTTATGTCGACGATGCCGCCCTGGCCCAGAGCCTGTTCGATGGCTGTATCCATATTGGGTGGAACCGGACCGCTGCCTCAGTCATTCCCGGGCGACTCCGAGCGCTTGCCGGCTCTGCCCGGCGAGCCGCTCCGCGGCAAGGTGGTTGGTTGTGCGTCGATCGGGAGATGCTTGGGCCGCCTTACACTTTTGTCAATGCGAGCACAGTATGAGCGACAGCCTCGATGACCCCCAGCTCTTCCGACACGATCGACGAGCCGGTGACCCAGAAAGGCGCCGGTCTGCTGACTCTTCTGTATGCCGACCTGGAGGGATCCACCCCTCTGGTCGAGCAGTTGGGTGACGACTATCCGCCGCTGCTTCATCAGTACCACACCATCGTCAACGCAGCGATAAGCAGCCATCATGGCCAGACCGTTTCTACCGAAGGCGACGGCTTTTTTTGCGTCTTCGCCAGCCCGCTCGATGCGGTGGAGGCTGCATACGAGATTCAAAGCCAAATCGCAGGCCGGACGTGGCCCCGTGCCACAACTCCGAAATGCCGGATTGGTATCCATACCGGGACGCCTTCCCTGACCCCGCAAGGCTATGTGGGGCTCGACGTTCACCGCGGGGCCCGGGTCGGCGCCGCCGCCCACGGAGGCCAGATCCTGACTTCTGACACGACGCGCATCCTGGTCGAAGACGACCTCGGAGGACGGAATTGGACAATGATCGATCTCGGTCTCTTCGATATGAAGGGAATTGGGCGCAGCGAGCGATTGCATCGCCTTGACGCGCCCGGCTTGCCGCTCGTCCTGCTGCCCCCGCGGGCACGGCCCCATAACCCGTCCTCGGTGCCTTTGCCGCCGAATCCGATAGTCGGCCGCGTCGCCGATGTGGACGGAGCCGCCCAGCTGCTTATGCGCGATTCTGTGCGTCAGGTCACCATCACGGGGCCAGGGGGCACCGGCAAGACGCGGCTCGCGATCGAGCTTGCCACGCGCCTGCAGCCTGATTTTCCCGACGGCGTCTTCTTTCTCGACCTATCGGCGGTGCGAGCTCCCGCGCAGTTCTTGTCGGCGGTCGGAAGAACACTCGGGATCCACGAGTCGAAGGACCGGAGCATCGTCGAAGCATTGGGTTCGGTGGTCGGCCCCGCCCGGACTCTGCTCATTCTCGACAACATGGAGCAACTCATCTCGGCCGGGGGCGAGATCGGGCAGATTCTCGAGGTGCTCCCAAATGCTCGCGTCTTGGTGACGAGCCGGTCACCGTTGAGAATGAGCTGGGAACACGAGTATCCCCTCTCTCCCTTGCCTGTGCCGCTTGAGGCGGGGGACCTAGAGGCGATCAGCGCCGCAGACGCGGTGGTGCTGTTCGTTGAGAGAGCGCAGGCAGTTCGCCCCGATTTTCACCTCGATGAGAACAATGCCGGCGTCATCGCCGAGATCACCCGGAGACTGGACGGCTTGCCGCTGGGAATAGAACTTGCCGCGGCCCGGCTGCGCCTGTTTTCGCCCGACGCTTTGCTGCGCCGCCTCGACGACCGCCTGTCGTTGCTCGATCGAGGGCCTCTCGACGCTCCTGAGCGCCATCGAACACTGCGCGCCGCCATCCAATGGAGCCATGACCTTCTAGACGAGCCTGAAGAGGTCATGTTCCGCCGGCTCGGGGTCTTCGCGGGAGGTTGGCCGCTTGGAGCCATCTCGGCCGTGTGTGTAGATGAGGCCCTGAGTGAGCGAGATGCCTTTGACCTGCTTGATGAGTTGGTCGCGAAGTCGCTCGTGGTGTTTGCCATCGACGACGACGGGCAGCCGCGCTATCGAATGCTCGAGACTCTGCGCGAGTTCTCCCTCGAGAAGCTTCACGAGTCCGACGAGGAGCCGGTCTTGCGCCGGAATCACCTGCGCTGGTGCCTGTCCTTGGCGACGCGTTTGGAGGACGTGCTTCCGACTCCGGAATTCCCGGCCGCACTCGGGGAGATCGAGCGAGAGCGCCACAACATCCGGGAGTCGCTCGAGTCGGCCCTGCGGACCCAGAGCGACTTCGAGGAGTCGCTCTGGATATGCGGCTTGCTGCCTCTCTATTGGGATACGAGGGGGTATGTGACCGAGGGCCTGGAACTCACCACCCGCCTCCTTGAACATGCAGAAGGGCCGAGTCCGGGCCGGGCCGCGGCGCTGGGAACGGTGGGGTGGTTGGCGATGCTGGCCGGGGACCCCGACCGATCGGAGAAGGCTCAGAACGAGTCCGTTGAGATGTGGAGAGCACTGGGTGATGTGCACTGGTTGGCACGTTCTCTGGGAATGCACGGGATGACCACCTACAACCTCAACGAGATCGACCGGGCCGAAGCCCAATTCAACGAAGCGGTTGATCTCGCGCGCCGAGTCGACTTCGGGTGGATGGCCGACGCGTGGTGTGTCTACGGGTTGGCCCACGTCGCTTTGGCGAGGAATGACTTCATAACCGGGGACCAGTTGCTCAGGACCACTCTTGAGTACTCCAAGAGTCGCGGACTGACATGGGGGGTAGGTCATGCCCAGTTGAGTCTCGGAGTGCTCGCCTTCATGACCGGCGATGTCGACCAGGCCGTAGAACGCCTATCCGAGAGCCTGTTGGTGCGCCAGCAGCTAAAGGACGCCCGGGGAATATGCGACTGCCTTGGCATCATGGCCGTCCTTGCTTCGGTTCGCGGGGACCTCGCCCTGGCCGCCGTCTTGCTGGGCGCTGCGGCGGTCCGGAGAGAATCGTCAGGGCACAAGGCAGTTCCATGGCAACAACCTTTACTAGAGGAGGCTGCGGCTACCGCCCGGCGGGGGCTCGGGGAGGATTTCGATGCCGAGTTCGCGAGAGGAAGAGGGCTCTCGACCGACCAGGGGATCGAACTCGCTCTCGACAGTCTCACCGGACCGGTCAAGAACCAAGTCCCGCTCACTGAGTCCGTGAGTTGATCCTGAGCCCGTCCGAGGGGGTCGTGCTGCGCGCACATGCCCATCTTTGACCCGAGATGTCGGGGTGGTGCATAGGGCCACCGTCGCCGAGGCACCTCCGATGACCAGATTCCATTGCTTTTCGCCCTGACCAAGCAGGTCTCAACACACCGCCGACTCCGCTTCCTCAGGGCTGACAAGAGATGGAGCGAGATTGCCGTCACGGCGATCCCAATAATTGGAGAGGGGAACCGGCACCTGGGGGCCATGGTGACGATGTGGGAGTAGCCCAAGCACGTCAAAACGGAGGCGCCTGTACCGCCCGGCGGCCTTCCGACGGCTATCGGTCGGGAAGCGATCTTCCAGTCAAGATTCGGTAGGACGCCTCGATCGCCTCCGGGCCGGCATCGGGGATTGTGACGAGGTCCAGCTCCCGATCGAATAGAGCCCAGGAAATTATCTCGGCGGCATGTTCAGAGCCTTTCAGCTCCCATGGCGCGAGGGGCCCGGCCCATATCTCCAAGCCCCGCAGGATGAGAAACTCCTCGATGTCAGGGTCGGACAGGTTCTCGTGCGCCCAGGCGTGGGCCAACTCGTGGAGCAGCGTCTTCTTGGCCGCTGTCGAGAAATCGAAGAAGCCGCATATGTCTATGCGGAGGTCCGGTTGGTCTCTGAAGAGGCCCGGATGCCCAGCGCAGGCCTCCTTCTGATCATGGAATGCCACGAAGACAGCGGGCAGGTCCAAATCGGCCCCGGCAAACCTGGAGATGGCCCACTGTAAGAGAGCACTGTCGTTCTCTGATTGCGACCCATCAGTAGTCAACGAGGAATCGACGGCGTTACCGCCTTCGGTTCCGACGGGTCCCAGCACGAAGATGACCAGCAACGAAACGACGGCGGCCAGGAAGCGGTGCATTCACCGAGGCTGCGGAAGGAGCTCTGCAGCCACCTAGCCGGCGGCTTGCACCGATCTTGCAAAAGGGGCCACGGCAAATCCCTACGGTTACCGTCCCTTCCGTTATGAAAGTCAGAGTGCTGGGCCCACTCGAGGTCGCCATCGACGGAGCTGAGGTCGACTTGGGTGGTTCGCGACCCCGGACACTGTTGGGCATCCTGATCGCCAATCGCGGGCATCCGGTTTCGATGGATCGACTGATCGACGAAATATGGGGTGAGTCGCCTCCTCCTTCATCCGTCGGCACCGTGCAGGCTTACGTTTCGCGGTTGCGGGGCCTGTTGGGCGAGAAGGTCATCATCAAGCGAAGGTCCGGCTACGCCCTTGACTTGCCCTCCGGGACCATCGACGCCGACGTCTTCGCCGAACCAACTCTGGCCGAAGGCTTCGACGAGCAGGAAAGACTGCAGACACAGCTAAGTCTCTGGCGCGGCCGCCCGTTTGATGATGTGGCCGATACGCCATCGATCAGTCAGGAGCGCACCCGTCTCGAGGAGCTGCGTCTCACGCTGCTGGAACGGCGGATCGATCTGGACCTTGCTGGCGGCCGATATCACGAATTGGCATCCGAGCTCGAAGGCCTGGTCGCAGCCAACCCTTATCGAGAGAGGCTGGCGGGGCAGTTGATGCTGGCCCTTTACCAAGCTGGCCGGCAGACGGAGGCGCTCGGTGTGTTTGCTTCCTTGAGGAATCGCCTTGTGAGTGAGTTGGGGTTGAGTCCTTCGCCAGAACTGACCTCACTGGAAGAGTCGATCCTTCGCCAGAGCCCGGGACTGGCCGCCCCAGCGTCACCCCGCCACAACCTCCCTGCCGCACGGAGCACATTCATCGGCCGCCGATCGGAGCTCGAGGGTGTGGCCTCGAGGCTGCAAGAGGCGCGCCTGGTCACCCTGACCGGGGCCGGAGGCTCGGGCAAGACCCGTCTGGCGTTGGAGATCTCCCGATCGCTGGTGGGGCGGTTCAAGGACGGAGTGTGGTGGGTCGAGCTTGATCAGATCACCGATCCGGGGCTCTTGGACGACACCATTGCGGTAGCCCTGGGCCTGATCGGAACCGGCGAGGGGCTGCTGCCCGAGCGCAGGCAGGGGGCAGTCACGTCCCAGGTTCTAGTCGACGCCCTCGCCGGGAAAGAAACACTCGTCGTGCTTGACAATTGCGAGCACCTGGTGGATCCGACCGCGGCGCTTGTCGACCGAATGCTCGATCGGTGTCCGGGGCTCACCATCCTCGCAACGAGCAGGGAGCCGCTGGCGGTTCCCGGAGAGACGGTGTGGCTGGTTCCGCCCCTGGAGGTCATCGAGTCGGGAGCCGGTGAGGGCGGAGATGCAGTCGAACTTTTCATGGCACGAGCCCGCGCGGCGTTGCCCACCTTCCAGGTCGACCAGGACGGTGCTCGGTTTGTGGCCGAGATCTGCCGTCGCCTTGACGGCATGCCGCTGGCGATTGAGCTCGCGGCCGCCAGAGTGCGGGCATTCGGTCTTGACGAGATTGCCGCCAAACTCGAGCATCGGTTCCGGTTTCTCTCCGGCGGCAGCCGGACCGCCCACTCACGCCTTCAGAGTCTCGGTTCCACAGTTGAGTGGAGCTACAACCTCTTGAGCCACAACGAGCAAGCGCTTTTCCGCCGACTGGCTCCTTTCCGAAGCTGGTTCTCGCTGGAAGCGGTCGAAAGTGTGACAGCCTTCGAGCCGATTGCACCGGAAGATGCCAGCGGACTGCTGGCCGCGCTCGTGGACAAGTCGATGATTCAGACTCGATTTGACGGTGCCGGGTCCCATCGATACCGGTTGCTCGAGACCTTGCGCGAATATGCCTCGGGCCAGCTGACCGGCTCGGAACAGGCCACACTCATGGTTGGTTTCACCGACTACTACGTCGAGATCGCCGAATCGGGGCTTTCTCATCTTCACGATCCGCAACAGTTTTTTTGGATGCGTCGTTTCGAGGATGAGCAACCCAATTTCCGGGCGGCGCTCGATCACCTCCTGGCCGTCGGATCTCACGATGAAGCGATGCGGCTCACCGGCGCACTCGGGGAGTTCTGGGTGTTGCGAGGCCTGGTGGGGGAGGCCCGCTCCTGGATCGACCGGGTGCTTGGCGCGGCCCCGAATGCCGATATTCGCTGGAAGGCGCGAGTGCTTGGGACCGCCTCCTCCATGGCAGAACTGGCAGGAGAACCGGAGATGGCCCACACCCTCGCCAGCGAGGCTTTGGCCGCGTTTGAACAAGTTGGAGACAAGGTCGGTCGTGCCGATGCGCTTCGTCTTCGGGCCATTTCGTCCGCTTCTGGACGGCGCGACCCGTCCGATATCGATGAGGCGACGGGGGCTTCCCGTGATGCAGGCGACCATGTCGGTCTGGCTTGGAGCCTGCTCGAGCGAGCGATGACAGTTTTTTGGAACGCCGGTTACTCCGAGATGCTGGGGTTGGCCGAGGAGGCGCGCCGGCTGTTCGAGGGGCTAGGCGACAAGCTAGGCATCGCCAATGCCCTGCTGGTCGAAGCGCGGGCCACTCAATTTCTAGGGCGGAGTGGTGCCTCGGGTCTTTTGCAGGAAGCGCTGGGACTATTCCGGCAGGCCAGCGCCCGGCCGGCCATTGCATGGACCCTCTACGACCTTGCGGAGGTATTGGCCGCCTCTGATGATCCGGCGGCCGGGGATCGCACGTACCGGGAGGCGGTGGCGGAATTCGATGCGGTGGGTATTCGGTTTGGAACTGCGGTCGGTTACGGGTCCTGGGGATGGTGGGCGCGTCGAGCCGGCCAGCATGAGCTAAGCGCCGAGCGGTTCGACCGGTCCCTATTTGAAGCCCTTGAGATCAGACAAACCGGCACCGCAGTTTGGATGTTCGAGTCGATCGCCGGTCTGGCTAGCGAGATCGGCCTGCTCGAGCCCGCAGCGGTCCTGTTTGGGGCGGCGGACCGGTGGCGGGGGGAGCTACTGCACCCAATGCCGGCTTGGGATCTAGCCCGCTACCAGGCGGATCTGGCCAGGCTGAAAGCGGAGCAAGAGGAATCCTTTGTCGCCCACTGGGACCGGGGCGCAATCTTGTCATGGGAGCAGACCGTTGCGGCCGCCCGCGCTATCACCGACAAGGCGAGGGAGGGGCCGAGCGGCAGAGTTTGAGGTGGGCTCCAACACTTGGAATGCCGCGACAGCTCCGTCTCTGGCAAAGGACACGATCTCGACGCCTTCTAGACCTGAGCCCATGACGGTGCATCTCGGACCTGGCCCCACGGCCCTCGGCTCCCCCGATTCTTTCGAGTCGAGCTTGAGTTGATGGCTTTGGGTAGATTGGGACAAAGTCCCATATCGGGAGGCTTGTCCGAGGTGTGTAGATTCCCACGCAATCTACCCGAGGAGTGATCGTGAGCACGAGACGGGTTCTCCTGACCGTGGTGATGGCGCTGATAGTCGTCGCCCAACCCTTGGCGGCGGTGGCCGCCTCTCCCGAGGAAGCGGTGTATCTGTCCCTGGGGACCTCCCTTGCGGCCGGCACGCTGGCCGATGCCGAAGGGAACAGCATCGAATTCTCGGATCAGTCATACACCGACCAACTCTTCCAACGGATCGGCGGGCGGGTTGCCGCTGATCTGGGGCACGTCAAGCTGGGATGTCCCGGTGAGACGACCGACCAGTTCATGGGTGGTGTCAATGTGTCCGGTCAGCCTTCCACCTGCACCGCCGACTATGCGACAGGATCACAGATGGGAGACGCACTGGCGACGCTGGCGGCGGAGAATGTTGTGCTGATCACAATCGACATCGGCGCCAATGACATCACGCAAGCACTGGGGGTCTGTGGATTCAATGATCCATCCTGCCTCGGTGCGCAGATCCAGGCCATCGCCGGCAAGGTGGCCCAGATCGTGGGGACCCTCAGACAGGTCGGTGGATACACCGGGCCCGTCGTGGCCATGAACTACTACAACCCGTTTGTGGCGGCGGCGATCGGGTTCTTCAGCGGAGTCCCTGGACAGCAGGCACCTGATCCGGCCTTCGCCCTCCTCAGCGACTCCCTTGCCCAGGCGTTCAACGGTGCCCTCGCCCAGGCTTACGCAGCGACCGGTGCCCAGGTAGCCGATGTCTACACCGCATTCAGCGCCGGGGACTTCACTGACGAGAGCCCGATGAACGGCATCGCCGACAACGTCGACGTCCTCTGCAAGCTCAGCTTCATGTGTCCCGACGACCCTGATGCCAAGGCCAACCGACATCTCAACCCCAAGGGCTACCGCGTAGTGGCCAAGGCCTTCATCGGAGTCATCGACGGGATCGAGTTCGACAAGTAGGTCCAGCTTCCTGGCCGCGGCCGGGTTCACAGTGTGTTGCACGCGTTCTGCCGGGCGGCGTGGTTGACGTTGTCCCTGGTCTCAGACCAGGGGCAACGGTTCCGCCGGTAGTTATGCGCTGTAACAACACTTATTCTGTGTGCAACGGGTCGGTCGTGCCGGTTTTCAACCGCGTTTCCAACCCAGGGACGTGGGATTGGTTGGAAACCTCCTGAACCCCACGGTGCTTGGGTTTTCGCCCGCTGAAACATTGACCCTGGAACGCGTTTTGCCCGATCCTGGAACGCGTGTCGGACTCGGTGGACCGAAGGTTCACCGGTCCCGATCCGATGCGGACCGGGTGGTCCAAGGTTTTGCGAGCACCATGGAGGAGAGGGTCGATCCGGATGGAGTGGTGGACGGATGGCTGGGAGTGGTCTCCGAGACCATGCAGCCGGCAGCGGTCGGTCTGGGTGAGGAGTCTGGTCAACTTGTCGAAATCCCGTAACCCTTGCGGAACGTTCCATTGCTAGAAAGGAGAAAAGGAGGTTCGAAATGACCCGTCCTCTCAGGATCGCCCGATCGGCGGCCACCGCATACACCGTGACATTCGTCGCTGGGAGCTATCTCTCGATCAAGCGCGGATACCCTGCCCGGGCTCTGGGGCTCGATATGGGATCCGATGTGAGACGAAGCGTCTTGGGTGGCGTCCACGGCGCGGGCCTCGCTGCCCCCTGGAACCTCGTCGTCCAGATGTGGTTGTCGCTCGGCCTGGCTCCGAGGGCGGACGCGAATGGTCGGCGGGCACGAGCCTGGCTCGCCTTTCTCTCAGCCCTGTTCGTCGCCGGGGCAGTCAGCGAGCCGGTGAGCCACAGGATCGTGACTCGAGACTTGCCACCGGCCGACACCGTTGTGGCGGTAGCCAACATCGTGCTTCCGATCCTCATGCTCGTTGCGGCCCTGGCGTCGCTCGTTGACGGCGAAGGAGAGTGCTCGTGAGTTCTGTCACAAGGCCTGATGCGATCACGGCGGAGCCCGCTGGCCGGGGATTGACCTGGCGCCGGTTGCTGTTCATCGGCGGCATCGTGGCCACAGTGGCTATCGGGACGATCTCGGCGGTTCTAGGTGACCTCGAAGGAGGAGCGGTAGCGTTGGGGTTCGCTCTGGCCACGTGGCTTACCCGGGTGCGCCGAGGGACCCTCGGTGCGACCGGGGTGGCCCTCGCCGGTGCGATCACTCTGTATTTCATGCTGACCGCGGCGATGACCAACATCCGGGAGGGATCGCCGATGTCTTCCGTCCTGATCTCGTCGATCGTGGCCGCGGTCTCCCTCCTCGCCCTCATTGCCGCTATCGGGTTCTTTGCCAACCGGGCTTCTGGGTCGACTACCGGGCCATGGCTCAGTATGGGCGTATGTGTTCTGCTGCTGGGAGTCCTCCTGGTCTGGGGTGCGAGCATCAGCCGCGTCGAAATCGGCGCCGGGGATATCGCACTTGTGTCCGAGAACTTGGCCTTCTCGGAAACCGAGCTGAAAGTCAACGAAGGAAGTGTGGTCGTCACGATGGAGAACAGGGACTTGTTCTGGCACACCTTCACCGTCGACGAGCTCGGTGTCGATCTCCGGGTGCCCGTGGGCGCGGAGCTGGGAGCCTCGTTCGATGCGGCTCCTGGGCAGTACCAGTTCGTCTGTGCCATCCCCGGACACGTCGATGCGGGAATGGTGGGAACACTGACCGTGGAGAGCTGACGTGACCACGCGGGGCATCCGCCGATTGCTGTTGACGGTGCTGGCTGCCTCCGTAACGGAGGCGGGCGATCTGCACCGCGACCCGAAACGCTGTGGCCTCCCACCGGGCAGTCTGGCTGCGCACCTCAACCCGACCGGTGCCCGAACCCCGTGAGTTACTACGGCCTGGCAGCAGGTCGGCCAGCCGGCAGTCGGCTAACCATCGACCTCCGTTGCTGACAATGTCATCGTGCTCCGGTCCTCGGTGCATGGGGTTGCTTCCCGTTTCGAGCTCAAAGGGAGGTAGCGGCCGCTTCCGGTTGGAGGAAACTCGGTTCATGCTCGCAACCAAATCTTGGTAGACGCTGGTTCGACGGTGTGAACCAGTACCTGCTGGAGATCGGCCAGCACTTCGCCTAGCTCGATTCCCGAGCGAAGTCTCAAGGCGAACGACTCGATCATCAATACGGCGTCGTAACGCGACCGGTTGAAGCGGCGGTCCACCACCCGCTGAACACGTCGCCGAAGTGGGTTGAAGAGGGCGGCAATCGCAAGTGTAGAACCCGCCACCGCTAGATCACCCGTCACCGGTACGAGCCGCGTCATGGCGTAGACCGTGGCCAGGTACAACGCGGCCAACAGGCCAGCCAAAATCGAGTATGTGACAGTGCGAGAGATGATGCGATCGATCTCATAAAGCCGGTATCGAAGGACTGCGAGGCCGGCAGCCGCTGGCAATATGAAGGTGCCTGCCGCCGCCAACAGCAGCGGCCACGCCACCCACCTCGACGGGATTCCAATCGCTCTGAGGAGAATGGCGCCCAGTGAGCCGATGAGAACGAGTGCAAATCCGAAGATGATCCAACGAGTTTGAAGCTTCTCGAGAGGTGTCGAGAGTCGCCGATATCGATAGACCTGAGCCGGCAGCCAGGTCCCCAGCGCCAACACAGCGACCGCCGCGGCAAGGTGTCTCGTTTCGAGCGAAAAGGTGCCGGGACTGTCGGTGCCCATCGACCTCGCAGCGCCGATCAGATCCGGAAAAGCGATGCTGACAGCGGCCATCGCGATCGCGGGCCATCGGGTCCATCGTGGTAGGAAGCGCCCGTTTGGGAAGAGGTACAAGCCCAACGTCAAGAGGACAACTGCCAAGACGTCAACAAAACGACCCACCGCATGCGCTGTCACCTCGGACAGTGCCGTCCCCACTCCAGCGACGATGAGGTAGAGCGATACCACCGATAGCCCGAATAGGAGGGCGGAGGGATCATCGGGCCGTCCCCGGCGAATGACAGCCGCCACTACGAACGCCAAAGCGGTCGGCAATACGAATCCGAGCCACGCCGCGGCGACCGGCGAAATCCCAACGCGGCCCACAAGATCAAGGAATACAGGAGACGAGACCAGATCGGGCCGTTGGACCACAGCGCCGAGGCCCACTACGGCGGCCGGAAGAAGAATCATCATGGACACCAGCCAGCCGATGCGAGCCCTGCGAGCAGTCAGCATCGGCTGGAGGTTATGCGGTTCCTACGTTTCACGATCCGGGACGGGGTGGTTGGGCACCGCCCAGGTAACGAAACAGGCGGTCCCGTTGCATGCCATGACGGTTTCACCTACGGGGAAGCCGGTCAAACACTCCTACGATCCGCCTCTAGACCTGCGAAGCCGGGATCAGACGTCCTTCGTAACTGCCCGCGCCCGACCGGGCGTTCTGGGCCTCCCGGACAGGGTCCGACGGAAGTTATGCGCTGTAGCTCCACCTAATCTGTGTCCGACGGGTCGGTCGTGCCGGTTTTCAACCGCGTTTCCAACCCATCCCGGGGGGACATGGGGACGTGGGATTGGTTGAGAACTGGATCCGACCAATGGCTATGGGCCGGATCCGGTCCTTACCGGTTGTCTGTGGAACGCGTTTGGTCGATTTCTGGAACGCGCCGGCTCCCGTCATCGCCAGTTTGCTCGCGACTAAATGGAACCGGGGGTCCTTCTGAGTCGTGGGTTCGTTTTTTCCAGGAACGCGGCTCGCCTTGCCATGAATGCCGGATACCTCTGGATCGAGGACCATGGGCGTCGCCACCTGGTGCTTCAGCCACTCAACGGGCTGATCCGCATCGCAGGAACGCCCGAGAGCTTTGCCCTTGAGGCTCGGCGGCTAGGTGTCCCAGGTTTCGCTCTGCGCTGCGGCGCGTCACCGAATACCTAAGACGATCTTGGCGAAGGCACACAACAGACCCTCCTCGGGAACTGCCTAGTCCAGGGAATGGGAACGGTGCGAGGTACCGCTGGGCTCGAAGTCCGTTGCTAAAGCAGCGTCCAGTCCCTGAAATCTCTTGGATTCGTTGGGTTCCTGCCATATGCGCAGCTCCGCTATCCGAGGAGGAAAAAGGTCTCCATCTTCCCCTTGCCCTTAACCGAGATGGTGCCTCTCGGCTGGAACTGGTAGCGATCGGCAAGGACGGCCCGCACAGACTCTGTGACGTGGATCCGATTGGGCTCGCCATGGGACTCCATCCGACTCGCCGTGTTTACGGTGTCGCCCCACACGTCGTACTGGAACTTCCTCGTGCCGATGACACCTGCCACGACCGGGCCGGTGTCGATGCCGATACGGAGACGAAACGGTCCGTCCTCGATGTAGTCGAGCATGTCGAGAGCCATTGCAGCCAAGGCGTGGGCGTGGTCGTCTTTCGGAACCGGGACGCCGGCGGCGACCATGTATCCATCTCCGATGGTCCGGATCTTCTCGCAGCCGTAGCGGTCCGCCAGCGTGTCGAAATGGGTGAAGATCACGTTGAGCCGGTCGACCATCACTTCCGGCTCGATTGAGGCCGTCATCGGGGTGAACCCGACGACGTCGGCGAAGAGCACACTGACCGAGTCGAAACGTCGGGCTTTGATCTCGCCGTGCTCTTTCAGTTCGGCTGCGATCACGGCGGGGAGCACATTCAACAGCAGGCTCTCCGCGCGGCGGCGCTCGGCGGACAGTCGGTTCAGAATCGAGGTCAGAATGAGGGCGAGCAATCCGAGATTGCCCAGTAGCACGATGACGAATAGGAGCGCCCTCAAGGTCGGATCCGGTGGAGGCCTTCCCCCGGCCAGCCAAGGCTCCAGCACACCGAAGGCGATTCCACTGGCAGCGAAGAGGGCCACGACGCCGAGTGTGACCCTTCGAGGGAACACGATCGCCGCGATCAACACCTGAGTGATGCCCCACACCATGTAGCTGCCCGAGTTGGCGTACCCCCCAAGAAGCATGTGGACGGCCAAGATGTCGATGGTGCTCGCCACCACCGTGATCACGGCCAGGTCGAGGACGCTGCCGGTCTTTGCGTACCAGACCCAGGCGCCTAGGTATGACACGGTTACCGCGACGGTCATGATTCCCGCCGCCGGCTCGTCGAACCAGAAGAATGCGAAAGCGGTGAAAACCGCATTGGCGGCGGCCGCCCAGGCCGCCCCGGTTGCGATTCGCATGACCGTCCTCGGGCTCTCGATCGTGGCTGCAGCACCGGCAAGCCTGGTACGGGCTGCCAGGCGTTCCCAGAATGTCTGCTCAGCCGTGGCGGTAGGCCGTTGCGACGACATGGGGACTCTTGCTACTCCGAGGAGGAGGCGAAGCAGGGATCTGCTGACCCGGATGTTACTCGGGTGGTCCGATTCGAACCGATCGCAACTGAGCCGCCTTTCCGGGCGACGCGACGTGGGTGTCGGGTCGTGAATCGGCCTACCTCACGTGGGGCTGTCACATCCGATACAGGCAAAACTGACAGGGACGATGTGCCGCCCCCCTTGAGCGGAGCCTCCGCCCGGTTGGGCGAGATGCCGATTGCGCCCTATATCCACGGACCGGGTGGGACCGTCGGATCACCCACTCGGTTTCATTGGCTCAGACCGTGGCTGCCCATGGCCCCGCGCTTCGCTTCGAAATGGTTCTGTTTCCAACCCCACACGACCGAGGCTAGACCCCGACATCGGGAATCTCCCGGGGAGTAGCCTTGTGAAGCGCCGCCCGAAGCGGGATCGGGGACATGTCCGACGACACCCTTCAACCCAGGGCCCCTTGGTACTCACCGATTCGGATGTGGATTGCGCGCCACCCTGTCGCCGCATTCCTCGTCATGGCTTATGTCGTCACTGTGGCGACCGCCCTGTCGCCAGCGTTGACCCGACGAGACCTGCTCCCCTACGAGCACGCCCCGTACGACCTACTCGCCCACGTCCTTGGCAGCGCGGTTCCGGCATTCATCGTCACGTCGGCGGTGCGAGGAAAGGCCGGAATGCGGGATCTCGCCCACCGGTGCCTGCGCTGGCGGGTCGGCATCGGCTGGTATCTGCTCGCGCTCCTGGGACCCACCGTCCTCACCCTCCTCCTTGCAACCGGGTTGGCCGGCACGCTTCCATTGACCGCGGTGACAGAGAATTGGGCGAGATTCTTCACCCTGATCCTGCCCAGCCTGGTCTTCGCCTTCGTGCTCTCCAATTACGCCGAAGAGGTTGGGTGGACCGGGTTCTTGTTCGACAGAGCGCAGAACCGCCACCAGCCGCTCAAGGCCGCTGCCATCGTCTCGGTACCGTTCGCCCCTGCCCACATCCCAGGCTTCGTCGTCCCTCCTCGGCGGGAGGATAGCCTTTCCACTGGGCCGGCTCTCTTTTAATCCTGGAGGTCCTCGTCGACCGGGTAGGGAACGAGATGATGGGGGGAGGCAACCTCTTGGTCGGAGGTACGATGCACGACGTGACCCGGGCGCGAGTTGTCGCCATCGGTTTGCTAACAGCGACGGTCGCCGCCAGCGCGATCTGGTTCTTGACGACCGGCTCAGGGTGGCGCGACATACCCTTCCTGTTCGCGGTGTCCAGTATGACGATCACCGGGTGGCTTCTGGCAGTCCGCAGACCCGACCACAGCATCGGTTGGCTTCTATCGACTGCCGGGCTCATGTTTGCAATCGTGAATGCTGCCGAATGGATTGGGCAGTTGGGGCGTTCACCGGAAGTGAACGAGGTGATCCTCTCGGTGGTCTTGTTCGCCGGGCTCGGCCTGGTGTTAGGCCCATTGCTCGTCCTATTCCCGACCGGACGGCCGCCGAACCGACGCTGGTGGTGGGTGGTTTGGGCCGGCGCCGCCTTCGTGCCCGCCGCGGTCATTGGAAACCTCTGGATACCAAGTCTCGTCGGGGTGGCCGCCATCTTCCTCTTTGGCTCGCTGGCGGGAGGCGTGGCATCTCTGGTTAGCCGTTTTCGAATGGGCGAATCCACGGAGCGCGAGCAGCTCAAGTGGTTTATTAGCGCCGCCGCCCTACTGCCGGTGGCCGTCATGCTGGGAGAGCTGCAAAACGAGTCCCTCCAGGCGACGGCAGTTCCGGTGGCCATGGGATTGCTTCCGATCGCGATCGCTGTTGCGGTTTTGCGGTACCGGCTGTATGAGATCGATCGAATCATTTCGAGGACGGTGAGCTATGGAGTGTTGACAGCGGTTCTGGCCGGGGTCTATTTGGGGGCGGTGTTTGTGTTGGGAAGGATGTTGCCCTCGCAGGGCGAGGTGGCGGTGGCGGGTTCAACGTTATTGGCGGCCGCGTTGTTCAACCCGTTGCGCCGAAGAGTCCAGGGCGTGGTGGATCGTCGGTTCAATCGTTTCCGGTATGACAGCGAAGCGACGATGGAGTCGTTTGCTCGGCGCTTGGCTTCGCAAGTGAACTTGGGGCAGGTAGCTCGGGAGTTGGAGTTGGTGGCGAGCGTGACGATGCAGCCGGCCAACCTCTCGGTCTGGGTGCGAGAGTCGACTTGACACGACACGGGCCTTGACCTCACCGAATCGAACCTGGCCAGCTTCATGCCCAAGAGTCCGCGTGGTGTTCAACACTTACTTCAGCCCTGTGGAAGTCGGGTGTCCGGGCCGGTTCGGAAGGGGCTCTCTGAGGGACTCAAGGACTGGTGATGGATTCCGGCTCTCCGCCGAATACGGTGTCATCGATGAGGCCCCCGGGCAGAACGACGGGTACATCCGGATCCGCCTTGACCAGACGTCTGAAGATGTCCTAACCGGTTACAACCGCGCAGAACATCTGCGTGCATTCCCTGAACACGATCCTGTCTTCGTAGAGATCCAGCGACGACTGCGAGCTTCGGCCGAGTCGGCTAACCGGATCGTCGATGATCATCTGCCTCGGGAACGGCTCCACCATTTCGGTTTCGAGAAGGGCCAGTTGTCGATGTTGGCCTGGCAGGCGCATCGCAACGCTCAGACCGAGGCATTCTTCGCCCCGGCCCTGAGCGACACGTCGACTGCGGCTCTCGCCCTCGAACGTAGCGCTTAGCCCTCCCTTTCCCGCTGATTGACTGAAGGGCTACTGCCCGCGCCCGTATGGGCTCCCGCTGTCTCCCTGACAGCTTCCGACCGTAGTTATGCGCTGTAGGGCCACCTAATCTGTGCCTAACGGGTCGGTCGTGCCGGTTTCCAACCGCGTTTCCAACCCATCCCGGGGACGTAGCTCAGCCCGGCAGAGCGCCTGCTTTGCAAGCAACCCGGACTTTCCGCTGTGCTAGTGGCTGAAAACTCAAGGAAAGTCCGGTTGTTCCGTCTCCGCAACTTGTCCAGTTATGCCCTGTCGGCGGAGAAGGTGATTAGAGAAGATTTAGGAAGACGGACAGTTGTTCAACAAGGGTCCGCTCCAAGGTGAATACGTAGGAGCTACTCACCATCTAAGCGTCGCGGAAGTCGAACGAGACGTGACATATTGCGAAGAGCTGCCTTCTCACTATCGAGCCGTGGGCGAGTTGTTGCGAAAACCAACGCGTGCCAGGGGGCTTGAGGCTTTGGATCCCGACACATTCCAAGTGGAGGTGTCACGGACCTTAGACTCGCGACTGTGAACTCGGCAATCCCATAGTTGTCGTCGAAACGATCGAGAACCCTAGTGATGGGTTGGTTCTCGGACGTGAGAATGTCGTCCGTGCATACCGACATGGCCGGACCTGGGTAGCCCAGCTCCGCCGCCTTAGCCGCTGAGTAATCTCCGAAAACGTTCGAGTTCATCCGAGGATTGCCTGTCGTATCGAGGGCGAGCCAGTCCACGAATGTGGGGTTGACAGCTCGGTACACAATCAGGCCCAACGGAAGAGATACATCGTCGACGTAAGGGGACTCGTATTGGTTGGGCAAGCACCCTCCGCCGGGGCCCTATCGGAGCCGAGATAGAGCTTCCTGGACCCTGGGATCAGTTGCGTCGGCTCGCCAGAACTGTGTTGGATCTCGGTAAGAGCCTTCAAGGCGCCCGGTTGGCGTCACTTCGAGCTCCAAGGAGAAATCAGCGGTTACCCACTCAAATATGATTCCGCCTTCGCTTCCTGACGTTACGAATGGTCTTATGAGGTCCGCATCATCTAGGACCTCGGCGAGTCGGGCTGCCCTTCTAGCGGCGATGGGAGTTACCGCCAGCGACCCCTCTCCGTCCCAATCGTCAAGACGAATAAACGCTCGTTTGATCCGGTCGACTGCATACGGGTGCCACGGATCCCGCTGACTCGAAGTCCAGAAGGTAACAGCGACGATACCTGCCCCTCCGCCAAGGTCCCATCCTGATGGCGATGAGGTCTGAGCGGATTTGGGATCCATTAACGAACTCACCCTGACAGATGCCACTACGAGAGTCCCCAGACACGATGCATTGACTCGGTCGTAAACGAAACAAAATTGCGGACGATTGCTTTGCGACCAAGGTCGAAAAAGCCAAGAACGCCCTCAGTTCCGTGTCCAAGCGGCCGTCCTCTGGCCGTCAAAGTAATGACGTACAACGACTTACCGTCACTGGTAGCGCCAGGTTGGATTTGAAGATGGAGTCGCCCAAAGTCGCCCAAGTTGGGATCCGAGAGTCGCATCGACATCGCGTACTGGACTCCTTCAACCGATCTTGCGGGCGCAGCCAAATCCGGAGAATTGACCAGAGTTACCTTTTGAGACAACTGATCGAGCTCGGACAAGGAAGACGGAACATGATTGATGTAAGTCACTTCGCATTGATGCGGAACGATCTTGCCTGTTTGGGTCTCTTCAACGAACGCTAGGAATTTGTCGAAGTACGTCTCGAACCTCTCGCGCCCGGTTGGGTATCTTGAGTATTCGACCGATGCCCCCGAAGGCCGCCGCCAATTGAACGCGAACCAATCTGCTTGAACCTGGATCAGTTCTTGGTCATCCTCGGTTACGAACAGCATGCGAGGCCGAATCGTTGTCTCCAGACGGAGCTCGATACTGGGCAGACCCGGCGGCCCGTCTAGTCGCTCTATTGGCATCTCATAGGGCGGTTGACTGTGGGCTCGAGGAAATTCCTTTTCTACCCGGGACCAGAATTTGGCCAGGTGGGCGATCGAGAGTCCTTCCAGTGGAGAGAAAGCGACTGAGAGTGCTCGCTCGACAACCGGCGGATTGGTAAAATTGGGTAGATCGTCAAGCATCCTGGGCAACTGGAGATCGCAAGGCAACGGCGGGCAGGCGCGTCATGTCATGGCTCTCGTCCGAGAAGACTAACCGGGGGTGCTGGTAATGAAAGGTGATATCACGGTCTCGCCGGGAGACAGCCGACTCTTGCCGAGGTTCCTTGAAGTAGGTCCTTGTCCTTCTACGCGGGTTCAGGAGGGAAGCGGCACCCAATTCCGGGGTGTCCGAGCAAGCGCCACCGCGGTGCCCAAGCAAGCGTCACCAAAAGTTGCCAGAGCCTGAGGGGGCTACTCGAGGGGGTCCGTTCTGGCGCGTTCTCAGGGCTTCAGACCTTTAGCCAAGGCCTGGATGGAGTTGGCAATTCCGCCGGATATTGCCATCCCAAGGAGGGCTCCGAAGAACGAACCCCAAAAGCCGGCGATATCGAATCCGACCTTCCCGCAATAAGCGACTGGAACAAGCAGTATCACAAAGATCAGCCACGTCCAGTTGCGGGGTGGGGGCAGGCCCTTCGCCTCACGCAACAGGGCCGTTGCGGCGGAATTGACCGCTCGCACCTCGCCGGTCGAGTCAAAACCGAATAGGGCCATGCCTACTTGGTTCCCCCAGGTGATCGCTTGAGGCGAAAACCCACCTGCAGAGAAGAAGAGTGCGCGCTTGCCGAGAGCCTGGGCAGCGCCAAAGAGGGCCTGAAGCGCCGGACGCCCGACCCTGGCTGAACCGTACTTGACCTGAGCCACGGCGCCGCTGGAGGCAACGTCAACACCTCCATCTGAGGTAGGGGCGGTTGCCGACGCCCCTGCCCAGCCGAGCCAATGCATCCATTCCGCTACAAACAACTCTGCATCCCGGTGGTTTTCTATGTTCCGTCGCGGAGGTGCGACGAGTGGCTGGTGATTGCCTTCCATGTACCCGGACCTTTCAGGGCCGGGAGGCGCTCAGAACAATCAGCCCGCTGGAATTGTTCATCGAGTAGACGATCCCATTGCGGGTGACCTCCGTATCGACATCAATCCCGTTGAGTTGGACCAAGTCCTGGAGGATGTCACCCCGTGACCCTGCCTCCAAAGCTGAATCGACAGTGACTAGAAACGTGAGAATGTCGGTCAGCATTGCCAAGGTCGAGTCGGCATCCGATTCGGCACCAGCTGGTACCAACCTCAGAATGAGTTCGCCCACTTCCGCACCGTCGCTAATGGCTTCAAGGGTCAGTCGATCCGTGAACGTCCATGTGTGGGCGGAGTAACCATCCGCTGTCCTGACCGCCGGTATTGCCCCGTTGATGAGTCGATCGCTCGATGCCTCTGCCGCGGCCGCGTTCCAACGGTTAGCGATGTCAGCAACTGACATACCCAAGGGAGCGATCGGCACCATCGTGGTCGTCGGAGCCGTTGTAGTTGCACGGCTGGTGGCGGTCTCAGGCGCCAGGGTGGTTGTATACGCGGTCCCGCTACACGCGACCAAGATCAGGGTCAGGATCAAACCTCGACGCACAGGATGGCACCCCCTCGTATAGGCATGAGACTATCTGATTGTCGCTATCGTCTCCCCCAGGAGGTACGGCAGCCCATGGAGGCTCTAAACCATGGAACTCGTCGACCGACTGCTGGCGATCCTCGCCGGACCCGACCCCCGCCTCGCCTCACAGCAGTTGATGGCGGCCGGCCACACTGAGGATGAAGTCAGAGGCGCCTGGAACTTCGCCCGTGCCGCCGGCTACACCGAGTCGACCGGGTTGGGAGCGGACCGGCTGACAGCTGCGGGTAAGGCTCGAGCGCAGTGATTAGGAGGGCGATTGGCGAAGGCTGACACTTGGGGGATTCGTCCTTGCTCGATCGAGGGCTGCTCGGAACGGCGGGTCTCCCGCGGTTGGTGTCCAAAGCATTACCAACGCTTCCTCCGGCTGGGTGATCCCCTCGGCCCGGTCCGTTCGTACCGAGGGTCGAGCGGTCCTGCTCTCCTTCGGTCCCCGCGGCTCTGCTCGGTCGAAGGCTGCGGCCGTCGCCACGTTGGTCGAGGGCTGTGCCGAGTTCATTACGACGCCGCGCGACCTCCTCGAACGCGGACCTCGCCCCGCTAATAATCGTCGCCCTCAAAGGAGGCGTGGCCAATCCTGGACCCCTCACTCCTGGACCAGCCAGCCGGTCATCCTATACGACATCGCCAGACGACTCGGCGCCCTTGGATGCTTGGCAAGCAAGCAGGGCCTAACGGTGTGCAAGCAAGCGAATATCCAGCGAATGACTGAGTAGAGCGACTCCGCCGCCCGTCCAGTTATCTCCTGTCCTATTTGAGTCTTCGAGTTCGATGAGATGCGCGGATTCGGCGCCTCGCTAAGCGTTGTCAAATATCGATCGCAGTCGACTGCCTAGTGTGGCCCTCGGCCCGTTGGAACAGAAGTCTCGGAGTCTGCGTCCTGAATGTTGCCATCGGGTTACGACAGTCCACGTTCCTCGTCCGGGGTTTGAGGTCGTAACCACGAGAGGCGATTGCGTGTTGGTGGCGAAACTCCGCCAAACTCTGTCTTCGCCAGGGCCTGGAGCCACTTCAACCCATGCGCGCCGAAGTGGTGCCAATCTCGCAAGGGAGTCAAGCATCTCAGCGGCATGCCTGTAACGGGATTCGGGTTGCCTCGCCATCGCATGTTCTACAAAGAGCGCCAGGCGTTGAGGCACGTGCGGAGCCAGGTCACGCAATCGAACGAGCCTCTGATTCACAATCGCATCAATAAGAGCTGCATCTGTTTCTGCTTCGAAAGGCCATGCCCCAGTGATGAGCCTCCACATTGTCACACCGACTGAGTAGAGGTCCGATTGCTGCGTGACATGACCATCGGTATAGGCCTCCGGCGCCCGAATTCGAAGTTTGCCTTGCGAGGGAGCTGTGCCATCGGCCGCAACTGTCGCGGCTACACCAAAATCTCCCAAACGCGCGTGATGCTCGCTGTCGAGAAAGATGTTGGACGGTGCGATGTCGCGATGGACGAGTTGGTACTCGTGGCACAAGCGAACCCCGATCAGACAATGGCGACTCCATCGGATGACCAGGTCGGCTCTTATCCCCCTGGGCTGAACCGTGAGTTGATCCTCGGTCGACCGTAGAGCAGCCACCAGGGTCACAAGGAACGGGATGTCCTGATGAATGCCAGCATTCAGGACCCGCAACACGTGGTCGCTTTCCAACGCCACCAAAACACGCGCTTCCCACAGGGCGAGGCTTGCGGGGTCGGCTTGGCGGAACAGCTTGAGCGCGACCTCTCGTCCGAGGTTGTGATCGTAAGCTCGATAAACCGTTCCGAAACCTCCAGAGCCAAGCCGATCTTGGATCTGGTAGCGGCCTGCAAACACATTGACGACACTAGATTTCGAAGGTGCTGGCCTTGGGTGTTTCGTGCCGGGTCCGGTTGCTTCGACCTGTTGTCGTCGCCGTCCTCACTCGTTTCGATGACGATGAAACACGAGTTGGTCACCTCTTTACGTACCGGGCCGACGCCAATGAGACGCCAGCCATGCATTTGTGGAATCTTGTTACGCAGATGCGGACAGCAATTCAGCCTCTCGGCCTAGCGGCGGCAGTGATTCGAACTGCCGACTTCAACCAGCGAAGGGCGGCAGCGGACGACGCGTACAAGATCAGGTTGCGCGTCGAAGGAGCGATCGCAGCGTCGCTTCGAGAAACGAGCCCAATCGTAGAGATCAAGACGGGTCATCAGATTGCGCTACTGCTCGGCGTTAGTAAAGAGAACGCCGACAGCAAAGGCAATGATTTGGTTGGTCCGGACTTCGGAGAGGCTGCGGCGGCAGCGTTGGCCGCTTGCGTACTGGCAGGTGCCCATCTAGCTGACGACTATTTCATCGACCACGTCGTGTAGATCGGCGCTTCCCCCACTCGCAATAATGAAAGCAATTACTTCGGTCGCGCCCAGTCGGCGAAGTTGTTCAGCCTTGTATCTTATACCCCACCCGGTTGCAACAAAGCCTTCCACGATTCCGATCGAACCTTCGAGTGGCGGACTCCCCGTTAGGTAGCCGAGACCATTGCCTGACAGCACGCTGGCCACCGCAGCTATGCGGTCGCCGGTCGGAGAGGCTCCGACCAAATAGCTACATCCCATTCGTTCAGCTGAGGACGCGATTCCTCGAGCGACTCTCTCCATCACGCCTGGTCCGGCAAGCTCGGCCTCCAGAGCATCCCCAAGGCCAGCCGCAACCAGGCCCCAATCGGGGTCCTCGAGCGACAAGCGATCTGCTGCTTCGGCGATCTCCTCAAGTTTCACTGGCGCCTCCGTTGCAAATGGTGCAGAATATTAGGAATACTCCGAATATTAGGACTGATTTGTCACCGGTGTCGAAGAATCCACCACATGGTCCCAAGGAAATCGCGAAGAACCGCCAGCTCGCCCTGCCAAAAGAGGTGATGGAAGGTGCAAGGGTCCATGTTGGTGACATGGTGTACTTCCAAGTTCAAGACGATCCGCCCGGTTCGATCCTGCTCATCCCGGTGGGCGTCGTCACCGGATGGATACAACGAGGCCGACGTCCGGGCTGACTATTACATCTGTTGCCCGTAGCCAGCTCGGTTCGATGGAAGTCCACGATGCGACGGTCTAACGCTGTCGGCTTCGCTGTTCGTCTCCGACGACCAGGATGCGATACTGAGGCCGATGATCGATCTTGCAACGGAGCGACTCCTTGCGCTGCCTGTGGATCAGCTCGGATTGCTCGTCCTGGCCGATCTCGTAAACACAGAGGAATGGCACGAAAACAACTATCTCTTGAAGGCTGAGGAGAAGTACAGGAAGGGCGAAGCCCTTGATGCAATTTCGGAGGCGCTGACCTGGCTTCGCTCCCGAGCGCTAATAGCCAGAAAGCCGGGCCAAACGGCAGATGGCGCAATTTTCGTCACACGTACCGGGCGGAAGGTGGTCGCGGACGGCCCAGAGACATTTTATGCCACTGAACGCCTTCAAGCCGGAACACATCCAATCATCGAAGCCAAGGCCCGGCCTCAGTTCCTGATCGGGGAATACGAGCAAGGAGTGTTCGTCTCGATGAAGGCTGTGGAAGTGCGGGTCCGAATGCTCGGAAACTCGGAGACGATGTCTCCGGCGTCGACCTTATGAATAAGGCCTTTGGACCTACCGGCCCGCTGATCGACCCGGGTATGGCCAAGGGGGAGCAGGAAGGGACGCGTGCACTCTTCGCGGGTGCATACGCTGTTTTCCGCAATCCCGTCGGGCACCGGGAAGTTAACTATGACGACGTGACGGAGGCCTCCGAGGCGGTGCAGACTGCAAGCCTCCTAATGCGGATTCTGGATCGTGTCGACCAGCGTCTGGGGAAGACAGAGTCGTAAGGGAACCTGAGTTCGGTATGGGCAGTCGACGAGGAGCACCAACGCCGAACGCACTAAGCGAGGCAATGCAGAGGTCGTCCTGCGGCCCGGGCTGCGCGCTGACTCAGCCTAGGCCAGAGTCACCTGAAGTCTCCACAGTCAACCCATTGAGTTCAGGTCACTCGTCGGCTTGTTCGCTCGGCGTGCGTCTCGAACAGGAAGGTTGAGAGTGTTGCTGCGGCACCCACGTCGAGCCGAGCGTGCCGGGGCTGGAGTACCTTTGCCTTTGCAGACCGGCCGTGCCCCGTTCCGTATGCGTTCCGTAGCTGAGCCAATGCGTCCGCGATCGTTAGAAGGTTGCTTAGGAGACGGCGAATGCTGTCCGAAGCCTTGGCGGCGTCTGGGATATCGGTGTGCGGTCGCTCAAGTGCCTTAGCCGTGGCCCTCACCAATTTGGGAAGATCATCCCGTGCTTCAAAGGGTATTTGAAGGTCGTCGAGGACCGTTTTGCAGGCTGTTTCGACGAGCTCCTTTGCAGTGCCGATTGCCAGCTCGGGATCGGCGCTGATGCTGTATCCATGCGAGTGATCTGTTGGCTGATGTATCCCGCGTCCACCCGTTGGGCCTCGGAGCGCAGTTGGGATACAGCGGCTGAGCCCTCCACAAGGCTGCGAGCGCCATACACCGGCTTGCCCGAAATGGTTTTGATCTCGTGCAGTTCGAACCCATCTACCCCGAAGATGGCCGTTGTAGGAGTCAACCAGAGCCTTCGCTAGTTCGGGGTTGCGCACCGCGGGATGAACCGTCTCCGCAAGGAATCTCAGGAAAACGTCCTCAGGGCTTTCGAGGAGACCAAAGCGACCTGCGGTAAAATGCCCAGTCATCTTCCCAGTCGTGGTTGTTGACGGTGTTGCCACACATCGTCATACGCTGTTCCGAAACGAGAGTCCGTGGAAGGCATTTCTCTCATCGGGAATAGTCGAGCCAAAAAGGCGGGCTCCTCCAACCGTCCTGCGCAGTGCTGACCACTAACGGTTAATTCATCAAATGATCGCCCACCATGTGATCTTGGTGATAGACGTGCATGACAGCATGTTGGCTACCCACCGCCTCCGGCATAGGCCTCGCTCCGAAACAGCGGCTCCATTCGGTATTTCGGGATCGAAGCGGCGACCTGCGGTCTTTCAGACCGTCTCGTCTGGTCGATATGTATCCGCCCTTATGGCGATAGGGCAGCCTCAATGGGCGTTTTCGCCACGATTGGTTCTGGCCCTTTCGGGTTGTTTCTGAGGAAATCGCGTCCACAGCGCGTCCAGTCGACCAAAGTATGCGGCATTGATGGTCGCGTCCCGATGCGTCGTAGGAACTGCAAACCGACTTCTGCCGTGTGAAGGCAGTTTAGGCCCTGGCCACGGTTGACGGTCCACCATCAAAGTTGCTCTAAGCAGGCCCGATTCATCGCGTCGATTGCCGACGTTTGTCGTAGTTCCGCAACGTCTCACGGACCTGTGACGGACCTTAGGAAACAAAGAGTTCGACTCCTGGCCGCGCCATTCTGGAGCGGATTAGTTCTTGGCCACGATGGACCGATAATGTTCCAGGAGTGGCACCCAGAATCGCCCCATCGTTCGTAGCCGACGAGATCAGGCTGCATGACGGCTACAACATCCGCCGGGTCGTTCTCGTCGAGATCCCGCGCGAAAAGCGCAACGACAAAGGATGGTCAGTCAACTTCGCAGCAGGCCAGATCAACTGGGGTGACAACACGAGCGGGATCGGCGTCTAGGCAGTCGACTCCTGTACCTCCGTCATCGACGTGGCTCCGATCTGGGCGATCAACTCCACCGCCAAGGCCCACTCCGAGTGGGGAACCGCCGCCGGCGAAGGATCGAAGGCGATCGAGCATCAAGAGCTGTTGGCTTCCTATCCAGAAGCGGCGGAAGCTGAGCAAGCGGCCGAGGCCCTCCCCGAGGCCTGAAGCCGTGTCAACAAACGCTGGGCTCCCGTCGGCCCACGGGAGAATCGCTAAGGCTTCGGAGACCAGGCGGACTGTTTCCGATTTCTTCCCAGCTCGAAAGGGACGGGCTCGCCGTTCCACTGATCTCGTATAGATACTCGGGCGCGGTACAGACCTGTCGGGGCTTCCCGTGACTACCTGGGTTAGCTTGTCGATAGATGAGGACGATGAAGCGCTCCCTGATCCTGGCTTTCCTGTTCTCCGCCTGCGGTGGCACCGCGACAATCACCACGGCTCCAGCCACCACAACCACAACAGCCAGTGTTGCAACACCGACCAATCCCCAGTCGGTTCCCGACTCGGTCACAACCAGGGCCACGACGACCACTGCTTCTCTCGAGGCATTGATGCCACAGCGGAGTCGATAGCGACGTACGACATTCTGCTCGACCGCGTAGACGCTGACCCGGCCGGATTTATAGAAGGCGGAGATGAACTCGTCGCTATTTCCGGCGAGCTTGGATCAATGATCGGCGACGGCCTGTGGACTTGAACTCAGCGGCAGAGCCGTGTCTGAGTTGCTCGTCTACCTGTCGCAGCAATCGCTTGAGACGCCAGCCCTGACGGCGGTCTTTATCGAGAGCACCATCAAGTCGTTCTGCGGCGCCGATCTGCCAGTTGAGCTCAACCTGCAAGGTAGAGCCGTCTGCACGTCCGTTCCGTGAAGAGGCATCCGCTCGCAGTCAGCATCGCGGTGGCGGTCGTCGTCGGCGCCATTTTCGTTATCGATTGGGACATAGACGACTGGGATTTACCGGGCATGTAGCTTTCACCGGCCCAGTGAGATAACTCGGCTCCCGGGCTGCACGCCGACGGCCATTGGAAGGGGATCGAACCGCCAGGACGGTCCGAGGGTTTCCCGCGAAATTCGCCCGGCCGGCCCTGTCCGACTGGCCACAATGTGAGTGCAATGCCGATTACAACGGTTGGGACCTTCAGTATCACTGGGACCGGGGTTGGTACTGCCTTCGGTGAAGACAGTGAGGCTGGTCGTTTCTGTCGGCGCATTGGCGAAGCCTGGGGCCAGGTTCGGGTCGTTTCTCACAGCACGGAAGCGGCTCCATTGGATGGTGCGGCAATCGGCAAGTCGTCGAGCTTCATCATTTCGAAAGGTGAGAACCTGTCCGATGGATTGATGCGCTTCATGAGTGAGCGACGGGGCGACCAATCGTCTCCTCCCGAATCGGTGCCTGTCGAGATCCACATCGGTAAGAACGCGAACGATCGTTTCCCGGTCGTCATCCTTGGAGGAGGGGGTGGCTGGTTTGATGTCGAAATGACAGACAGGAGCTATTTGTCGATCCGTCCTCCGATGTTTGAAAGCCCACCTGCGCCCGCTTTGCGACCTCCAACTTCAGACGAGTTGCGTGATGGAGCCGGTGCGGTCTGTGAGGCTTATCGGATGCTCAACGAGGCGATCGAGAGGCTGCATAGCGGTGAGCACGCCGCGGATCGGCCCGCTTTGAACTCCTTTGCTGAGACTGCGCTTGCACGCACTCGTGCCCTCTATACCTTTCTCTATCGGCCAGAACAGAGGGACTATGTCGTGGCGGCTCATTACATTGGCGAACTAAGCAAGCAGCTCCTGCCTCTCCTTGCCCTGCCGAAGCACCGCGATCCATCGCTGATCGTCGAAGCCATATCGACTCGCGTTTCGCACATCACTTTTAAGGGCGCCAGCTCCAAACACGAGTATTGGTGGGAACCTCGCTCCCTCTTCAAAGTAGTGGTCGACGGCATGGACATGTTCATCGGTCATCTCGAAGCGGTCTCGCCTCAGCAGGCATCGTGGTTCCGCCCCACCCACGAGTACGTCGTGTCACGAAAGGCGTACGAGGTTCCCATGGCGATGGGTCGCATCGAGTACGCCATGACGACGACAACCGGCCTGATCATGACGACTCTTGGTTTGGGGGCTTCTAACCGATTTCATGAGGTCGGCGATGACTACTACCGCAGAGAGGTTCCACCCTTCTAGCCTTCCGAATGGTGAGCACCTTCCTTCACCCTGTCACGTAAGATTCCGGTCCCGGTGTTGCAGCTCGACGTCGACGATCCCGATCCGTTCGACGCAGGCTTCGTCCGTTCCCGACGTCAAGCGAATGGCCGCAGGAGCTCTTCGCCAGGCCTGGTGGCAAAAGGCGGCCGCCTGCCGCCGCGACCGGAGAGGTTTCAAGCCAGCCCTCTCACGACGGACCTGACGGGTAGGCCTGGCTCACACACCAGAAGTCTGGCAGCATACGGGGATGACGGCGCTGGACGCGTGGCTTGGCGACAGTGCAGGGAAATATGCGAAACGCGCCCTAGAGGCGTTCGTGACGGGCGACCTGGGTGACTTTGTTCTTTTCGGAGGTGTCGCGATCGAACATGCAGTCAAGACCAAACTTGCTCGGGAACATCCGACCTTCCTCGCAGCCAGGGATTCATTTTCGTCGGTCATTGCCCTTCATCGAGCTACAGATGCGAATCGCATCCCATCAGGTACGAAAACTGTTGGCGCAAGGGAGGCCATGGTGCGACTCTTTGCGCTCTATCCAGAATTGAAGGCCGAGGTCGAGCCTGCTCAAGAAATACTCGCGCTCAGAAACGGTGAAGCCCATATGGGCGCAGGCGATGAAACACAACGGCGGCGTGTGCTAGTCACATTCCTTCGAGCCATCCAAGCGCTGCTCGTGATGGAGCCTGGGGACTTCTGGCAGCCTCACTACGACCTGGTCAAAACCTCCCTCGATGATCGCGCCGTTGACGTCGATCGCGAAGTCGCCACTCGGATGGCCAATGCCCGAATCTCCTTCGGCAAACTGGTCGAAGCACAGGAGACTGCTTACCAGACACCGCTCCTTGGTCTAGCAGAGAGCCGGCGCGACTCTTTGGTGGATCGTTCCGACAACCTTCCGATCGACTGCCCGGTTTGCGGCTCACCTGCCATTCTCTCAGGAGTCACTAACGAGACCGGATTTGAGACATCCGAGGACAGCGATGGAGTAGTTGATGCGTGGCCGGTGCTCACGTTCTTTGCTGAAAGGCTGGCCTGCGAGCTGTGCGGCTTGAAGCTTGACGAGGTCGACCAGATTCGACAAGCCGGGGTCGGAACTTCGTTCAGAAACGACGATATCTCCCTGGAGGAATGGGTTGCCATGAACTATCACGACGAGGATCACGATTTCTAACGGAGCGGCGGGTGGCCCTGTTTGCTGGCATTTGAACACGTTCCGTGCCAACGTCAACGGTATCTCGGAGCCGGTGAGGATCATTGGGGTCGACACCCCCGAAGAGGGAGATTGTCTCTATGCCGAAGCCACCGCTTTCCTCTCCTCGATCATCTCCGGTCGCTCTGTCCGGCTGATAGTCGACCAGTCCGACCGCGACCAGTTCGACCGGTTACTCCGCTACGTCATAGTGAACGGCGTCTTCGTCAACGCCGCTCTGGTGCGTGAGGGTCTGGCCACGGCAGTTCAATTCCGACCGGTCACCTTTATGGCTTCGATCCTTGAAGCGGCTCAAGGCGAAGCCCAGGCAGCGGGACGGGGCACTTGGGGGCGGATGAAGTCTGTCTTCCGCAGCCACCACCCCCTGGTTGCGACCCCGCCTATCCAACCGTATGCTTTCCATCGAAACCGCCTGACCTCGACTGCGGTCAGATCGCGTTCACCAACTTCACGGTTGTCCCACCCGACCCGCACGGGTTTGATGGCAATGGTGACGGTGTTGGGTGTGAGGCATAGGGCCGCCGAAGTCTGAGGTAGAAAGACTATGACTTGTTAAGACTCCCGGTCCCCTGCTTGAGAACTCTGTTCATAGAAGGCCACAGCCATCGTCGCCACGGTCGTCGCGGAGTGCTGGGATAACAACTTCTGCCCGTCTTTCCCGAACTTCTTCAGAAACCAATTGAGAAGATCGGCCTCCGTCCAAGCACTACGGGGATCGCTGGGCGGGCTGTCGCTCCAGCAAGCAACACTGAAAGCCGTCAGACCCATCTCGCATCGAAGGCAACCTCCCGCTTCGTGAAGGGCCTTTCTCGCCTGGGCTGACAGTGACATGACGCGGACCGCGTCTGGAGGTACTCCGGGTACGCCGCTTCGTTTCCTCATCTTGTCGAGTGCCTTCTTGACGGCCCGTGGATTCGGCGGATTCCTTTTCAGAGCCGAAAAGACATCTGCCATTCCGTTACTCACGGGTAGGTACCACGATCAGCCTTTCGAGTGCGAGGGGTCACGGCTTCATCCAGGGTCAGAGCTTTGAGCCATTCTTCTTGTGCTCGGGGTTCATCGCAAGCATCCCTCATTCCGGGTCAAAGTGACGCCGATCCGAACGCAGGCGTAAACGGACGGTCTCAGAGCCGGGAGCATCTAAACGATTTGGGAGCCGGCAGTTGCTCTTTGACCAGTATGAGCAGGAGTGGATGGCCGATGACGTCTTGGCAGCCCAGGCTCGAAACAACGACCTTGCCAACTTCCGCCTGGTCTTCAACCGACGATTCATGGACACCATTGTCAAGCGGATGGACTCCAACGAAGCGATCTTCAAAACCATCCTTGACGACTCGGAGTGCCGGGCCGTGCTTTTCGAGCACTACCTGGATCGGGTGTTTCGCAGTTTCGGGGAGACGCAATAACGGCGCACAGGGTTTAGGTCGTGGCGATTTGGACTGATGGCTTCGACGGGGCCACGCGACACCGAATCCAGCACCTTTCATCGCGTCCTCACCCCCGAGATCGTTCCGACCCGCGACGCTCCCTTTTGGATGGAGATAGCCGAGTTCGCCCATTTTCAATTGTTCGCACAGCTCTGCCCATCGCCCGGACGCCGGCGAATTTTCGAGAACAATGATTGGGCGACTCTGTGCCGTGTGCTCGTACTTGAAAGGCGTAGTCGAGTATTTGGCCAATAGCGAACCTGACCTGGCCGGTCTCGTTAGCCGTGGTGATGCTCTTGACCTTGACGAGGTACAGAACCCCATCGTCCCACCAACCAACATCGAAGCCGGGGTCGCCCGGCCCAGGCGACAGGGGCTCGTTGGCGTGGACTTAGTAGGTGCTAATTATGCGGCGGACCGGGCCTTTGGAAATGGCACCTATTCGGCGAACCTTCAAGAGAGCCTGGGGTGTTCCAGACGGTCTCAGCTCATCGGCAAGCCCACTGAGCGAACAGAACCCTAACGAGCTCCCCCGTCGCATTCGCCTGTCGGGCCGCCCTACGCTTACGACTCCTGACACCAAACGCGGATATACCAAACAAGCAAACCGATTACCAGGAGTGGCGGACTTCTTCGTGTTCCGCCGGCTGGCGCGATCAGAGACAGTGATGTCAATGGATGCAAGTACAAAGTTTCAGCTCGCAGACATGCCGCCGTTGATCACCGCGGCGTTCGACCTAGCGCGAGAACGGGGCAAACCCGATTGGAACCGGATGACGGCCGCCGTGCTCAAGAACCGTCTCCTCCAGTTGACGAATCGGCAGTTCGATGAGCGCTTGCTCGGCTTCGCAACGTTTTCTGACTTTCTGGCCAATTTTCCATCAATCGTGCGGTTGGACCACACAACCATGCCGATAACGGCGGAGTTCTTGGGCAAATCCCGTAGCCACCGGACGACCACTCCTGGCATACGAATTCGAGTGCGATCAGACCTTTGGGACGCCGCCCTAAATTACACTGCGGGCCATCGATGGTTCTGGGATCGAGAAACCCGGCGTGCTCGCCCTATGCAGGATGGGGATGAGCCGAACCTCGCAATGCCTACGTTCACATCGGACGAGCTCAGCGCCTTGCGACGACAGTTTGCCGAAACAAGCGAACTCTTGGATCCCGGAGATCGTGCACGCCTGGAGCAGTGGCAGCTTCACGGTCTCGGGACGGCGGCCCTGCCAATAAATCAGTGGGGCCCTTGGAATGAGACGCTCAGGTCGGCTGTGATCGAGCGCTTAACCAACTGGTTTGCAGAGCAAGGTGTCGAAACCCCCCGAGATTTGACATCAACCGAAACGTTGCCCGTAGTTCAACAGACAACAGATGAACTGAGCATTCTTCGGTCGCTCGTCCTTGATTGCATCAGGGCAATGACGCTCTCCGAGCTTGCTTCCCTAAGCCTCCCTGCTGGCGTCGTAGTCAGGGCGCAGGCAAATCGTGCGCGCAGTCGATTCGACACCTGAAATTTGGATAATCGCTCCGGACCAAGGCAGACGCCTGGCATCCGAAATTCTGGCATCGATCCGCGTCCATTGCGATGAAAAGGGGTGGTCGCATCGACTCGTCGGCATTGCGACATTGAAGAACTCGGCGGGCAAGCCCGTCGCACTCCTCGATCCAGAGACCGGAGACAACCTCTACCGCCGAATGCACAAAGTCCGATTGGGTGTCCTCGATGCTGTGGGCACCTCGATACAGCTCAATCCAACGCGCAATGTCTTGGATAAGCGCTTCCTCGCGAAACTATCGAGACTCGTGCGCTACAAGGGGTTTTACTCTCGGATTCCAGGGCCAGGCATCGCTTCGATCCTGAACTCATTCACTGAGTGGGCGGAATCGCAGCACTGTTCCGACGATCGTGACCCGCGGGTTCTGCCGCTGCATTCTTTCTGCCCAGGCACGAACATCGTGAATCTCGATACGGTAGAAGGTCAAACGCAGTTCAGATCACAGTTCGGTCCACCCAACTCCCTTACCTGCGAGCAAGACATGCGCTGGATCCCTGATCGGGCACGCCATGGCCGACGAGAGTCACAAAACGTCGCAGGGTTTACTCTGACGCCAGGTTTCCAATGGGATGTGGAAGCTGATCGGCATCACGGCAAGATTCTCACCCTCTGCGATGTGTGGGAGATCCCTCGCTCGCGACATCTGAACATCTACCCAAACGGTCACGTCCGTGCGCAAACTGGAACGCGCCTCGTTGCGACTGTAAGGAGATAGGTCGTTGAGACTCTCAGAAAGTGAAAAGCCTCGCTGTATTGCGAGGCGTTTTCGCTGCGAGCTCTTGCACGCTTCGAGGGCTAACTCTGAGGTGCCTTGGATCGCTCGGAACGGAATCTTCCGATTCCGGGCCCGCGTAAAAAGCGCCAAGCCAGTCGCAGATATACCCTTCGAAACTGGGCGAGGAGTGATGAACCCCTATACCCCCGCCGATCAAAGATCGGCATTAGCAGCCACTGTACTAGTGCTCGGCGCCTTGCACAACCCTGGAAAACTTGCATTTTGGAGTTCGGAACCCTTGATCAGCCGGCGATCGGACCTGGCGGAATGCCAAAGCGCTCAACGAGACCCTTGGATCTGCGCCGTGGAAGGGCGTGGCCGACCTCGTCTAGCCCGAACCTTTGCAGTCTCCACTACACCCGGACGGCGGGCATAAGGATCAGGTGGATGACTAAGCCACTGGTGGTTCCGAAGCGTGGCGGTCGGAGTCCTACTTGGGTTCCGGTGGCGAGTGGGCGATGGGGGGCGGTGAGCCCATTCGCCGATATGCCTTGGCGCTTCCCAGTGACGAAGCTCGATCTGAGGGTCTCGCGTAGCACCGAAAGCGAAAACTTCGTAGACCTAAGTCCCAGGGTCGAACCTTCGCCCAGCAACAGGACCACACCTTTGGAGTCGATTTCTTCGACGGTGAATGGCTTGCCCTGAGTGGGGGTCTCAAGGACTTGGCCGCGAGCGATCGCGGTCCTGATGGCTTTCTCGACCGGACCGTGATCCATCTGAGAAGCCTACGACTCAGGGTTCGCCTGCGTCCGATTGGGGGGCAGAACCTGGAAGGCACGGCGTTTCGGGATTGATGGCCTCCCAAACGGACGCTGACCGGTCCGTGTTTCTATTGCACGCATCCCGACTTCCCGGGGACACGGTTCACGGTCTGATCAATCACCGACGGCGGTTGCGTTCGAGTTCGCGCCGAGACCACGACTCTATGGACCACGCCTTGTCCGAAGTGAGATTGCGCAGCCGCCATTGTCGTGCGAGGCTCGGCTTTTGTCGATCAAGCAACCGTACGTTGTCAAGATCGGGACCGATTGCGAGCGCCGCTGAGTTAACCGTGCACCCGAAGGTATTCGCGGAATACGTGCCCCTCATTGGACCCACAACCTCGCGATATTGATGTTCAACTTCCCGAGATTCGTTTGGTTGGCTCGCAAGCTTGACAGGAATTTGCCAACCGTCTCCGACTCCAGCATCGTTGTACGCGAGAAAGAAGTATTGGTATTCACCCGGGTTTCCAACCCAATGT
>DATLEZ010000039.1:0-29637 GCA_035525055.1 Acidimicrobiia bacterium | reverse complement strand
CCGATCAGTCGCGCCCCGATTCACTGTTTCGTGCTCAGAGAAGACCCAGAAAGCGAAAACCAACCCTGAAATGAGCTTGACGCGGAGAACTCCTACAGGGATGCATCAAACTGATGCGGAGTATACGGGTTTACCGCAACCCTCTAGGTTGCAACTGTGTAGTCACATGACCGCCGTCCAAACGCGAAGGTGGTGACTCGATCCGGACGGGGGTGGCGGGGTAGCGCCGAATGCCGGATCTGCTCGAAACGGGGTGCGCGATATTCGCCATGGGGAGGTAAGGGATCTGCGCCAACGTCGTCCCACAAGCGCGACGACCCTTGCTTGTACGACACGACCGAATAAAGCTCAGCGCCTCGCCGAGTGAGGTGGTTGGGTTGGAGCTGAAGCGACCCCGATCAGCTCGCCTCCATGAGCCGTTTTGCAGCGTCGAGGTGCCGCTGATTGAACTTCGTGGCGACCCTGCGCATCAAGCCCCCTGCAAACGTGAGTCCACCCACCATCGTGAACTCGCCATTCACGGTCACGTGGGTGCGGTTGCTCTCAGGCGCGAATCGATATTCGTGGCGCATGTCCTTGAGGGGGAACATGGGGGTGAGCATGCGGTCGTCGTACCCGGTGGGAGGGTCCCATTGCGTGACCTCAAGCTGGAGCTCGCGTCCCCGGTTCCTCGACCTCATCCGAGCCGTCATGGTCGAGCCGACGTCGGGCTGACCCTTCGATGTCCACTCCGCCGATTGGATCTCTTCCATCCACTCGGGGACGTGCGAGGGGTCGGTGAGGTAGTCGAAGACTTCTCGCGGGGAGCGGTCGATGACAACACTCGCCTCAAACCTGGGTATGCCTTGCCTCCTTTGGAGACCACTTCATCGCTGGAATTGTAACAAGCGCGTGGTTTGATGATGGGCCAGAGGGGGGCTCTGTGGCGAGTGAACTGTGGGCTCTCGTTTACCACCCAACCACCGCAGCCAGCCGCCTGAGAAGCTTGCCTCCGCCTCGGATCCGTGTCCCCCCGACCGGCCCGTCGGTGAGCTGTTCCGCTTCCGAGACGCCACCCCGCCACTCGGGCACCGAGCTGAACCAGCTGGCATACGCGTACACGTCCTCCGCGGCGCGGTCGATCCGGATGGTGGCTGCGATCTTCTCCAGGCCGTCCTCCTCACCGCGCCAGGCCTCAGTATGTGGCGCCGTTCACGAAGCGACGGACTCCATCGCCTGCTTCAGCTTGGGGAAGTCGCCTTCCAGCTGTCGCCTGCCGATTGCGGCGACGAACGGGCCGCCCAACCTGAGGAGGCCGCTGTCCCCCTCGTATCTCATCGTGACTCGGGTGCCACCTTCGACGCTCTCGAACGTCCTGGTGAAGCTCAGCGGCAACGGTCCCGACACAGCCTTCCAGGCTGCGAGCCGGGTCGGCTCGTACGCGATGGTCTCGTACACCGTCGCGATCCGTCGGCCGAGGAGCGCGCCCGTCAACCGATACCGGGCACCCACGCCGTGAGGGCCAGCCGTCGTCTTCTCGGCCTCGATCCACTCCCGCCGCCAGGCGAGGTCGTTGCCGAGGTCGGAGAGATAAGCGAAGCATGCCTCGATCGGCCGGTTGATCACGACACTCAACTCGACTGGCCTCATGTAGGTCCTCTGTCGGTGGGTGGAGAATTGTACCCGGGTGGTCAATCGGACAGCCGCCGCGACGATATTCCCGGGCGATAACGAGCAATCCGCCGAGTGTGCGATATCGGCACGTATGCGCTCGCATGACCATCAACAGTCATCACAGGTTCCCATGGGAGAATCACCGTCATGGCCGACACGCACGAAGTCGTCGCTGGCTGGTGGCGAGACCAGCTTTGAGTGGGCGCGATCGGGGCGCTAATGAGAAAAGGGCGCCAGGCAGTCGTCTGAGTACGGTCCGGTGAACGCGCGGCGGGCATCAAGGGAGAGCAACGTGATGAGACCACTTCGATACTCGATCAACGTCACGCTCGACGGCTGCTGCCATCACGAGGCAGGACTCCCCCCGGACGAGGAGTCGATGCGTTACTGGACCGCTGAGATGGAACGAGCCGCTGCCCTGCTGTTCGGCCGGGTGACCTACGAGATGATGGAGTCGGCGTGGCGACAGCCGGCCCCGGGCACGTGGCCTGACTGGATGAATGAGTGGGAGGTCCCGTTCGCCGAGACCATCGACCGGGCGAAGAAGTACGTCGTGTCGAGCACGCTGAGCGGGGTCGATTGGAATGCCGAGCTGGTGCGAGGCGACTTGGGGCAAGCGGTTCAGCGGCTCAAGCAGGAGCCAGGCGAGGGCCTGTGGGTGGGTGGCGTGACGCTCCCCCTGGCGTTGGCAGATCTGGGACTGATCGACGAGTACGAGTTCCTTGTGCAGCCGGTCCTTGCCGGACACGGGCCGACATTGCTCGCCGGTCTGCGCGAGCGCATCCAGCTCGAGCTTGTGGATCGCCATGAGTTCCGGTCGGGCGCGGTCGCCCTGCGATACCGACCCACGCGAATTGCGGATTGACGCGATTTGTCCTTCACGTTGGCCGCTGCGTCGCGACGAAACGCCGGCTCGCGCGGTGACCGACGGGTCCATAATCCGCCAGACCGGCACTCGAGTGGCCCACAGCGCAGATCAACATTCTTGAACGGGTCACGAGCGTCTCACGAAGTGCGCGGTAACGGCTGCGGTCTCGAGCGGCCTGGTTGGGTCAGAGGAGCCTCAGGTCCTCTTCGCAAACATCACCGGGTCGATCCGCCTTGAGTTCCAGGTCGTCGTGGAGCAGGAGTTCGATGATCCGGTCCCCCAGGTTCCACCGTCGAGGTTCCGGGCCGAGAGAATCGAGGAGCCAGCCTAGAGAGCGCCACTTCAACGCCAGGCTTCTTCTTTCAAAATCACCCGGAGTTCGGGCGGCGGGATAATCCGTCGGTGCTAAAACATGGTGTTGTCGTTTGCGGATATTTCAGGGATTTCCTGCACCACATCCCAATGTTCAACGACCTTGCCGTTTTCAAGGCGGAACATTTCCACCACCGCCGAACCGCGGTCGCCGGGTTTGAGGATCAGGTGGTTATGCAAGACCACGTAATCGCCTTCTGCAATGATCCTTTTGGTTTCAATGCGCAATTCTGGAAAGTTTTGCGTGAACCATTTCATGGTCATAATTAGAGATTCTGGGCCATCTGCTGAGCCAGGATTGTGCTGCCGATAATTCGGTCCAATAAATTTGGCGACAGCTTCTTCGGGCCTGCGTAGGGCGAGTTCATGCCATTCGCGTACGATTCTCTTGTTTTCTTCTAATTGGTTGTTCATAGATACTCCACAAGAGGATTTTTGTGGGAGCGGGGAGTCAATCCTCGCTCACGACTTGATCATACACGGCCACCGACCGTCCACACCTGAGCCGCGAGCCAGTGTTTGGACGCCGCGGATCCCTGGATCGAGAAATGCTGCTGCAGATGGCAGAGCACCACCTTCGAACCGGTAGACCAGTAGCGCATATCGGCACTTATTGCTTGCCCGAGGCCCATGCCTATTGCCGGTTACTGAGCGGGTCGGTTCGTTTGGAGTTGGCCGGGCCCTGAGCGATATATGCGGTCCGTCACTGCTGCTGGGAGACGCCTTCGGTGGGATCAGACCCAGCGGATGACGTTGAGCATTCGAACTGCTCTGGCCAGCAAGGTCGCATCACTTCGCCACCGAATCTCCTGGCTCAGAGGAAGCACGGCTGACACCTGCCACGCCTGCGGGGTCTTCAGCAGGCTGGAGATGCCCGTTGGCAATGAGGACGCCCACCCACCATGTCGAGACGCCCAGTTCTTCCGCGGCGTCGAATTGGCTGACCCATTCCCCCGTCGACGAAGCTACCGGAGGATTGGGCCACGCTTGCATCGCCTTTGGATAGCCACGCTCAGCCCGCTGTTGTGCCCGAGACTTGATCCGTCGACCCACAACCAGAAGTGAACCACACACGGTGCGCTGATGTTCAGGATCGGCAGGTTCTGAACCCAGCGCAGACGATCGGAGCGACCGGTCACCTATCCAATACCGGCGCGCGATTCATTGGCCTTGTTCTACGATTCTCACGTGCTTTGGCGGCAGACCGGCGGCATGCGGTTGACCGGTTACGCAACGATCGGGGGCCTCACCGCCGTCCTGGTTGCAGCAATATTTGAGGCCAGAGGCGTATCGGAGCTGACTTACCTTCTACTGCTCTGGGTGGCCGTCGTCGCCGTTTTGGTCGGTCAGCTCCGCTCGTATGTGAAGTTGGGTGAGTGGAGGTTGACTGTTCAGAATCCATTGCGTCGCTACGAGATTGCCCTGCTCGAAATAGAGGAAGTTGGCGGGAAGTTGGCTGGGGTTACCGCGCTGTGGAGACCCGACCCCGCCCTCCCCGAACGGTTCGTGGTTGAGTCGGGCTCGATCATCGAACCAGGCTTTGAGCTGCCCTACCGACTGCACGTCCACTGCGGGATCGAATGGCTTGGACAGCTCAACGACTTGTATTGGCGGACCGAGGTCCCCAATAGGCAGCCTCGACTACATCCCGCCGGAATGGAAAGACGCCGCCGACAGTGAACTGTTTATCGACGTCACAGTCGTCCTCCAAACCAACCCGGAGCCGACCATCACCGCCACCTTGAACGGGCACACCGTGATCTACCAACCGACCACCGACACACCCCCAGGCTGCGACTGAACCAACAATCGGACACCACCTACCCTTGCTGCGCCCTGCCAGATGTGCGAAAGATCGACCGATCTCGGCGCGTAACGCCCCTAACGATGTCTGACACGGATCGGCACCTCCTGAACGGCCGAGGGCAAGCCGAATCCCGTTGTGGCGGTCTAAGACGTGCGTCGTTCTGGTAGGGAGGGCCGCTCATGCTTGCCATGTGTCGCAGCTAGCGGCGGCTAGCGAGGAGCGAGATCATGTCGGCCTGGACATCGATCCCTGACGCTACTTGAACCAACAGATCGGCGAAGTCGCGGTCAGCGGGTGGGAGGATCTGGGTGCCATCGACCCCGTTGTGATCGAGGACCCACCGCGCGAGTAACAAGGCGGTCCGTTTATTGCCTTCGGCGAGGCCTTGGGCACGAGTCACCCTGTAGGCAAGCACGGCCGCCGCTTCGGTGGGTTCTTCCACTGCCTCGATGGAGCTCAGGGCCTGCGCCACCCTGTCTATCTCGTCTGGTTCATCGAACTGCTCGTCTTCTCCCCGTACGACCCGGTTGAATTCAACCGCCAGTTCGATGGAGGGTCGGTTCAATGGTCGCGGAGGTATGCCAGGAGCTCCCGATACTCGACCAGTCGATCCTTGAGCCAGAGGGCGGCGGCATCCTCCACGCTGGTCATGGTGACTTCAGGTGCCTCACTCATGACGTTTAGCTTACTTTGTGGGCTGTAACCCACACCCTGACGATCCGCGCAGATCGGCACTTCGAGGGATGGGGTCGGGCGTGGGTTCGCATTGGGTGGCTCGATGCGAGACTGGTGGCGGTGTTCAGCCTGCTTGCAACGAAGAAGCTGCTCGACAGGGTGAAAGTGGCCGTGATGCCCCCTGTTTCCGAGCCGACGACTTTCCTTGGGAACTGGTATCGCACCTGCTCTTCTGGAGACCACATGTAGCCCTGCTGGTCAACGAGCAAACTCTCTATCCGGTCATGATGCCGCTGGCGCCGGCCACAACGCTGATGGCTCGGTTCCCAGCTGCACTGCAGCAGTCCTGGGAGGCGGCCGGCGCCGCGGCTGGGTTCATCGAGGCCGAGATCGCCGGAATGGTCGACGGCCAAGACGGCCAACCGGAGCGTGATCGGGATCATGAACGAGTTCAGCTTCCTCGCCACGGGGTACCGAGATCATCAGGAGCTGACGGATTTGGTGGCTCTTGGCCTGTTGCTGTCCGAAACGCCGTGTGGCCCCCTCTACCAGCGTCATGTCAGTCCCGATCGAGAACTCGACGCCGCGGCCGCCGCGTGGTCGGACGCCCAGCCGAGTCGACCAACTGTGAACGGCGGGGCGTAGATTCTGACCTATGGCTCGGCGGATTCCCAGCGATGAGGATCGCCTCGAAGCTTTACGCCAGGCTGCTGTCAGGGCTGGCTGACGGTGCCGACGTGCACCAGCTGATTGTCTCGATAGCGCCCCTCCACCCCAAGAACAACACCTTTCCCGGTGAAGTGTTCATGGTCCTCGCCGCCGACGCCCTCGACACTGCGAGCGTCACCCGCCATGAACCGATCCCCTACGAAGGCCTCCGGGAAACCTACCTCCCCGAATGCGAGTTCCGCGGCCGCGACAACCGCAAGATCCAATTCGCCATCCTGACCAGCGCCGCGTTGCGAGGCGGGCTCGAACCCGACCTACTCGATGAGGTGGCGTGGTGGAGCAACGACGACTACTGGCAATACGCCCTCTACGCAGCGGTCGCTCTCATTCGCATCGCCGCAGAAAACCAAAAAACGTCGGTGGTTGACATCGTCCACCAACTCGCCAAACACCACCGGCTGACACTGACCTGACCCAGCAGACACGGCGGGATCGTCAGCACCACCGTGATGGGCTGCTGGTGGGCTGACCACATCCTGACCACACTCACCCTGATATTCGTCGCTACCAGACGTATCGAGCCGATACCAGCAACCCTCGAATCCCTTGCTAGTAGGCACTTTTCGTCATCTGACGACACGACCCGACACCCCTCTGAACTGACTTAGGATCTGGTGGGTTCGCCCAATGTGGGTTCGAGTCCCACCGCCCGCACTATTGCGACCGTCAAGCACGAGGTCTTGAACCTGGGCTTTGAGCCTTCCGCTAGACACGGCACAGTCGGCGCACGGGGTTCAGATAACGTGTGCGCAGGAGGTCGGGTGTGAGCCAAGAAGGCTGGCAGGGATTCCTCGTCGCCGAAGGTGTCGACGACTGGGTTGTGCTGCACGGTGGCGCGACGGCCGTCTTCAAGGTCGGATCCATCGGCGAGGCGGCGCGGCTGGCCGCGGCCGTTGCGGAGGTCGACGGCTTCGAGGGATCAGGGGCGTTGCTGACGATCGTCGATGCCTCCCTCACGGTGCGGTTGACCCGCGACTTATGGGGGCTCGAATCTCAGCATGTAGACCGGGCGCGGGCCGTCTCGGAGGTCGCATTGGCGCAGGGCGCGGCCGCAGACCGCGCATCGGTCCAGGAGGTACAGCTCGCAATCGCTTCGAAGCCGGACGCGGTGGACGTCGGCTTTTGGCGCGCCGTGCTTGGCTATGCGCCGATGGCCGAAGACAATGCCGTCGACCCCCTCGGTCACGGATCGACGGTCTGGATGCAGCCGCTCGACGAGGCCAAGTCGTTGCGGCATGCGATGCACATCGACGTATCAGTCTCCCGCGAGCACTTCGAAGCGAGGCTCGCGGCGGCGCTCGCCGCGGGCGGTCGCGTCGTCTGGGAGAGCAAGGAGCACCGGACGCTCGCCGATCGGGCAGGGAACCGCGTCTGCGTCACCGCCTGGCCCGACGGATCCCCCGAGCCGCCTCACGACGCAGGCATCGAATGAGCGACACCGAACCGCAGATCGCGGGCGGAAAGGTGCTCTGGCATTTCACGATGTCGCTGGACGGGTGCGTGGCTGGGCCGAACCACGAGATGGACTGGATGTCCGGTGTCATTTCCCGTCCAGGTCTGATCGAGGAGTACGTCAGGACGACGGGCGCCGTGCTGGGGGGTCGAGACGGTTGGGACGCCTTCCCTGACGCCAGCAACCTGTACGGCGGTGGCTGGGAAGGACAAGTCTTTGTGCTCACCCACCACCCCGGAGGACGCGACGCCGGCCGACGGAGTCACGTTCTTGAATTGCAGCCGGGCCAAGGCGTCCGGATCGGGCTGGCGGCGGCTGGCGGGAAGAACCTCGAAGTGCTCTCGCCGACCATCGGCCGGCAAATGCTCGAACTGGGACTGATCGACGAAATCGACCTACACATTGCACCGATCCTCCTCGGAGAGGGCATCCGGCTGTACGACAACCCGGGCAGTACGCCGATCCGCCTCCACCGGGTCGGCGCAAGCGAGCCGACCTCGGCCGTAAACGTGCGGTTCCGACCAGCACAACTGTGAAGATGACTGGCGAGGGAGTGTCGGGCAACGGGGTTGTAGCCGTTCGGGCAGCCCCTGCGCGCATGTTCGGGCACCGGGAACAACACCGATTCGACTAGGCAGAGTGGCGGCGGTGGAGCAGTGCGTAGAGCCCATCGAAGAGCCGATGGGTGAGGGTGATTATGTCTTCGTCCTCCTCGGTTAACGAGAGGCCACGGATGAGGGCGTCGAGGCCCGGGGCTTCGGGGGCGTCATAGAGATCGTCGGCGATGTCGGCTTCATGGATGATCCGCCCGAGTTGGTGAAGGATCTTGTCATCGAGACCGTGACGGTCGAGAATCGTCTCAAACGTAACCCTGTCACCGTGATGCGTGAGGTCAACCCCGATCATGTCGAATGGCGTCGCGTCCTCGGGAACATCGTCAGGGTCGTCAACGAAAATGAACTCCGCTTCCGGGTCGACGAAGCGACGGATCAGCCAGGCAGAAGCAGCCCGGTCGACATGGACGCCAGCGCGGGTAGCCCACCTCAAGGTGTTGTCTCCGGTTCCAAACTGGCGGCGAGACGGTCCAGGGCGTTTCGCGCCATTTCCTTCTCGTCAGGTGGGTAGTAGTCGCGGCGGTCGATCCGCCGGTACTCGGCCCGACGGCGGCGCAGCACCCGGGTGCGTTCCCCGGTTCCGAACGCCAGACTCCCGGCGACCTCCTCCGAAATCACCCGATACTCTTCCGCCCTTTCAGCCATGAGGACCCGGGCAAGGTTCTCCCCGAATCGTCTCACCGTGGGGGTGGTGATCCAGATACTGGCGTCACCCCCGGCTTCGGTGATGTCGTTGGCAATCCACTCAAGCTGCTCTTTGGTCGATGCGTCGTATGGCAGCGCGACGAGGCCGTCGCCCAACTGGGCAACGCCAAGACGCTTCAGCTTGCGCCAGACCGAAATCCGCGGAGTGGAGGGCACGCGGGGAAGCTGATACACCAGGAACACCCAATTCGTTTTTGCAACCACGGTTACACCAACTACCTTGTCCCCGCCATGTTAATGAAACCACGGTTGCGAATGAGCAAAGCCCTGGACAGGGTCGGTTGAACTCTGTCGATCGAGCCCGACGTTCGGTTCTTGCTGGCCGCGCAGGCAGTGCGGGCCTTCAGCTATGGGCTCGGGTCAGTGCTCCTAGCTTCAACGCTCGCCCAGCGTGGACTCTCGTCAATCTCTGTGGGCGTGGTCTTGGGATCGTTGGTGGCGGGCACTGTCATTGCCCAAACGGTCATCGGCCGCTGGGCGGATAGCTTCGGGCGTCGGCGGTCCTACCAGTTGATGTATCTGTTACTTGGCGTGGTAGGTCTGGTCTTTGCCAGCACCGCCCCGCTTTGGGTACTCGTGGCGGTGACACTGACCGGCGCCCTCTCCGCCGAGGTGATCGAGTCCGGGCCTTTCACAACCCTGGAGCTGTCGATGCTGTCCGGTCGCCTAAGAGCCGACTCGCTGGCCGCCGGATTTGGCTGGTACAACGCCATTGCTGCCGCCGCCGGATCGTTGGGGGCGCTCGCAGCGGCCCTTCCAGAGGTCACAAGGCGGGTGTGGGACGGGGCCCCCTCAGATCGGGCGTGGTTCCTGCTCCTGGTACCGATCGCCGCCACGGGGATCGTGATTGCCCGGCGATTGAGCCCGCTGGTCGAGGTGACAACCAAAGGGCGCAAACCCGCGCCACTAGGCCCGTCACGACCGGCGGTCACCCGCCTTGCAGGCTTGTTCGCGATAGACGCGTTCGCCGGAGGGTTTGTGGTCCAAACCTTCATCGCCTTCTGGCTGATCGACCGGTTCCATGCCACCACCGCCAGCGTCGGAGGACTCCTCGCCGCGATTGGAGCAATCCAGACCCTTTCATTCCTGGCTGCGCCGCTGATAGCCCGTCGATGGGGACTGCTCAACACCATGGTCTTCACCCACCTCCCGTCCAACTTGCTGCTGGCGGCGGTCGCCTTTGCGCCCAATCTCCCGGTCGCCGCCGGATTCCTGTTGGCCAGGTCAGCTCTGTCACAAATGGACGTTCCCACCCGTCAGGCATATGTGATGACCCTGGTCGAGCCTGAAGAGAGAACCGCCGCCATCGCCTACACCAACACTGCTCGATACATCGTCCGGCCCATTGGACCTCTGTTCGCAGGAGCCGCCGTCACTATCGCCGCCGGAGCCCCATTCATCATCGCCGGCGCCCTCAAGAGCCTCTACGACCTCACCCTGTGGGGCTGGTTTCGGACCATCCCCCTGTCGAGCCGGAAGGAGACCACCGAATGAAGTGGGTTACGCGTGCCCGCCCCAAGACCGACCGGATTGCTTGTCCGTGGCTGATCCGTCGGTTCATCGATCCCGCAGCCGAGATCGTTTTCGCGGCCGCAGACCAGGTTCTTGCAACCGCGGCCGACCTTGATGGCCACTCGTTTGACTCCCCCGGCGCCCAGTTCACCCACCGGGGACCGAAGTGCACTTTCGAGGTCCTCATCGACGAGTTCGGGCTGGGTGCGGAGCCGGCCCTGGCAAGGCTCGCTCGGATAGTTCACGCCGCCGACATCTCAGAAGACCTCGATACCGACCCGCTCGGGCCGGGACTGCTCGCCGTCGGGATTGGAGGTCTCGAGGTTGAAGCCGACGACCACCGCCTGCTCGACAAAGGAATGTTCGTATACGACGCCCTCTACGCCTGGTGCCGCCTCGAGGCCAATCGGTGATCCGATGGCAAACCTATCCCACGGCTTCGAGAACTCACTCCAGGAGCGTTTGCTAGGGGCGGGCGGTCACTACCCCAAGTCCCAACGGTTCACATTCCCGCTCTAACCATTGCCCCTGAAGCCAACTCACACGCGCTCGTCGCGTTTGCACTCCGGCCCTGGCTCACGTCGGGGGCGAGACTTCGGCCACGCGGCCATCGTCTAGTCCGAAGTCCCACGCATCGATGGCAGGCGGCTGCAAACCGAGGTTCGTGAGGGCGGTGCAAATCTGGCTTCGATGGTCGGTTCCGTGGTGGATCGCCTGGGCGAGCCGAATACCGATCGGAGCATGCTTCTGGTAGCCGTCGTCATCGTCTTTTTCGACCAGAACGGCCTCTGGATCGAGGCCCTGCGCCAGCAACCGCGACCAACCAGGACCGTTGCGCTCCATCGCGGAACGGAGTTCAGAGAGATCCGCATGATCCTCGTCGATGAGAAAACTGCGGTCACCATTGAGTGTGAACAGGTACCAGGAGTCCGACCCAACAACGTGCCGTTGCGTGTCGAGGATCGAGCCATAAGTCCCAGGGACCACTGTTTCCAACTGATCCGGGCTGAGGGACAGGCACGCATCAATCAACCGCACGGCGGCCCACACGTGGTGGCCGAACGCGTCGTCAATGACGGACCGAGGCATTCGGCCACGATACCGATCCGCGTGTCCCGAGAAGGAGCCTTTGTTTCATCGTCGATCGAAGCGGGGTTCGGGTGACCCGACTGGCGGATACAGCGCTACCGTCGATCGCAGTCGATCTGAAAGGAAACATGTCGTACTTACCGGGTGTCAACTGCCGTTCGGTGGACACTGATCGGCTTCAGGTTGCGTTCCTCGAGAGCGGGCCGGCGGACGGCATCCCGATAGTGATGATTCACGGCAACCTGGCAACCGCCCGGTTCTTCGAGCACATCATGTCTGGTGCTCCCGACGGTACCGGTTCATCGCTCCGGACATGCGCGGTTTCGGTGATACCGAACGCAAGTCGATCGACTCCACCAGAGGACTGCGCGACTGGGCGGACGACGCCTATTCGCTGGTCAAGGCCCTCGGCATAGACCGGCCGGTGCACCTCGTCGGATGGTCGACCGGCGGAGCCGCCATCGCGTCATACGCAATCGACCGACCCTCACTCGTTTCGTCGTTGACGTTCATCGACCCGGTTTCTCCCTACGGGTTCGGCGGGGTCAAGGATGATGGGACCCCTTGTTGTCCCGACTACGCCGGATCGGGAGGCGGGACGGGCAACCCCGAGTTCGCCCAACGCCTTGCCGATGGCGACCGGAGCAGCGACTCGCCGCTCTCTCCCCGGAATGTGATGAACAGTTCGTACTGGAGCGCCGCTCATCGGGAACCGCCCGAACGTGAGGAGATCCTGTTGACCGAGATCCTCAAGTCGGCCACCGGGGACGACGGCTACCCCGGCGACTTCACCGCTTCCGAGAACTGGCCGGGCATGGCCCCGGGTGTGCGAGGCACCATCAACGCTCTCACCGGGAAGTACACCAACTGGTCGGGAATCGTCGACATCAACCCGAAACCGCCGGTGTTGTGGACCCACGGTTCGGCCGACATCGTCATAGCCGACGGATCCGCCCGGGACATGGGCACCCTCGGTCAGATGGGAGTGATCCCGGGCTGTCCGGGACCCGAGATCTTCCCTCCCAGAAGATGGTCTCTCAAATAAGGGACGTCATCGAAAAGTACGCAGCCAACGGAGGCTCGACCCGGATTGAGATCTTCGAGGGCTCCGGGCATGGCCCGCACTTCGATGCTGCCGATCGCTGGAAAGAAGTCTTCTTTGGATTCTTGGCGGCCTCCGAGAAAGTCCCGACCTAGGCACCCGGCTCGTTGAGCCCGACGAGTCGATAAGCGAGGACCGGCTCGGACCGGCCCTTCACCTCTGTTTCGCCAAGGGGTTCCAGCATGGCTACATGCCGGATCAGCGCTGCCGTCGTCTGGCCCACCACGATCTCCCCCGGCTCGGCCATGGTCTCCAACCGCGAAGCGACGTTGACAGCATCGCCGATCGCCGTGTAGTTGCGAAGATCCTCGCTACCGATATTGCCAACCAGAACCGACCCGGTGTTGATACCGATCCGGAACGACAAGCCCTCTTTGAGGCCTGCCACCGCAGCTTGCATACCGAGGGCAGCCCGGGCCGCCCGCAAGGCGTGGTCGGCCTGCAGAACCGGGGTATTGAAGAGCGCCATCATGGCGTCTCCGACGAACTTGTCGACCGTCCCGCCTTCCTGGCGAACCACCGGAACGGCGGCCGAGAGGTACCGGTTGAGTAGATCAACGACTGCCTCGGGGTGGGCAACCCGTTCGCTGAACGAAGTGAACCCCTTGAGGTCGGCGAAAAGGACCGTTACTTCTGCCACTGAGCCGCCGAGGTCGAGCCTCGTGGCGCCGCTCAGAAGGGCAGTGGCGACCTCGGGTGACGTGTAGCGCCCGAACAGCCCCCGAAGCTCTCGATAGAGGCGCTGGTTCTCCAGAGCGATGGAAAGCTGACCAGCCAAGGATTCGAGAAGGGCACGGTCGGCAGGTGGAATTTCCTCGGACCCGCGTGCCTCGAGTACTCCTGCCACCTCACCTTTTATCTCGATCGGTGCTCTCACCACACCCGACACCTCCTCGACACCCGGTGGTGGCCACGGGTCGTTGGCGGTCGATCGGACGGCAATCGGCTGCCACTCATGGTGTCGGACCAATGAGACGCGAATGTCGTATCCGCTGGCACGAGCGATCGTCTCTACTGCTCCTTCGACGAGAGTCCGGTCCTCGCCCGAGACCTTGGTCCGCCTCCCGACTTCGACCAGCGCCGCCAGCATCTCGCCGTGACGGCGCTCTGCTGCGACCGCCTCAGCCGCCTGGAACAAGAAGTCGACCTGAATGCCACCCAGACCGAGTTCCTCGCCCAACTGCTCTGCGGCGTTCCTTCGATCCGACGTTTCCGAGGAAGACATCGCCGCCACCATTCGCTCCAAGGCATCGCGGTACTCGTCCCGGACTCGCGCCACAGTCTCTCCCAACACCACGGCGTCAAACAGGCCAGCCGAGCGCCCTTCCTTGCGGTACTGCAGATAAGCGGCGTACCCCAAATACCCGAATCCCACCAACGCCAGGACGTGCCATTCCCACCATGAAAGGCGCCACACCCGGGAAAAGATCACCGCCACCATCGACTCCGCCAGCAACACGAAAGCAGTGATCAACGCCAGGGTCACGGCCGACGGCCGGTGCCGGTAAAGCTGGAAGTAGCGGTATGCGCTCCAGACGAAGAAGACGACTGTGACGACCGCCAGCCAAACGAGCCAGGTGCCGGCGAGTTCTTCCGGAGCGAGACCCGAGAGTGGTGGCAGGCGGTTGAGTGATAGGAATGCCCAGAGGACCACTGCTCCGACAACCGAGGTGCGCAGCGCCCTCTGGTGCCCGACGATCCATCGCGCCGACCTTTCGCCGAGGTTGAGCGACGAGGCCGCGGCGACCGCCGAGGCCAAAAACAGCCCGACCGGGCTGGCCAGGGTGAAGCCGACATTGCCACTGTCCAGCAACACTTGGGGAGTAGCGAGGGCGTGCAATCCGATGAACGCGGCGCTGACCTGGAACGCCAGCGCCACGAGCAAGAGGCGGGCGTCGTCACGACGGGCAGCCTCGGCCGAAATTCGAGTGGCGATCGCCGCGTTGATCACCGCCACTCCGGCCACCAGCCAGAAGTGAGTTGGGTTGTGCTGCACGTGGGCATCTACTTCGGGTCGAGCCAGGAGAACCCAGAGCCCGAGCAAGGGGAGGCCGATGTGCAGGAACCACACTCCCCCGCGCAGATAGGAGCCTTGCGTCGTCGGACTTTTCATACCAGCGCTCGACCCCCCGGTTGAATGGTCACCCTAGACAAGGGGCCTAGTCGGCAGGCCTAGACAAGAGGATTGTCGCCAAGCCGGGTCTTTCGGAGAAGCTCCGCCAGTGCCCGCAGGGCCAGGGATCGATGTGACACCGTGTCCTTGGCTTCCCGACCCATTTCCGCGAGCGTCTTGCCGGCGACTTCGAAGACAGGGTCGTAACCGAAGCCGAATCTCCCGCGGGCTTGCTTTGCGATGGCTCCATCAAGGCGGCCCTCGGCGGTCACCTCGGCGCCACCGGGCCAGACCACTGCAACCACCGACCGGAAGGTTGCCCTTCGATCGACTACTCCGTCCAGGACCGCCAGCATCTTCTCGACATTGTCGTGGTATGAGGCTCCGGGACCGGCAAATCGGGCGGTGTGCACCCCGGGCTCACCACCGAGGGCGGCGACCTCCAAACCGGTGTCGTCGGCCAGGGCAGGCAGCCCGGTGGCGGCGGCCACGGCTCGCGCCTTCAGCAGAGCGTTTCCTTCCAGGGTTGGTTCGGTCTCTTCGACATCAGGCCACGACAGGCCCCTGGCGATCTCCGCGACCAGCCCTTCCCGCACGAGCACGGACTCGATCTCGATGATCTTGTCCGGATTCTTCGAAGCAACGACCAGTCTGGGAATGGCTGTCCGCCCACTCAAGGAGCCACCGCTTGCCGTTGGGCTTCGACCAGTTGTTCGATGCCGCTGCCCGCCAGGTCGAGCATGGCGTCGAGATCGCCGCGGCTGAAAGGTGCACCTTCCGCCGTACCCTGGACCTCGACGAGCAGGCCACGACCCGACATGACGACGTTCATGTCGACCTCGGCCTTGACATCGTCTTCGTACTCCAGATCCAGAAGCAGCTCGCCTTCGACCAGCCCGACCGAGATTGCCGCGACGTGGTCGATCATCGGATTCCGGGCCATCACTCCTCGGGCCACGGCGTCCTCGAAGGCATCATTCAGAGCCACCCAGGCCCCGGTGATTGCGGCTGTACGGGTGCCCCCGTCAGCCTGGAGCACATCGCAGTCCACTCGGACCATGCACTCACCCATCGCCTTCAGGTCAACCACCGACCGCAGGGCCCGCCCGATCAGTCGTGAAATCTCCAAAGCCCTCCCCTTCTGATACTGGTCACGGCCGATTCGATCGTTGGATGAACCCGGGAGCATCCCGTACTCGGCGGTCACCCACCCCTTGCCGCTGTCCCGCATCCAGCGCGGTACGTCGGCTTCCACTGCAGCCGTGCAAAGGACCCTGGTTCGGCCCATCTCGATCAAAACCGATCCCGCGGTCATCTCGGTGTACCCCAACCGCATCGTTAGGGGCCTCAGCTCATCTCGTGGGCGCTCGCGGGTCATGTGGTCAAACCTTCCTGCTGGCGCCCGGCACGGCAAGCTCCACCGGACGATCGAATGGCACTTCCGCCTCGGCCACCGAACGGGATGGCTCAAGATGGGGAGGGATGTGCGTCAGCATCAGGTGTTTTGCTCCCACCTCCCGGGCAATTCGCCCGGCCTCGGCCGCCGTTAAGTGATACGGATAGTCGCTCATGCCGGGCGTGCCCTGATAGCTCGCTTCGCACAGGAACAAGTCGGCCCCCTCGGCTGCTCCCATCCAGTCACCTTCAGGACCGGTGTCGGCGCTGTATGCCATGACCCGGCCATCCGTCTGCCAGCGAGTGGCAACCGTCGGCACTGAATGATCAGAGCGGCGGAAGGAGATTTTTATTCCGCCCACGATGACCTGATCGCCATCGTCGACCGAGTTGAAGTCGAAGGTCTCAGCCATCCCTCCATCCTGGTGATCATCAACGAACCGAAGCAACTTCTCTGATACCGACAATGGGCAGTACACGGGGACATGGGAGCGAGTTCTTTCGCCGTAGCGGAAGGCATGGAATGCGGTAATCAGGTCCAGACAGTGGTCTGGATGCTCATGAGAAAGGACGATTGCATCGACCAGGTGGTTGTCGATTGGAAGCGCCAGGAAAGTGCCTGGCCCGGCATCGCACCAGATCCTGGTGCCTTCATGCTCGACCAGATAGCCGGATGCGGGTCGTCCTGGAGCCGGGTAGGTCCCCGACGACCCGAGAATGGATAGCTTCAATTAATCCCCTGACACAATTTCTGCGAGTGTAAGTGTCAGGGCGCCAGACGTTCGATCTGCCATCGATCGCCGACTCGCGTATACAGGAAGCGGTCGTGGAATCTGGCCTCGCGTCCTTGCCAGAACTCATAGGTATGCGGCTTGATTCGGTATCCGCCCCAGTTGGCGGGCCGGGGCACGTCCCCGGCGGGATATCGGCCCCGAATCTTGTCGAGTGCCGCCTCCAGCTCCTCGCGGTCGGCCACAACCTTGCTCTGCGGGGAAGCCGCCGAGGCCAGGCGGGACTCGGGTGGCCGCGATGCGAAGTAGGCATCGGATAGAGCTGCGTCGACTTTCGAAACGGTCCCTTCGATCCGAACCTGGCGTCGGATAGGGACCCATAGGAATACGGCTGCCACCACCGGATTTCCTTCAATTTCGATGGCCTTGCGGCTCTGGTAGTTCGTGTAGAAGTCGAATCCGTCGGGTCCGGCCCCTTTCAACAACACCGTGCGGGCAGACGGGCGACCGTCACCGTCAGCCGTCGCAACAACGAAGGCATTGGGCTCTTCGATGCCAGCCTTTTCGGCGTCGGACATCCATCGGGTGAATTGGATGACAGGGTCGTCGTCAAGTTCGTCCCTATCCAGCGGACGGTTGCGGTACTCGACCCGCATGCGTTCGAACGTTGAATCCACTTCCGAACGCTAACGCGTAGCCTGACCCGAATGACCTTCAGTCCCAGGCGCGACATTGGCCCAGGTCGACCGCCTCTCTCGAAGCTCGTATCCAGGGCGATTAGGCGGCGGTGCCCCCACTGCGGGGCTCGCGGTGCATTTGTCGGCTACTGGAAGCTGGCACCACATTGTCCGTCTTGCGGCCATAAGTTCATGCGAGAGCCCGGCTACTGGGTCGGGGCGGTCACCTTCAATACCGCCTTTGCCATCGTCGCTTTCCTACTGACCTTCGCTGGCTTCCTCCTGGCAACCTGGCCGGAAGTTCCCTGGGATTGGCTAGCACCGGCCGCCGTCGGCGTCACGATCGTCGTCCCGATTCTGTTCTACCCGTGGGCGCAGGCGTTGTGGATGGCGTATGACCTCTTCGTGCATCCCCTAGAGCCCAAGGAAGAGGAAGCTGGACGAGTGCGTCTGAAGAAGTGAGTCCTAACCGAAGGCTACGGACAGAGCGTCGGCCGCCCTCGTCTGCAAATTTGGCGCACCAGTCCCGGGTCAGACGAAACCTGGCGCCCCACTCCCGGTTTCCGGGACTCTCGGACCAGATTTCGGTTTCTGCGGGAGCCACCCGCCAAATTACGAAGAGACGCGCCATAACACGCTCCGCCACTCCTATGTCGGGTATCAGAGACGTTTGGCGATCTCGTCGAGCATCACCTCGGTCGCACCGCCCCCGATCGAGTGGATTCGAACATCCCGGTAGAGACGCTCGACCGCGGTCTCCTTGATGTATCCCATCCCGCCATGGAATTGGACACACGCGTAGAGGACCTCGTTGGCAAGCTCCCCGACGTAGGCCTTCACCATCGAGACCTCCTTGACGGCGTCCTCCCCCTGCTCCATCAGCCAGCCCGCGTGATACACGAGTTGTCTGCCGGCCTCGAGACGAGCGGTCAGCATTGCCAGCCGCTGACGAACCACCTGCTTGTCGAACAAGGGCGACCCGAACGCCTTCCGCTGACGGACGTGTTCGACGGTCAGCTCCAAGGCACGACTCGCTTCACCGATCGCCTGAGCCGCGATGGCGAGGCGCTCGTTCTGGAAGTTGGTCATGATGTAGTAGAAGCCGCGGTCCTGCTCCCCGATGAGATGGTCATCAGGGATCCAGCAATCGGCGAACGACAGCTCCGCCGTATCGGAGCAGTGCCAGCCCATCTTCGGCAACGCCCGACTGACTGAGAAGCCGCCCGTGTCTCGTGGCACAGCGAAGATGGATATAGCCCGCGATCCCTTGGCGTCGGCGTGGGTCCGCGCTGCCACGAACACGAGGTCGGCCGTTCCCCCATTGGTGATGAACATCTTCGAGCCGTTGAGGCGCCACCCATCCCCATCGGGACGGGCCCTGGTCCGGATAGATGCAACATCGGAGCCGGCGTCGGCCTCGGTTACAGCGATCGCAGTGAGGGTTTCGCCGGTGAGCATGCCGGGAAGCCAGCGCTTCTTCTGGTCGTCGGAGCCGAAGTTGAGGAGATACGGCATCGCCAGGTCGGTGTGGACCAGGGCCGTGATCGAGAATCCGCCGTAGGTTGATCGACCGAGTTCCTCGGCAAAAGCAACCGACGCCAGCGCGCCGAAACCGACACCTCCATAGTCCTCGGGAACCCTCAGCCCGAAGAACCCGATCTCGCCCATCTTCTGAAGGACGCTGCGCGGAACCTTGCCGTCGTCCTCCCAGGCATCACCGTTCGGGAGGACTTCCTGCTCGACGAAGCGGCGGGTCTGCGCCCTTATCGCCGTGAGATCGTCACTGTCGTAGATCGAGGTCACAGCCTGAAGATAGGCGCAATTTGCTGATAGGTGGTGCGTTACCGTTGCCGGGATGAGGTCGTCGTCGACCATGGTGGCGGTAGTGGCGGAGGGTGCGAGGTCCGCCATCGTTCGCCTCGCCGAAGGTGCCGCCAACGTGGCGGCCGAAGCTGTGGGCGAACTTCCCGAATCCTGGTCGCAAGCCGCGGTTCTGACCCGGGCGACCTGGGAGCGGGCAATTCGTCATCGACTGATCTACACGGTTGTCGACGTTGACCCCCTGGCGCCGGTGGTGATGGAGTGGTCCCGGCGCTTGATGGGCCAGGATCATGAGTTGGAGATGGCGATCGGAGCTTCCAACCCACCCGATCCGCCCGACTTCTACCTCGTCGACGAGCACCTCGGCCACCCGCTGATTGATTGGTATCTCGGGCACCTCCGCAACCTGTCTCCGGGACGAGTCGTGCCGGTGCGGCTGGACCCGGACTCGATCTCGCACGCCCTCGGGACTCTGGGATACGGGCCCCCCTTCCCCAACGGTAAGGAACTGGCCGCCACCGCCCGCGACTTCGTTCCGCTTCCAGGCCTGTCCACCGCCGCAGTCGAACACCCGTTCGACTAGCCTTGGAGGATGGTTGGAGAGTTTCGCTGGAGCCAGTTAGCTAGCTCCCAGGACGGCCTGTTCGAAACCAGCAAGCGCGTGGTCGGGAGGGGCGAGTACCGGGGGCTGACCTTCCACGAGGTCGAAGCCCGCTCGATCATCACCAAGAGTCCCCCCGGCACGCCTTGGTTCGGCCACTCGATCAACGCCTACCGAGGATGCAGCCATGCGTGCAGTTACTGCCTTGTAGGCGAGACGCCGATACTGATGGCCGACGGTCGGACCAAGCCGATCGCAAGCGTCAAGATCGGCGACCGCGTTTACGGGACCCAGCGCCAGGGCAACTATCGCCGATTGGTCGAAGCCGAGGTCCTTGACCATTGGTCGACCGTCAAACCCGCGTATCGGATCCTCGCTGGGAACGGCCTCGTTATGGTTGCCAGCGGTGACCACCGGTTCCTCACAGACCGTGGCTGGAAACATGTGACGGGAAGCCAGCAAGGAGCCGACCAACGCCCTCATCTGACCAGAAACAACAGACTCCTGGGGCTCGGCCCCACCGGACCGGCGGCAAAACACGACGACGACTATCGACGCGGATATCTGTGCGGAATGATTCGTGGCGACGGCACTTTGGGCACCTACTCATACCCCAGACCCGCCAGGACGTCGTTCATCGTCCACCGATTCCGTGTGGCCCTGGTGGACGGGGAAGCCTTGGAACGGACGAGCAGGTTCCTTCATGAACTAGGCGTCGAGACACAGGAGTTTCTCTACACCGAGGCGACCGAAAGGCACCGAGAGATTCGCGCCATACGAGCATCGCGCAAAGCGGCCGTAGACCTGATCCGAGCAATCATTGAATGGCCCGACCAGGCGTCAGAAGGATGGGGATTGGGTTTCCTCGCCGGTTTTTTTGACGCCGAAGGAAGCCACGGCTGTGACGTCCTCAGATTCTCCAACACCGACAACACCATCCTGGCCGCCGTGACAGATCTACTCCGGCGGTTTGGATTCGATTCGGTGATCGAACCTGAACGGGGACCATCCCGGGTCAGAACGGTGCGAATTAGAGGTGGAATGAGTGAACACCTCCGATTCTTCCTGCTGGTTGACCCTGCGATTACTCGAAAGCGAAGTCTGCTTGGAACGGCTTTGAAATCTAACTCCGGCATGAACGTGAGATCAGTCGAGGCGTTGGGATTCGACCTTCCGATGTATGACATAACTACTACGACCGGAGACTTCATCGCCAACGGCGTCATCAGTCACAACTGCTTTGCTCGTCCTACCCACGACTACCTCGGCTTCAACATGGGTTCCGACTTCGACACTCAGATCGTCGTCAAGACGAATGCCGTCGACCTCGTCAGAGCCGAGACGATGCCGGGGCGATGGCCCGGCGATTCGATCGCCATGGGCACCAACACCGATCCCTATCAGGCCGCCGAGGGCAAATACAAGCTGACCCAGGGGATCATCGAAGTGTTAGCTGAGCGCAACAATCCGTTCTCGATCCTCACCAAGTCTCCGCTCGTCTTGCGCGACATCGCTCTCATCACCGAAGCCTCGAAGAGAGCCGAAGTGTCGGTGTCCTTCTCAGTTGCGACCGTCGACGAAGACGTTTGGCGGCGGACCGAACCCGGGGCAGCCCACCCGAGAAAGCGACTCGAAGCACTTGCCAAGTTGCGAGCGGCCGGAGTTCCCGGCGGGGTCATGATGGCGCCCTTGCTTCCAGGTATTTCAGACCGCCCCGACCAGGTCGAGGCCGTCAAGAGGGCAGCCCGCGAGGCCGGCGCCGAGTCATGGCACCCCGTCAAGCTTCACCTCCGAGGCATGCGACAGCACTTCCTCGATTGGCTCAAGGAGGACTCGGCCGACTTGCTCCAGCAATACGAGGAAATGTATCCGGAGCGCCACCCCAAACCGCGCCAACAGAAGACCGAAGCGCCCGACCGGAACCAACTGAGGCTCCTCTAGCCTGCTTTGCAGAAATTTGGTCAGTGGCGACCGCGTTATGGCAAATTCGGTCACTGGCAACCGAGTACCGGGATTCAGTGACCGAATTACGTTTGGACCGAGCGCCAGTTACCAGATTTGGGAGCCAAAGCCCCTTTCGCGCATCAACCGCGGCCCGGGGGCCGCGGTTTGATGCGCGAAAACCATGGAGCTCCAGGAACGTTCGGTTTCCCAAACGCTCTTGGAGGTGCCGGGGGTCGAACCCGGGTCCGCTGAACCGTTGGCGTCGGCATCTCCGAGCGCAGCCGTCGGCGAGCTTTTCGTTCGATGGGACCCCAACGGCGGGCTTCCCTTCGACTTATCCGGAGTTGATCTTTGCCCCCCGGTCCCGGAACCCGGAGGACGCATTCCGCATTGCGGCGCCCGATTCCGGCGAGGCGGACACCCACCGGGCGGACGGGCTGCTATTTAGTTAGGCAGCCAGTGCGAAGTTGTCTTCGGCACTTGTGTTTTTTCCCGGCTCTTTAACGAGGATCCGGAGACCTCGGCTCGCTTCCGACGCCGTAAAACTCAACGTCGAGACCATTTCACCCCCATGGGTAAGGCAAAGCTTAGTAGGCAGCCTTCAGTAGTCAGTAGGCAGCCAGACCCGACATCGGCTCTTTCTGCCTACTGCCTACTGCCTGCGTCTTTTCATCGCTCGTTCGATCTCGCGCGTTTGGTCTCGCTCTTTCAGCGTGTCGCGTTTGTCGATGGTGTTCTTGCCGCGGGCCAGTCCGAGGTTGACCTTGACCCTTCCCGAGCGGAAATGAAGATCCAGGGGAATCAATGTCAAGCCCTGCTCGGCCACCCTCGCCCCGAGACGATCGATCTCCCGCCGACTCAAGAGCAACTTCCTGGTGCGCTCGGGGTCATGCCCACCACCGCGGGAGAAGTCGTACGGCGCGATGTAGGCCCCGATCAGGAACGCTTCGCCATCGCGAATGTGGGCGAAGCTGTCCTTGAGTTGCGCCTTGCCCTCCCGCAGGCTCTTTACCTCCGATCCTTCCAAGACCAGGCCGGCCTCGACCTGATCGAGAATTTCGTAGTCGTGTCGAGCGCGGCGATTGCTCGCAACGACCTTGATGTCGTCCTTTTCTGCCATGGCAATCTCAGCCGAGGTACTGCATGGGGTCGACGGGAACTCCGCTGAGGCGGACTTCGAAATGCAGGTGCGGACCGGTGCAACTGCCAGTGCACCCGATGTAGCCAATGACTTCGCCACGAGTGACGACCTCGCCGACCGACACTGCGATGCTCGACTGGTGGGCATAAAGGGTTGCCATGCCCCCGCCATGGTCGATAACCACCGCCCGCCCGTAGCCACCGTATGTTTGGGACAGAATCACCGTTCCGTCAGCCGAAGCCGAGATAGGGGTTCCGGTCGAACCATTGATGTCGATTCCAGTGTGGAGCTTGCGCACACCGAGAATCGGATGGATCCGATAACCGAAGGGGGAACTGACCCGGCCGTTGATGGGCCAGCCGAGAATCCCGGGAGCCTCACCTTCGCTGCTTTGGAGACGGGCGATTTCATCTTCCAGGCGCTCCGCGTCAGCTTCGAGGCCGTCCTTATGTTCCTCGGCCGCGGAAATGTTCCGCCGAATCTCGTTGAGGAGGGACTGGACAACGGCCGCTTCTTGTTGGGCGGCTGCCAGGGCGTCGTTGGCTTGATTGCGTTCGACTTCTAGCTGCGCCTTTTCGGCTTCGAGCTTGACCAGCTGAACCTGGGCTTCGGTCTTGCGGTCAACGACCCCTTGACGCTGGCGTTCTTCTTCCCGTTTCAGCAACTCGAAGGCCGTGAAGATGTCCTCGTTCTCGGCGAAGATGTCTCCGGCGTAGACAATCACTGTTGCCGCGGAAACGGCATCCTTCTGGGAGAAGAGGCCGATCGCAGGCATGGCCGAAGCCTCCATGTACATGGCGACCGCCTGGTCCTCAAGGCGTGACTCCGTGTTGCTCAGATCGATTTCCGTTCGAGCGAGGTCGGCCTCGAGGCCAGCCAGTTGCACTGTCAGGTCCGCAACTGCCTGCTCGGTGTCCTGAACCCGAGCGATGGTCTCGTCGACCCGAGTCTGCGCGGCATCGAAGACCGAAAGGGCTGCTTCGAGGCTGGCTTGAGCCGCCGCAACCTGTTGACCAACGGCGCTCGCCTCGGTGCGGGCGGCCTTGATGGCGCGATTGAGCTCGGCCAATTCGAGTTGGATCTGCTGCAACTCTGTCGCCGCAGCATCTTGTGCCACAACCGGCGCCGAACCCCAGAGGAGGCCTAACACCACGAGGAGCACGGTTAACCGTGCGGGCTTCACAGCGGCTCGAGGACCCGCCGGGCGCTCGCTACCGGTCGCCCCCCCTCGTCGTCTCGCAGATATCGGCTGAGTCCCAGCACGCTTCCCAGCACACCTGCCGCTGCACCGAACAGAAGAAAGAGAATTCCCCAGGTCACAAAGAACCGATCGGAGATGGAAAAGGAGATGATCTCAATTGTCTCACCAAGCGTCCTCAGATTGCGGGATGCGACCCATACCGTCGTGACAGCCAGGCCGGCACCCACCAGACCCTCGATCATCCCCTCGAGGATGAACGGAATTCGGACGAACCAGTTCGAGGCCCCGACCAGTTTCATGATCGCCACCTCGTCCCGGCGGGCGTAGATGGCCATCCGGATGGTGTTGGCGATGAGAATCACAGCGGACACCCCGAGGACGAAGGCCAGCCCAAGTCCTAGGAGGTTGAGGACGGTCGATAAGGAAGAAAGCTGCTCTATCTGCTCACCAAACGTGACCACGCGCTTGATGAGCTGTGATTGATCCGCCAACCGGAACTGAACATCGCGATAGAGATCGATGTTGTTGAGTTCGATGCGCACGGAAGCCGGCAGGACGCTCGGGTCGATGTCGAGATAATCCGGCCGATCAGCGAACAGCTCCTGGTATTCGACCCATGCTTGTGCTTTGTCGACTTTGAAGGCGTTGGCTACCTCTGACCAGCCCTGCACTTCGGCCAATAAGGCGTCATGAGATCCGGTCGCAACTCCATCGCTCCCCTCGTCGTTCAGGAATGCGATGACGTGGACTCCGTCCTGCCACGCCAGGGTGTTGATGCGCAGGAGCTGATTCACGACCAGGGCTCCGAATGCCAGCGCCAGCGAGATGAAGACCGCCAGAACGGCCCCAAGGACGACCAGCAGGTTCCGACGAAGGTTGATCAAGGCCTCCCTGATCAAGAAGGCAAACCGACTCATGACGAGTCACCCCCCGTCGGAACCGGTTCCGTGTCGATTACGGGAATCTGATCGGTCTCGTAGCGACCCGACTGCTCGTCTCTGATGATCCGGCCGTCGTCGAGTTGGACAACCCGTCGCTGCATTGCGTCGACGATGGCATGGTCGTGGGTAGCCATGACGATTGTGGCGCCTGATCGGTTGATGCGATCGAGAAGACGCATGATCCCAACCGATGTGCCCGGATCGAGGTTTCCTGTCGGCTCGTCGGCGAGGAGGATGGGCGGGCGATTGACAAACGCCCGGGCGATCGAAACCCGCTGTTGCTCACCACCGGAGAGTTGACGGGGATATCTATCGGTCTTGTCGCTGAGGCCAACCAGTTCCAGCACTTGATCGACCTGGGGGCCGATCACAGTTCGGGGGCGGCCCAATACCTCGAGGGCAAAGGCGACGTTCTCGCCGACCGTCTTGTTGGGAAGGAGCTTGAAATCCTGAAAAACGGTCCCCACCGACCTCCGCAAGAACGGCACCTTCCAGGCCGGGAGCTGGGTGATGTCCTTGCCGGCTACCCAGATCGTTCCCCTCGTGACTGTCTCCTGACGCAAAAGCAGGCGGACGAGAGTCGATTTACCCGAGCCGGATGGTCCGACGAGAAAGACAAACTCCCCCTTCTGGATATCCAGAGAGATGTCGCGGACGGCCACGGTGCCGCCTTCATAGACCTTGGTTACTTCTCGAAGTCTGATCATTGAAACCCGAACATGTCCTAATGGTCATGGGTCGAAAACAGAGGACCCGGAATCGGCCAAGGGTACCCCAGCACTCCCAACAAACGGAACCTTGCCGTGGTACGTGGTACGTGGAAGAGCGTTTCATGTTCTACGTTTTACGTCCGAACGCGTCTGAGGTGATCGCCGCAGGTTCGACGTAGAACGTATTACGTAGAACCTTCCTGGGACGTACCACGTACCACCCTCTTACTGCCTTTCGTATCTTCCTCGCCGCCAACGCAGGTAACCGTCGACGAAAGGGTCGAGGTCGCCGTCGAGAACACCCTGGATGTTTCCCACCTCGACATCAGTGCGCAGATCCTTCACCATTTGATAAGGCTGCATGACATAGCTGCGTATCTGGCGGCCCCAGGCGGCCTCACCCTGTTCGCCCCGAATCTCGTCGATGTCAGCCAGGCGTTGCACTCGGGCGAGCTCGTGGAGACGAGCCTTGAGGATCGCCATCGCCCGCGCCTTGTTTTGGAGTTGACTCCGCTCGTTCTGGACCGCCACCACCAGTCCGCTCGGTAGATGGGTCAGGCGAACGGCCGAGTCGGTCTTGTTCACGTGTTGACCGCCGGCTCCCTGCGACCGGTAGGTGTCGATCCGCAGGTCGTCGGGGTTGATCTCAAGGGCCTCGGCATCCGACAGCTCCGGAACCACATCGACCCCGGCAAACGAAGTCTGCCGTCTGGCGTTCGAGTCAAACGGGCTGATTCGAACAAGACGATGAACTCCCCGCTCCCCTTCCAGAATCCCGTAGGCATGATCACCACGAACGGTCATCGTGACCGACTTCACCCCGGCTTCGTCACCTTCGGTGATGTCCTCGATCGTCACGTTGAAACCGGCATCGGACAGGTAGCGCTGGTACATCCGGGCGAGAATCTCGGCCCAATCCTGGGCATCGACTCCCCCTGCCCCTGCGTGGACCGACACGATCGCGGGGTGATCGTCGTACTCGTCATAGAACAGGGACTCTCGCTCCAGTCCGGCGAGATCCTTTTCGATTTTCGCCAGCTCGGCATCCACCTCAGAACGCGTAGCTGCGTCGTCGGCCTCGTCGGCCAGCTCGAGAAGAACCTCGGCATCGTCGAGGCCGGTGATGAGACGGCCAACGCGGGACAAAGTTCCTTCGACCTGAGCGAGTCGCCGGGTCACCTTCCGGCCCTTCTCGGGATCAGTCCACAGATCGGGGGCGGAGGCTTGCTCCTTCAGCTCGACGAGCTCCGACGATTTGCTGTCGAGGTCAAAGGAACCTCCGGGCCTCGGATAGGCGCGACCGCAGGTCGGCGATGGCAGAGCGCGGATCGGTGGTCTGGCTGGTCATAAGGAGAAAGCGTACCTGCCGTACGGGGTCGGGACTAAGCGCCGTGACAGCGCTTGTACTTCTTCCCGCTACCGCACGGACAAGGATCGTTGCGACCCACATCGCCCTTGGCAACCGCCTGCTGAGGGCGTCCCACCGGTCCCGGGACCTCGGGCCGTCGCACCGGTGGTGCGGCTTCTGGCGCCTGAACGTGAAAGAGATGCTTTATCGAGTCTCGCTTCACGGCATCGACCAGTTCGCTGAAGAGAATGAACCCCTCCCGCTGGTACTCAACCAGAGGGTCGCGTTGGCCCATCGCCCGCAGGCCGATGCCGGACCGCAGGTAATCCATCTCGGAAAGGTGCTCCCGCCACTTATTGTCGATCACGTAGAGGGCGATCTGGCGTTCATACTGGCGCAACACTTCGGGAGTCAGTTCCTTCTCGCGCTCGGCATAAGCGGATCGCGCCTGTTCGATTGCAACCTCCACGATCTCCTCGACATTGAGGCGATCGAACTCATCGCGGTTGAGGTTGGCTTTGTAGAACTGACCGAGCTCCTTGTTGAGCAACTCCCAGTCCCACTCCGAAGGTGAGACTTCTTCGGTCAGGACCGATTCGACCGTGTCGCCGATGACCTTGTCGATCCACTCGCCTATGAGATCGTCGCCGGACGCGTCCAGCAGATTCTCGCGCCACTCGTAAATGACTTCACGCTGGCGGTTCATCACCTCGTCGTACTTCAGGACGTTCTTGCGAATCTCGAAGTTCTGGGATTCCACGGTGCGCTGAGCCCGCTCTATGGCCTTTGTCACCATCCCTGCCTCGATCGGCACATCGTCGGGGATGCGCATGCGGTCCATCAGTCCCGAGACTCGTTCCCCCTGGAACCGTCTCATGAGGTCGTCCCCCAGCGACAGATAGAACCTGGACTCTCCCTCGTCGCCCTGGCGCCCGGAACGCCCCCGAAGCTGGTTGTCGATTCGACGTGACTCGTGCCTCTCGGTTCCGACGACATAAAGACCCCCCGCCGACTTGACCTTCTCTTTGTCGGGGATGATCTCCTCGGCGTACTTGCGTGTCAGCTCGAGAAGCTTCGCGTCGTAGTCGGGGGCATCGAGGGCGACCCGCTGGCGCTTTAACTCGACCTTGGCCATACCCTCGGGATTGCCGCCCAGCATGATGTCGACTCCGCGACCGGCCATGTTGGTTGCCACGGTGACCGCGCCGGGCCGGCCGGCCTGGGCAATGATCTCCGCCTCGCGGGCGTGAAGCTTGGCGTTGAGCACTTCGTGCCGAATGCCCCGCTTGGTGAGGAGTCGGGCTAGCCGTTCGGACTTCTCGATCGAGACCGTACCCAAGAGGACCGGCTGACCGGCCTCGTGACGCTGGACGACGTCTTCGACCACCGCATCGAACTTGGCATCCTCGGTCTTGTAGATCAGATCCGGTTGATCCGCCCGGTTGACCGGCTGATTGGTAGGTATGACGAGGACTTCCACACCGTAGATCTGGGCGAGCTCGGCGGCCTCGGTTTCGGCGGTGCCGGTCATGCCCGCCAGCTTTTCGTAGAGACGGAAGTAGTTCTGGAGCGTGATGGTGGCGAGTGTCTGATTTTCCTCTTTGATCTTGACGCCCTCCTTGGCCTCGATGGCCTGATGAAGGCCCTCGGAGTAGCGGCGACCCTCGAGAACACGTCCGGTGAACTCGTCGACGATTTTCACCTCACCGGCATCGACCAGATATTCGACATCCTTGTGGTAGAGCTCTTTGGCTCGCAATGCCGACTCGAGGTGATGGACGAAATCCACCGCCGCGTGGTCGTAGAGGTTCTCGATCCCGAGGATCTCCTCGACCCGGCTCACACCTTCTTCAGTGGTGATCACCTGGCGTTTGGCCTCATCCACTTCGTAGTGCTCGTCCTTCCGTAAACGATCCACGATCCGGGCGAAGTCCTTGTACCAGCGGGCGGAGTCGCCCAGACGGCCACTGATGATGAGAGGCGTTCGAGCTTCATCGATGAGAATCGAGTCGACCTCGTCGACGATGGCAAAAGCGTGGCCTCTCTGGACTCGATCGGCGGCGCGCTGGGCCATGTTGTCCCGGAGGTAGTCGAAGCCAAACTCATTGTTGGTGCCGTAGGTGATGTCGGCCCCGTAGGCCGGCTGCCGCTCGGTTGGGGTCATCGTGGTTTGAATCAACCCGACCTTGAGACCGAGGAAGCGATGAATGGCGCCCATCCAGTCAGCGTCGCGAGAGGCCAGGTAGTCGTTGACCGTGACGATGTGGACGCCTTTGCCGTTGAGGGCGTTCAGATAGGCAGGCATCGTCGAGACGAGGGTCTTGCCTTCGCCGGTCTTCATCTCCGCCACCATTCCACGATGGAGCGTCATTGCCCCGATGACCTGCACGTCGAAGTGCCGCTGACCGAGGACTCGCTTGGCAGCTTCCCGAACT